>CAKTSO010000129.1 GCA_934613185.1 uncultured Clostridia bacterium | reverse complement strand
GCGACTTTGCCCGCGCCTACGACGACATTCTCCGCGGCTGCGAAGGGCTGTTGGCGACAACGGAACGGGAACGGACAAAACAAACGCAAAGCTGAGGCACTCTCATGAACATGACGCAGATGAGCCTTGCCATGCGGCACGGCGAAACCATCGCATGGAAAGATCAGGCGAAGCTGGTCGTCGCGCTGTCGATCCCCGCGGTTTTGGAACAGCTCGTCATGACGATGATGAGCTATATCGACACGGCGATGGTCGGCAGCCTCGGATATCTTGCGACGGCGTCGATCGGCGTGGTCGCCTCGACGATCTGGCTAGTCAACGGAATCGTCAACGCCGCGGCAGTGGGCTTTTCCGTGCAAATCGCGCAATATCTCGGCGCGGGACGCGAACAAGACAGCCGCAACGTCTTCTGTCAGGCGATCGTCTTCAATCTTTTGTTCGGGATCGCGCTGGCGGTTTTGGCGACGGTTTTAGGGCAGTTTCTCCCCTCCCTGCTCGGCGCGGAAGAATCTCTTCGGCCCCATGCGCGCGCGTATTTTTGCACCGTTGCGATGTTCCTGCCGTTCAGCATGGCATCGGCCATGTATTCGGCCATTTCCCGATGCAGCGGAAACGTGCTGATCCCGAGCCTTATGAACGTCGGCATGTGCGTGCTGGACGTGATCTTCAACGCTCTTTTGATCTATCCGACGCGCAGGATCGGCGGCGTCACGGTGTGGGGCGCGGGGCTCGGCGTGCGCGGCGCGGCGCTCGGGACGGGACTTGCGCAGGCCTTTGTGGGCGCCGCGCTTTTGCTGATCCTCGTTCGGCGTCGCGGGCCGATGCGCCTTCGCGGCAATGAAAGTTGGAAACTGACGCGCGTTTGCATGCGCAACGCGCTGACGCTTGCGACGCCCGCCGCGCTGGAGCGCATCACGCTGTGCCTGGCGCAGATCGTGATGACCGCCGTCGTCGCGAGCATGGGGCCCGTTTCCGTCGCGGCAAATTACGTCGCCGTGCAGACGGAAAGCATTTGTTATCTTCCCGCCTACGGCGTCGCGGCCGCGGCCACGGCGCTCGTCGGGCAGAGCATCGGCGCGGGGCGGGCGGATATGGCGGAGCGCTTCGCCAAATTGACCACGGCGTTCGGGTTCGCGTTCGTCGTCGTCACGAGCGTTCTTCTGTTCGCCTGCGCGCCCGATCTCACGCGGCTTTTGACGTCGGAGGCCGAGGTCGTCGCGCTGAGCTCGCACGTGCTGCGGATCGTGGCGTTCGCGGAGCCGCTGTTTGCGGTCAGCATCGTCGTGATCGGCGCGCTTCGCGGGGCGGGCGACGGCAAGGGGCCGTTTTGGATCAGCACGGCGAGCATGTGGGGCATCCGCGTGGCGACGGTATTGCTGTTCACGAAGTCTTTCGGCGTGGTCGGCGTCTGGATCACGATGGCTGTGGAATTGTCGCTTCGCGGGATCTTCTTTCTCGTCCGTCTTCTGCGCGGGCGATGGATCAAGACTGCGGCATTGGAATAATTCTGCGCATGGAAAAAGCGAGGCAAGTCTGCCTCGCTTTTTTGTATTGAATTTTATTCTTCCTCTTCCTGCGCCTCTTCCGTCGCGATGACGCGCGTGTTGAGCCATTCGCTGTCGGGGCGGCACAGAAGGCGGCCGTCGATATACGCCTGTTGAAGCGTCAGGATCGTCTGCCCCTGATAGTTGCCCGAGCGCGTCAGCTCGACCACGAGCGCGACGTCGGGGCGCCCCTCTTCGCACAGCGACAGCGGCAGCAGGAGGCTCATGACGTTGCGCGTGGGGAAATAGCACGGGATCGCCGTCTTGAAATTCCAGCGAACCTGCTTTTTTGCGAATTCGATCGCATCGGAAATGCGGTTGCGAATGCGATTGAACAGGCGCGGCTGATCGGCGATGACGTCGGACAGATCGGAATACGCGCTGCGTTTGTCCTCGCCGCGGTCGATCCGCTCGATGCACTCAAGCGCCTCCGCGCAGCCGTGACACTCCTCGCGCAGGAACTCCAGCGGAAGACGGGAGACGTTGTCCAAAATGATGTGATCGTAATCGGTGTGCAGATCTTTATCCAGATCGAAGAGCAGATCTTCCTTGCGCTCGAAATAGCGCGCGGGCTGCGGCAGCGGATTGAACGTTTCGACCAGGCGCTTGCCGGTGCCGCGGCGGCCCTTCGTGCAGAACTCGAGAAAACGCCACTTGGTGTCGTATTCGTCGCTGCTGGCCTCGAAGCAGGCGTAAATGTCGTCGTAATGCGGCGTGACAAGGCCCGTGTTGAACGCGGCAAAGCGCCCGTCGTCGCTCGTCAGGATTTTGCCGCCCTCCTGCGTCAAGCGATAGAACGTATACTGAATGTACTTTTGCAGGATATGATGCTCCCGATAATCACCGCGGTTTTCAAAATCCCACGGCTCGGGCAGCGCGATGGCCGCAAGATCGCGCAGGAACGACTGCCACGACCCCAAAAACGCGAATTGTTCGAGCCTTTTGCCGGGCGCGTCCGCCTTGCCCGCGTGGTTGCCGATATAGCTCAGATACCACGGGAACGTGCCGTAATCCGCGCGCTTGATCGACGCGTTGATCGGCACGCCGTTTTGATCGGCAAATCCCGTCTCGAAGGTGTAGAAATCGCCGCTTTGGACGACCTTCCCCGCCGCGGCGGCCGCGGCGTAGTTGCGCATGAGGGCGTCGATGACGCTGCGGGGCGGCATCTGATTTTCCTCGCCCGTCATGAGCTTATGCAGCACTTCGAGCGGCTTGCGCGACAAGAGAACCCGGTCTTCCATCCTGAGCGGCACGTCGCCGGACGGCTGCGCGGGCGCGGGAGCCGCCGTCTGCGGCTCGGTCATCGGCTGCGGCGCGGATTCCCGCGCATCGCCCGTTTTGTCCCATTCGGGGACGGGCGTCAGCGTGACCATCGCCTGCGGGCCGTTCAAAATCTCTTCGCGGAGTACGATAAACTCCGGCATCGCCTGCAAAAACTGCTTCATTTTGGAAAAGCCGTAGCGTTCCTTCGGCGCAAAGGACGACAGAACCGCCGCGACCTGCGCCATGTGAAGTTCCGCGCCGAACGTCAAATGCCCGCGCAAAACGCCGTATACCTCGCGTTTTTGCGCCGTCGTCATCGTCGGCACTTTCTCTTCCCCGGCGCGTTCGACGGACACAGGCGCAGGTTTAAAGAGCGCATACATCAGATGCCACGGCGGGCGATTCGGGAATAAATTGCGGTTCAATTGAATGCGCGCGACCGGCGTGTTGAACGTCGGCGTGCCGCGGTGAAAATCCATGGAGCCGCGCGCGGCTTCAAACGACGTTTTGATCTGGCGCAGCGCCTCGTCCGTCGTCTGACCCGTATGCAGCGCGTAGCTTTCCAGCGTCCGCGGGGAAAGGTCGATCAGCGATTCGAAGCTTTCGTCCGGCTCCGCTTCCTGCGTCGGCGCAGACGGCTGCGCATGCACAAAATTCAGCGTCTGCGCCATCTGCTGCGTTTGCAGACCGTTGTCTTTTTGCGCTTGCCATTCCAGAATATGAACCTTCTGGTGCATCTGACCGCCGATCACCACGTCCTCGATCGACAAAAACTCCGGGCAATCGTAACACATGTCCTTTGCTTTTTCGTAGCCGTAAGCCGTATAATCGATCCCGTCCATTCCGAGATAATTGATCAGCGTCGAAAGCATCGGCGTCGAGCCGGGCGTATAATGCCGAAGGATCGCACGATAGATCGTTTCTTTGTCTTCTGTTCTCATAACAATATAACCTCCTTTAATACTTTTATCATAAACCAGTATACATGCCGCCGCAATCGCTTTTTTTAACGAATTCTCGCGAAAAAAGAAAAAGAAAAAGAAAAAAGCACATCACGACGTGTGATGTACTTTTGCGAGTGGGTCTAAATGGACTCGAACCATCGACCTCTACGATGTCAACGTAGCGCTCTAACCAGCTGAGCTATAGACCCGCAACCGACGACTTTCTTATTATACATGAATGGTTCAAAAAAGCAATAGGTAATTTCAAAACTTTTGCAAAAACAATCGATTTTTCTCACATGAGGAAAATCTTCGCCGCGCAATTGAACACTTGCCGAACTTTCGGTATAATAATAGTATCTTAAAGGGGAGGGATCGCTCATGTCCGCAGTACCTCTGACGCAGAAACTCGTCGTTCTCTGCCTTCTGGATTCCTGCAAGCATCCGCTCACCAGCGAGCAGATCGATGTTTACATGGTCGAAAACCACTGGAGCGATTACATGCTCGTTCAGCAGCTCAAATGCGAATTGCAGGAAGCGCAGTTCGTCACCGTCACCGACACGCCGCTGCATTTTACCATGCTCACGCCGCGCGGGCGTGACTCGCTTCGTCTGTTTGTCAACCGCATCCCGCCGTATCTGCGCCGCCAGGTGGACGTCTTCGTGCAAAACAACGCCGAGCGCATTCTGCGCGAAAGCACCATCTTTACGGATGTGCAGCCGCAAAACGGCGGCAGCGCCTACCGCGCGCAGGTGCGTCTGTACGAAGGCCAAAACCTCGCGCTGTCAGTCAAGATCACGGTTCCCGATGAAGCCACTGCGCGTTCGTTCCAGCGCCGTTTTGCATCCCGCGGCAGCACTCTTCGCGAGGATATCATGGCGCTTTGCTACTCGATTCCCGATGAAGGCGCCGCCCTTGCGAACGAAGAAGACAGATAAAATCCAAGTTCCCCAAAAAACAGGACGCTCCGCCAAAAGAAGCGAAGCGTCCTGTTTTTGTTTTCTTATTTTTCGCTCTGTTCCAGCGCGAAGGCCACGAGGCGCTCCGCCACGGCGGATTTGTCCATCAGCGGCCACTGCCGCGCCGTGCCGTCGGGCGTGATGACGGTGACGATATTCGTCGTCACGTCAAAGCCCGCGCCGGGTTTCGTGACGTCGTTCAAGACCATCATGTCAAGATGCTTGCGCGCCATTTTTTCCTTCGCGTGATCCAGACAGTCATGCGTTTCCGCCGCGAAGCCGACGAGAAACTGATGCGTCTTCTTTCCCCCGAGCGTCCCCAAAACGTCCGGTGTTGCACAAAGTGCAAGGGAAAGGCCGTCCTTTTTGCCGAGTTTTTTGTCATACGTCTCGGCGGGCGTATAGTCCGCAGGCGCGGCGGCCTTGAAGACAAGATCCATCCCGTCGTACACGCCGAGCGCGGCGTCGAGCATCTGACGCGTGGACTCCACCGGAATCACCTTTACGCCGACCGGCGGCGCGATCGCGCACGGGCCGCAGATCAGCGTCACATCCGCACCGCAGCGCGCGGCGGCTTCCGCGATGGCAAATCCCATACGGCCACTGGAACGATTGGAGATAAAGCGCACGGGGTCGATCGCCTCGCGCG
>CAKTSO010000128.1 GCA_934613185.1 uncultured Clostridia bacterium | reverse complement strand
CTGCGGAACTTTTCACGTTCCCCGCCCCGGGCTGGTTTGTTCGGGAGCTTTTTCAACGGGAGGAAACCATCGATGCCGGGAGAAACCGAAAAAGTCGACCGCCGCGTCGTGCGTACCAAGCGCGCCATCCGCAACGCCTTCGCCGCACTTTTGAGTGTCAAGGACGTCGACGATATCACCGTCCGCGAACTGGCCGACGCCGCGGATATCAGCCGAAAGACATTTTACAACTATTACAGCGGCATCTATCAGGTGCTCGACGAGATCGAAAACGAAGTGATCTCGGATATGGAAGAAGCGCTCACAAACGCCGACTATTCCCGCGACATGCGCGATCCGTCCCGCGTTTTGCTGCATCTGACGCAGCTTTTCCGCTCCGATCCCGATTTCTACGGGCATCTGATGCGGATGAACCGCAATTCGTCGTTCATCGTCAAGATCGACGCCGCGCTGAAAAACGCGTTCAAGGCGTCGCTCCTTGAAAAGACTACGCTCACGCCGCAGCATGAGGATATTGTTTTAGGCTACACCATCAGTGGCCTTTTCTCCGTCTATCAAAGCTGGTTCCTCGATCCGCAGAACATCTCTTTGGAAGAATTGTCGCAAACGGTCGGATATCTGGCGATCGACGGCGTGACAGGCTATGCCGACCACGTCGGCGCGCTGAAGCGCTGACAAATTCCTGTTCGACAATACAACACGCGCTGCGCACTTTTTCATCTCGTGCGCAGCGCGTGTTGTTTCTTTTAAAGATTGAACGCCGGAACAAGGCTCTGATATTTATAGATGTTCGACGAGCCGTTCCACGTCATGTAGCCGCCCGTGATCCCCGCATCGCGGATCGCACGGATCTGTGCGCCGACCTGATCGGGACCGTAGGTCGGATACGGCGGACGGATGGCATCGTATGCCTGAATCCAGGTGCGGACGCCCGCGGGCGTCGGCGTCTCCGCCTGACGCGCGACCGCGCCCGCCGCCCACATCGAAAGCGTCTCGTACGGATGCTCCCAGGGCTTGTAGCCTCCCGATTCGCCGTAATGATCGGGATACGGCATGGCGCTGATGACGTCGACGACGTTGCTGATCGCGGGCCAGTACTGTCCGTAGGCGGCAACGTAATCGTTGCTCGTCTCGCCGAAGACGTCGGCGGAGACGTACACGCCCTCGTCGTGCAGTTCATCGCAGACGTACATCAAAAACCGCTGGATGGCCTGCGCCTTTGTCTCGCCGAAGACGTTCTGATAATTGATCGTGCCGTTTTTCTCGTAGCTGTACGTTCCGTCGGGGAAGCGAACATAGTCGAACTGAATCTCATTGAAGCCGAACAGCTCGACCGCCTCTTTTGCAAGACCGAGCTTATACTGCCACGTCCCGCGGCTGTAGGCCGACGGCCAGAAGTTCCCCTGCATTTTGAGCGGCGCGCCGTTTTGGTCGAGGATCCCAAACTCGGGATGATCCGTCACAAGCCCCGTGTCGTTGAACGTCGTGATGCGGCCGATGACGTAATAGCCCGCGTCTTTGATTTTTTGGATCGCCGCGCCGTACTCTTCGACCGTGGACTGCGCCGCGGCAAAGCACGTCGGCGAATGCTCCTGCATATAGGGTGAGGCGTAACCGATCGCCGAACCGTCGGAGATGTCCACAACGAACGCATTGATCCCGCAGGAATCGGCCAGCGCGATGTAGCTGTCCACGTCGGCGATCACCGCGCGGTAGCTGCAAAGATAGAGCGTACGGCACTCCTCGGGCATGACGTTATCCGAAAAAACGCCCTTTTGACGCGGGGTATAGTCGAGGCTGCCGCCGTCTCCACCGCCGTAGCGGTCGCTTCGCGCGGCGTGGATCGCGCCGATCGTGTCGGGTTCATACGTCGCCAGCGCTTCTTCCGCCGTTTTGGAAAGATACCACGGGCGCACATAGCCCGTGATCGTCTCGCCCGATTCGCTTTCCGTCTCCACAAGATAGCGATGCACCGCACCCGTCTCGTCCAATTCATCATAGCCGATGACGGAAAGCTCCGTCCCCTTGGCGATCAGCGCGCCGGGCGCGCAGGTTGCAAGGTCCGCGATCAGATTCTGCGTCGTGTGCATATACAGCGTCTTTTCCTCGAGCACGTCCTGCGCGTCGCGAACGATGCGTTTTTCTTCGACGAGACGTTCCGCGCCGTCGATCTTGACGCGCAAATACCCTTCCTCATCCGCCGAGGCGCCCTGCTCGTATTCGACCGCCGTGCCGCGCGCAAATTCGCCCGCCTGCTTTCGAAGAAGCTGACCTTCTTCGTTCTCTCGCATTTCATACACGGGGATCATCGCGCCGTCCGAGCGCAGATAGCCCGTTTCGTAGACGACGGGCGGCTCGCTCGCGGCGCCCGGTTCCTCGCCGCCTTTTTGCGCGTCGATTTTATGCAGCAGCAAAAACGCGCCTGCGACGACCGCGGCGAGAAGCAAAAACGTCAGAAAAAAGCGTGCGGGTCGAAAGCGGACGCGAACTTTTTCCTGTTTGGGGCCTTTTCGTTCTCTGGGATCGGTTCCGTTTTGCATGACAGTCTCCAAAAAGAAAAGTTGATGCTTCCATTATAAAGCATCAACCGTCTTTTTTCTTCTTATTTTGCTTTATTTCGCGCGGATTTGCAAAATTTCGTGTCTTTCTTGCTTCGCGTATGCGTTTTTCTCCGAAAGGACTTTCAAAAAAACGCCTTCCCGGCAGTTCTGTTGCCCGTTTTCGCAAAAAGCGACGATTCTGTTTTTTCCCGAACCGACACACGGTTTGAACCGCTTCCGAATCAAGGCAGATACCAATACGAGCGGAAGCCGTCGATGTACGTCCGCGCGCCGCGCGGCATCTGCGTCAGGGCGTTGAAGATATTGTAGTAATCCCCCGCGCCCATGGAAATGCAGAACGCGCCGAAATACCCGAGCGTCGGCAATCGCAGCGCGAACCCGATCGCATACGGCACAATTCCGAAGACAAGATTCGGCAGAAGCGACATCCCGACGAACCGCCCGCGGGACATATCCTCCGGCCCGGTCACGAAGAGCATCCCCTGCTTGAGATTCGTGTAAAGATACACGTCTTCCACGAAACAGGCGGCATGCAGCACTTCGTGCGGCAGCATCGTCAAAAGCGACAGCAACGCGCCGACGGGAAGCGACCAGCGGCCGATCTTCCCGCGCAGACGGACAAACAGCGCCGCCGCAAGCACCGCCAGCAGAACCAGTGCGATCGCGTTGGCGATGACGGCGAGCTTTTTGGTATCTTCCGCCTCACGGAACGGCACGGCGTTCGGCTTCGGTTCCGCGTGCGGCAGCGACGCGGGGTCAAGATTATACTCTCCCGCCCAATGCAGCTTCATCGAATTTCAGTCCTCGTGCAGGCAAAGGTCGATCGTGCGGTTGGCAAGATCCGCGCCCGCGGCGACGACACGCACGTAATCGCCCGTTTTGAACGTGCTGCGGTTGCGGTTGTTCATGAGCTGGCCGCGCTTTTCGTCGTAGATATATTCGCCCGGCAGAGAGCCCACGCGCACGAGGCCTTCGACGGTGTTGTCCATCTCGGCATAGAAGCCGTAGCTCATGACGCCGGAGATAATGGCGTCGTACTCCTCGCCCAGATGATCGTGAATATATTCGCACTTTTTCAGATCGACCGCGTCGCGCTCGGCCTCCATGGCGTTGCGTTCGCGCTCGGAGCAGTGCTCCGCGATCTCGGGCATGGCGTCGGTCAATTTCTGATAATTCTCCTCATTGATCTGCCCCAGAAGGTGCAGCGTCAAAACGCGGTGCACCATCAAGTCTGGATAGCGGCGGATGGGCGAGGTGAAGTGACAGTAATTTTGAAGCGCAAGGCCGAAATGCCCCAGATCCTGCGCGGCGTAGCGCGCCTTCTGCATGGAGCGCAGCATCATGCGGCTGATGGCGAACTCTTCGTCCTTATCGCGGATCATGTCGGAGACCTGCTGCAAATGCTTCGGCGTAATCTGCCCGCGCACGACGGGGAACTTGTAGCCGAACATCGCAATGTACTGCGCGAAGTCTTTGATCTTCTGCGGATCGGGCGTCTCATGGACGCGGAAGATGCCGGGCAGCTCGAGATCGTCCAGATATTTGGCGACCGTCTCGTTTGCCACGAGCATGAACTCCTCGATCATGCCGTTGGCAAGGCCGGTCTGTTTGCAATAAACGTCCACGGCGTGACCCGTTTCGTCCAGCACGATGGCGCTTTCGGGGAAATCGAAGTCGATGCTGCCGCGCGAGGTGCGCAGGCGATGCAGCTTCTGCGCCAGCGCCCACATTTTATGGATATTGTCTTTCAATTCCTCGTCATAATCGCTCGGGCGGCCTTCCAGAACGTCGGTCACATCCTCGTAGACCAGACGGTGGTTGACGCGGATGACGCCGCGGCTGATGCGCGAATCGACGACGCGGCCGTCGTTGGCGATGTCCGCCACGACGGACAGGCAAAGCCGGTCGACGCCCCTGTTCAGCGAGCAGATGCCGTTGGACAACGCCTCGGGCAGCATCGGACAGACGCGGTCGGGAAGATAGACGCTCGTGCCGCGCTCGTAGGCCTCGGCATTGAGCGCCGTGCCGGGGCGCACATAATGCGACACGTCGGCGATATGCACATAAAGGCGCGTGATCGTGTCGGACACGCACTCCACGCCGACGGCGTCGTCGTAATCCTTGGAGTCGCGGCCGTCGATCGTGACGGTGAAAAGGTCACGGAAATCCTCGCGGCCCTCACGTTCTTCATCGGAGACGCTCGCCCCGTCAAGCGGCGCGGTCTCTTTTTTGACGGCGTCGGGGAACGTCTCGAACAGCCCGTGCGTGCGCAAAATGGCCGTGATGTCGCAGCCCTTGTCCTTCGGGTCGCCCAGGTTTTCGCGAACCATGCCGTAGGCGGGCATTCCGTTTTCGGCATAGGTGCGCATTTCCAGCACGACGCGCTGGCCGTGCTGCGCACCGTTCAAAAAACGCTTGTCGATATAGATCGGGTCGCACAGCTTCATCTCGTCCGGCTGAAGGCGCGGCGCGCGGCCCTTCAAGTCGACGATGCCGACGACGTATTTGGTCTTTCGCTCGACGATCTTCTCGATGCGCCCCTCGGGGCCTTTGCCGTTCATCTTCGGCGGCAGGATCGTGCAAAGCACGATATCCCCGTTCATTGCGCCGGCCATGGCATTCGGCGGAATGAAAAGATCGTCCCCGAGCTTATCGCCGACAAAGCCGAAGCCGCGCGTCGAACGCTGAAGCCTCCCGCGCACGCGCCCCGCCTGACGCGGCGAGCAATACAGCGCGTCGCGGCGAAGGAGCATGCTTTCAAGCAGCGCGTAATCGATCGCCGCGTGGACGGCCTTATCCCCTTTTTTCGCGCCGACGAGCGAAAAAAGCTCGTCCCGTTTTACGGCATGGCCGCATTCCTGAACCTTATCGGCGATCTTCTGCGCCAGAACTCTCGTTTCGTATAATACTTCGCTCATTTTCTTTTCCCC
>CAKTSO010000127.1 GCA_934613185.1 uncultured Clostridia bacterium | reverse complement strand
CGATGGAGGCGCTCGTGCGCCACACGGCGAAGCTGCCGACGGTGGAACTCGTCCGTCCGACGAAAGTCATCAACCGCACGACGACTTTGAATATGCAGGCCGGCATCGTCTACGGCTGCGCCGGGCAGGTTGCCTATATCGTATCGAAAATGCGGCAGGAGATGGAGCGCCCCGACGCGAAAGTCGTCGCCACGGGCGGCCTTGCGCACTTGATCAGCGCGCAGCTTTCCATCGGCATGCACGTCGATCCGCTTTTGACTTTAAAAGGGCTTGAGATACTGTATCGAAAAAACACGCAGGGAGAAACGAAATGAAGATGGTAAAGATCGGTTTCCTCGGGATGGGCAACATCGGCTCGGGCGTCGTGCGCGTTCTGCGCAAGAATGCGGCGCTCCTTCGGGAAACGCAGGATGTTGATTTTCTGATCGTTCGCGCGCTCGTGCGCGACGTGAACAAGGCCAAGGGGCGCATTCCGGGCCTTGGCGGCGGCATCCTGACGACGGACGTGACCGATATCGTCGACAATCCGGACGTGGATATCGTCGTGGAAGTCATGGGGGGCGGCGAGCCTGCGGCGACGTATATGGAGCGTGCGCTTTTGAACGGCAAAACGGTCGTTTCGGCGAACAAGAGCGCCGTTGCACCCGCGTGGCCGCGCCTGGAAGCGGCGGCGCGCAAAAGCGGCGCGGGGCTTTATTACGAGGCCAGCGCGGGCGGCGGCGTGCCCGTGATCGACGTGTTGAAAAATTCCATGCAGGCCAACCATATTACGAGCGTCATGGGCATCATCAACGGCACGACGAACTATATGCTCTGGCGCATGCTCGAGGCGGGCATGGATTACGACGCCGCGCTTGCCGAGGCGCAGGAGCTGGGCTATGCCGAACCCGATCCGACGTTCGACGTGGGCGGCATGGACGCCGTGTTCAAGCTTTCGATCCTGGCCTCCCTTGCATTTCGACGGCATGTGCCCGTCGGCGCGATCGCCTATGACGGCATCACGCAGATCGCGGCGCAGGACATTTCCCTCGGTAAAAAACTCGGCATGACGCTGAAACTGCTCGGAATCGGCAAGGATCACGGCGATTCGTGCGAGGCGCATGTGTATCCGACATTCATTCCCAATACGCATCCGATGGCCTCCGTGCAGGACGCGTTCAACGCGATCTATCTTACGGGCGACATGGTCGGCGAATCGATGCTCTACGGCCGCGGCGCGGGCGCGCTGCCCACGGCCAGCGCAATCGTGTCCGATCTTGTGCGCGCGTCGAAAACGCAGAAGCATGCGTATTGTACGTTCTTCGACGAAAACGGCAACGCAAAGCGCGCCGTTGTGAAAAACGACGCCGAGAGCGCTTTCTTCCTGCGCTTTGCGGGGGAGGATACGGACAAGATCACGCGCCGTCTTGCGGCCGCGGGGCTGAAGGTCCGTGCGTTTGCCGCGGAAGACGGGGAATGTGCGGCGCTGGTCGAATCGGCGCGCGAGGAAACCGTTCGCGAGGCGGCGAAGGCGGCGGGCGACTGCCGCAGCGTCATCCGCGCGGAGCTTTGATTGTTTCATAAGGACTTTGATCCGGCGCTGCGGCCGGATGCAATCAACGCGAAAGGAGTGTGATAAATCATGATCGTGACTTCACAGAACATGACCCATGAAACGCGCGAGAATATGCGTGGCGGAAAGGGCAGCGTCGAGTTTTTTCATCCGATCGCCGCGCGCGGCGACCTGCCGGAAAAGTGCCGCCTGTTCGCCGAGATCGTCGTACCCAACGGCGCGTCGATGGGGTATCATGAACACAGCGGTGAAACGGAGTTCTATTATGTTCTCGAGGGCGAGGGCATTTTGGACGACGGGCACAGCCGCAGCGTGATCCGAAAGGGCGACACGGTCGTCACCGGGAACGGCGCGGGACACAGCGTCGAAAACGAGTCGGGCGCGGATCTTAAAATGCTCGCCTGCATCGTGCTGGACTAAAATCAAAAAAAGGCGTTTCGTATGAGACGCCTTTTTTGATGAAAAGATTCAGTTCGCTTTTTTCGCCTGTTTTTTTTCGTATTCCAGAAGCTGTGCCTGCACTTCGGCGACATATTCTTCCAAACAGTAGTTCTTTTTGCGCATCCGCTTCGCCTGCGAAACGCCGACGTAGCGATAGCAGCAGGGATCGTACTCGTGCCCCGTGACGTCGGTCTTGTCCTCGGGATAACGGAGGACGAAACCGTAACGCCATGCGTTTTTGGAAAGCCAGTCGTACAGAGGATTGGATTCAAAACCGCTCGTCGTGCCGACGGCGGAGGCGCAGATTTCGACGCTCAGGCCGAGCGAATATTCCGAGGAGCCGGGCGTCCCAAGTGTTTGCGAAGCGGCCAGATATGCCTCGGCGGCGCTTTGACCCTGCGCGCGAAGGCGGTGCTGTTCTTCTTTAAAGAGCGCGCGCTCTTCGTCCAAATCGAGATAGCCGCGCGTGACGATGGGGTTGTAGCCGCCCTCTTTTGCGGCGGAAAGCATGGCGCAAAGCGCGTCATAGGCGCGCGTGTCAAATCGGACGGGTTCGCCGTCTTTGACCGCGTCGCGCGTCAGATAGACGTTGGCAAGCGGCGCAGTGGAGACGGAAACGTCCTGTTTTAATGGGGTCTCTTCGCTGACGATGCGAAGGCTCCAAAGCTCGGGATCGGGCGCGGGCGCGTTTTGCACGTTGTTCCAGAAATAGCCGATGGCAAAAAGAACGAGCGCCGCGAACAGGACGATCAGGATCAATACGAGCGCGCGCATCCGCGCGGCGTGCCGAAGACGATAGGGCGGGCGGACGTAGCCGTCCATTCCGAATCGCGCCATGGAAAGCGCACCTCCTTTGCTGCTTTCAATTATAGAAAAGATAGAATCAGTATAGCACAAAATCTGCCTTTGTGCCGCGCGTGCCTCTTGCAATTTGCCACGGCTGCCGATATAATGAATCCATAAAGTTCATATTCTTTGACAGACGTTGACCGAAAGAGCGCTGGATGCCGCTTTGCGGCAGGAAAGAGATGGGGATCGCCGGCTGAAAGTCCCCATAATAAGCAAATGCGTCCGCGCGTGTGCATTCGATAGTCTTCCCGAGTGAGTGAAGCGAACGCTTTTTAGCCCGGGACGTTTTCCCGCGATATTGGGAGCAAAGCTGGATCGCCGCTTTTTTAAAAGCGTGCGGTCAATCGGGGTGGAACCGCGAAAGGATGCCTTCGTCTCCGTGATGAGGGCATCCTTATGTTATAGTAAGATTTGAAAAAGAAGAAGGAGAAGCGCATGAGAATTTACAATCATCTGACGCACGAAAAAGAAGAATTTGTGCCTCTTGTCCCGGGCAAGGTCATGATCTACACCTGCGGCCCGACGGTCTATGATTATTTCCATATCGGCAACGCCCGCCCGTTCATCCTCTTTGACCAGCTGCGCCGCTATTTTGAATACGCGGGCTACGAAGTCAAATACGTCCAGAACTTCACGGATATCGACGATAAGATGATCAACCGCGCCAACGCCGAGGGCATCACCGTCGCTCAGTTGGCCGACCGCTTTATTGCCGAGTATTTTAAAGATGCCGACGCGCTGCACATCCGCCGCGCCGACGTGCATCCCCGCGCCACGGAGCAGATCGGGCAGATCATCGCGCTCATCAAGCGCCTGATCGATAACGGCTACGCCTATCCCGTCGAAAACGGCGACGTGTATTTCGACACGCAGGCGTTCCCCGGCTACGGCAAGCTCTCGGGCCAGAACCTTGCCGATCTGGAAGCCGGCGCGCGCATCGCGCCCGGCGAGATCAAGCGCCATCCGATGGACTTCGCGCTGTGGAAGGCGGAAAAGCCCGGCGAACCTTCGTGGAAATCTCCGTGGGGCATGGGCCGTCCCGGCTGGCACATCGAGTGCTCCGCCATGTGCATGCGCTACCTTGGCGAGACGATCGACATTCACTGCGGCGGGCAGGATCTTCTCTTCCCGCATCATGAAAACGAAGTCGCCCAGAGCGAGGGCGCGACGGGCAAGCCCCTTGCGCGCTATTGGATGCACAACGGCTTTATCAACATCAACAACGAGAAAATGTCCAAGTCCAAGGGCAATTTCTTTACCATCCGCGACATCGCCAAAGAGTGCGATCTGGAAGCGGTGCGCCTGTTCATGCTCTCGTCGCACTATCGCAACCCGATCAATTTCTCCAAGGAATTGATCGAGCAGTCCACCGCGGCGCTGAACCGCCTTTACACCGCGCGCGACAATCTCGTGCATATGCAGAGCAACCTTCCCGCGGGCGAGGCGGGTGACGAGATCCAAAAGATCGTTGCGGACGCCAAAAAGCGCTTTGTCGACGCCATGGAGGATGACTTCAACACCGCCGACGCCGTCGGTGCGATTTTCGAACTGGTACGCGCGATCAACGTCGCCGTGACCGAGAACTCCACCGCGGGCGACGCCAAGGCCGCGCTGGACGGTTTGAACGAATTGTGCGGCGTGATGGGCCTTGTGACCCGCCCCGCCGAGATCGATGATCCCGAGGCGCTCAAGCTTCTGGAAGAGCGTGCGGCGGCGCGTCAGGCGCGCGACTATGCGAAATCCGACGAGATCCGCGACAAGCTTGCTTCCATGGGCTACGTCGTCGAGGACACCAAACAGGGACAGAAACTGCGTCGCGCCTGAAAGCGGCGAACACACGGAGGCGGTTATATGACGCTGGAACAGGCGAAAGGCAGATGGGCCGAAGATCTGATCGTCATTTTGAATACGGACAAAAAGCTGATCGAATCGATCCGCAGCGGCCGTGCGCCGCGCAGCGTGGTCGAGTTTGAGGAGTATTACGATACGATGAGCCGCCGCAACGGCGCGAAGGTTTACGCATTGGTCGAAAACGACCATGCGATCGGCTTGGGAATGCTGGCTTATCGCGATTTCGTCGCGAACTCCGCGCGGCTTTCGTTCTGGATCGGGACGCATTACATGACGCCCAAAAGCGTGGACGACGCCTTCAATCTTTTGATGGACGAGGCGATCGCCATGGATCTGGAGGTGATCTCCGAGGTCATGACGGATCAGGACACCTGGCTTCTGGAAGTCTGGGAACGCTACGGCGGAAAACGGCGCGATATCGCCGCCGACGGCCGCGTCAGCATGATGATCAACCTTCGGTGAACCGACGGGAGTTCTAATTCACGGCGCGGTTGCGTAAAAATTCATAAGGGAAAACGGACGAGACGCTTGGTTCCCGTCCGTTTTTGTTTGGGGAACTTTGATTTTGAAAGCGATGGGAGGATGAGCTTTGTGAACGAGGAAAGAAAACCCGCCCGCGTCCACGGGTTTACGCTGGAATCGCGGCAGCATATGGCGCTGCGCGGCGTTTACGAAGTGGAACGGTTTGACGAGAACGTCGTTTTGCTTTTGACGGAAAACGGCCCGCTTCGCATCGACGGGCGCGACCTTCATGTGCAAAAACTTGATCTTGAGTCGGGACAGCGCGTGATCGACGGGCAGATCGAC
>CAKTSO010000126.1 GCA_934613185.1 uncultured Clostridia bacterium | reverse complement strand
ATCTATAACATCTTCGACACGGGCGCGATTTTGCACCGCCCCGCCACCGTCGCCGTCGATTCGCACAGCGGTCTTGCGGGCATCGCCCATTGGATGAACGGTTATTTCCGCCTGCACGGCGACGACGTCGTCACCAAGCAGGATCCCGTCGTGGCGCTCGTGCGCGCCGAGGTCGACAGGGAATACGCCGTCGGGCGAAACACGGTCATGGGTGACGACGAACTGGTTGCGATCCTTCGCCGCGTGGACAAAAAGCGCTTCAAGGAGCTTGCCTATCTTGCGGGCGGCCCGAAGGCGAATAAATAAGAAATCTGATGAAAAACAGGGCTGTACGGCCCTGTTTTTTTGCTGCCCGGGAAGCGGTTGGAAACAATTTTCGGCAAACTGTCACGCATGCGCCGCAAACTTGAGCGCGGACAAACGCGCGTGGTATAATGACGATGCGGAAGTTTTTTACTGCCGTGAAAAAACGAAAAAGGAGGGAACAATGGCGTATTGCATTCGGGAAGTCCGCCCGGACGACCTTTCTGTCTGTACGTTGATCGAGACGCTCGGCTTTCCGCCCGCGGAGGGCGCTTCGCGCGAGTCGATCGCGGCGCGCATCGAGGCGTATCCGTCGCATTTTCTCGTGGCGGAAGACGCGTGCGGCGTGCCGGTCGGGTATATCATGGGCGCGGTGACGGATTCCGAGACGATCACGGACGACATGTTTGAAAGCACGGCCTGCCACAAAGAGGACGGCGCGTATCAGGCGATCTTCAGCGTCTGCGTCCATCCGGCGGACCGGCACCGCGGCGTCGCGGCGGCGCTGATCGAGGAATTCTGCGCGCGTGCCAAAGCGCAGGGGCGGCGCGGCGTGACGCTGACGTGCAAAAAAGAAAAGATCGAGTATTATTCGCGCTTCGGATTCCGTTTGCTCGGCGTGGCGGCATCCGTTCACGGCGGCGCGGTCTGGTACGATATGGTGCTCGAGTTCTGACATATCGAAAACCATTCTGATAAAAAGGAGGTCATTTTTTGAAAATACTGATCCTGTCGTGCAGCACGGGCGGCGGACACAACGCGGCGGCGAAAGCGACCGCGGCGTATCTTGCGGCGCACGGACACGACGTGACGCTGACGGACGCCTTCGCGCTTCGCAGCGAACGCACGGCGCGCACGGTCGGCAAGACGTATGTCAACGTCGCCAAAAGCACGCCGCGCCTGTTTGGCGGCGCGTATTCGATCGCCATGCGCATCAGCTCCGACAAGCGCCGCTCGCCCGTGTATTTTGCAAACGGACGCCTTCGCGGTCTGCTTGACGCGTACATTCGAAAAAACGGGTTCGAGGCCGTCGTCATGTCGCATCTTTTCCCGGCGGAGACGATCACCGACATGCGCCGTCGCGGCATGCTCGACATCCCGAGCGTCGTCATTTGCACGGATTACACCTGCATCCCGTTTTGGGAGGAGACGCACTGCGACGCGTATATCCTGCCGCATGAGGATCTTCTGCCCGAATATGCGGCGCGCGGGATGGAGACCTCGGCGCTTTATCCCTTCGGCATCCCTGTGGATGCGCGCTTTGCCGTGAAAAAAGACAAAGCGGCGGCGCGGCGCGAGCTTGGGCTCTGCGATCTTCCGGGGCATCTTGTCATCGGCGGCAGCATGGGCTTCGGCGGCGTGCGGCAGCTTGTGGCAGAGCTGGCGCGGGACGAAAACGCGCAGACCGTGGCCGTCTGCGGCAGCAACGAATCCATGCGCCGAATGCTGGAGAGCGAGTTTTCCGGCAATCCGCGGGTGCATATTGTCGGCTTCACCGACCGCGTCAGCGATTATATGGACGCGTGCGATGTCGTATACACCAAGCCCGGCGGCCTCACGTCGACCGAAGCGCTCGTGAAAAACATTCCGATCGTTCACACCGAACCCATCCCCGGCTGCGAGACGCGAAACCGCGCTTTCTTCGCGTCGCACGGGCTTTCCCTTCCCGCGGACGGCGCGAAGCATCAGGCGCAGGCGGGGCAGAAGCTTCTGCACGACGAACGCCTTCGCGCGGACATGATCGCGCATCAAAAGCGCTGCGCGCACCCGGATTCGGCGGCGCGCATCGAAGAACTTCTTGTGCGTCTTGCGCAGAAAAAGGCGGAACGGGCATGACTCCTTACGTTTTCTTTGCCATCATCGGTTATTTATCCGGCAGTATTTTATTTGCAAGGATCGTGCCAAAACAGCTTCGCGGCGTGGACGTCGTGCGCCTGAGCGACGACGGCAACCCCGGCACGGCGAACGCGTTTGCATTCGCTGGCCCCGTCGTCGGGAGCATCGTGCTTTTTCTGGAGCTTGCAAAGGGCTTCGTGCCCGTGTATCTTGCGGCGCAGCGGCTGGATACGGCGAACCTCGCGTTTTCGCTCGTGCTGGCAGCGCCCGTTCTGGGGCATGCGCTCCCCGTCTATTGGGGGTTCAAGGGCGGCGGCAAGGCGATCGCCGTGTCCTTCGGCGCGCTTTTGGGGATTCTGCCGCAGAACGGCCCCGTTCTGGCGCTGGCGGCGCTGTATTTGCTGTTCTCCCTCATCATCGTCGTCTATCCGAATTTTTATCGATCGATCGTGACGTTCCTGCTTTTGAATCTCATCATGCTGTTCTTCGGCCCGAGCCCGGGCGTGACGATCGGCGTGATCCTGATTTCTTTGACGGCGGTCATCCGGCATCTGGTGCGGTATCAGGGCGAAACAATGACCGTTCGAGTCAACCGCGTCGGGTTAACGGTGATCTGCCTCGCGGTGGTCGGAATCGCGGTTTTTCGCGCGCTTTCGAACTAAAAACGAAACATTTTGCGCGAAAACGGTGGATACACACGACAATCGCGTCTTGTTAATGCGATTTTAATTTGCTATAATGCCAGTGAAATGGAGGTGCGTGTTTCTTTATGACGAAAAAAGTCAGAATTACGGCGGACAGTACCTGCGACCTATCTCCGGAACTTGTCGAACGGTACGGCATCACGATCCTGCCGCTGTACGTCAATCTCGACGGCGCGATGTACCGCGACGGCGTCGACGTCAATCCCGACATGATCTTCGACCTGTTCCGCGAAAAAAAGGTGCTCCCGAAGACCGCGGCGGTCTCCGTGCAGGACTACATCGATGTGTTCTCCCGCATGAAGGAAGAGGAAGATTGCGAGATCGTGCACATCGATATCTCATCGGATTTTTCTTCCTGCTACCAGAACGCCTGCCTTGCCGCGGAGGAAGTGGGCGGCGTGTACCCCGTGGATTCCCGAAATCTTTCCACCGGCATCGGACATATCGTCCTTCGCGCGGCGGAAATGGCCGAAGAGGGCATGAATGCTTCGGACATCCAAAAAGCGTGCGTGGAATTGACCGGCCTCGTCGAAGCCAGCTTTGTCATCAGCAATCTTATTTTTCTTTATAAAGGCGGGCGATGCAGCGCGACGTCGGCGATCATGGGCAGCGCGCTCAACATCAAACCCAGCATCGAAGTCAAAGACGGCAAGATGGGCGTCGGGAAAAAATACCGCGGCTCTTACGAAAAGTGTCTCGTGCGCTATGTGACGGATCATTTGAAGGATCGCGACGACATCGATCCGCGCCGCCTGTTCATCACAAGAAGCAGCGGGCCGGAGGAGATCGACCGTGCGGTGCTCGAAGAGGTCAAAAAATACGTCGACTTTGAAGAAATCCACTACACTTACGCCGGATGCACCGTCTGCGGCCACTGCGGCCCGGAGACGCTCGGCATTCTCTATATGCGAAAGCCGCATTGAATCGCGGCTTGATGCGTAAACTGAAAAAGCGGAAGACAAGATCGTCTTCCGCTTTTTCGAAACAAAAGAAAACGCGGGATAAACGCGGCGTAAAAATCGCGAACGGGTTCTTGTAAAGGACGAACGCTTTTGTTATAACTTTGCTTGAAGGACAACTGTGGAAAAAGCGCACGGAGGGACGAGACCAAAATGCTCGAGATGAATAAAAAACTTGTTTTGATCCTGAATCCCCGCGCGGGAATGAAGCGGGCGAACCGTTTTCTGGCGGAGATGCTCGGCGTGTTCGAAGACGCGGGCTATTGCTGCACGACGCTTGTGACGCGTGCCGGCGGCGACGCGCGCGATTTTGTTGCGCAGTACGGGGAAGAGGCCGATTTGGTCGTCTGCATCGGCGGCGACGGCACGCTCAACGAAGTCGTCGACGGCATGGTGAAAAACGGATTCACCGCGCGCATCGGCTATATCCCCGCCGGGAGCACAAACGATTTCGGCGCGAGCATGGGTCTGTCGCACGACATCATGCGCTGCGCCCGCGACATCGTCTCCGGCCGCGCGCAGACGCTCGACGTGTGTTCGTTCAACGGAAGGTATTATTCCTACGTCGCCTCCTGCGGCGCGTTCACGAACGTGTGCTATTCCACGTCCCAGTCCGTCAAAAACGTTCTGGGGCACCTTGCGTATATTTTGCAGGGCGTGAAAGACCTGTCGCAGATCCGTCCGATCCCGATGCACATCACGACCGAAGAGGGCAGGGAGTTTACCGGCGAGTACCTTCTGACCGCGTTCAGCAACGCCACGAGCATTGCCGGCGTGCTGGAAATGGACAAAGACACGGTCGACATGAACGACGGCCTGTTTGAAGTTCTTCTCGTCGAAGCGCCCGACAACATGCAGGACCTGGGCCGGATCATCTACAGCCTTTTGACGCAGCAGTACAACGCGCCGTTCCTTCATTTCTGCGCGACGCGCTCCGTGACGATCGAGATGGACGCCGCGGTCGACTGGACGCTCGACGGCGAATACGAAAAGGGCGCGTCCCACATCAAGATCTGCAACGTACCCGATGCGATCCGCGTCATGGTGCCGGAAAAGAAGTAACAAAAAGAAGATTGTGCGCCGGTTCTCACGGTTTTGAGAACCGGCGCATTTTTTATCGGGATATGCTATACTGATTCTTGTTAAAGCAATCTTAAGTGCTTTCGGGCTTTGTTCTTAAATGCGAGTCTGTTACGATAACATCGGAGGTAGAAATATGAGCAGCATTCTCATCTGCGACGACGAACGCGACATCGTCTCGGCGCTGAAAATTTATCTGTCCGGCGAGGGCTACACGATCTACACGGCCTCCAACGGGCAGGAAGCGCTCGATGCGGTGCGCAAAAACGACGACATTTCCCTTGTCCTGATGGACGTGATGATGCCGGTCATGGATGGGATCACGGCGCTTTCGCGCCTGCGCGAGTTCAGCAATATCCCGGTCATCATGCTCACGGCCAAAAGCGAGGACGCGGATAAGGTCATCGGCCTCGGAGTCGGCGCGGACGACTATGTGACCAAACCCTTCAGCCCGATCGAGATCATCGCGCGCGTCAAGTCCCAGCTTCGCCGCTACGAACGCCTTGGCGGTCAGACGCCCAAAAGCGGCGTGCTGAGCGTCGGCGGCATCGAACTGGACGATGAGAAAAAGAGCGTCTGCGTCGACGGAGAGCCGGTGCGCCTGACGCCGATCGAATACGGCATCCTGCGCCTTTTGATG
>CAKTSO010000125.1 GCA_934613185.1 uncultured Clostridia bacterium | reverse complement strand
CAGTGGGACATGTTCTGCGCGCTGATCGAAAAATACGGCGCCGTCCCCAAGGACGTCATGCCGGAGACGAGCTGCTCGTCCGCCACGCGCGAAATGGACCGCGTTTTGACGCATAAGCTGCGCGAATACGCATGCGTTCTGCGCAGCGCGCATTCCGACGGACAGGACGCCGAATCGCTGCGCGCGCAAAAACGCGCCATGCTCGGCGAAGTGTACCGCATTCTTGCCATCTGCCTCGGCGTTCCGCCGCAAGTGTTCACGTTCGAGGCGCGCGACCGCGACGACAACTTCATTCGCCAAAGCGACGTCACGCCGCAGGAGTTTTTCCGAAACAGCGTCGGCTGGGAGCTTTCGGATTACGTCAGCCTCATCAACGCACCCACGGCCGACAAGCCATATTTCCGCACCTACGGCGTCAAGTTCCTGTCGAGCGTCTACGAAGGCCGTCCCGTGCGCTATTTGAATCTGCCGATCGAACAGTTGAAAGAGGCCGCGATCGCGCAGTTGAAAGACGGCCGCCCCGTCTGGTTCGGCTGCGATGTCGGGCAATCCTCCATTCGGGAAGGCGTGATGGATCCCGACGTGCTGCGCTACGACGAGCTTTTGGGCGTCAAATTCACGCTCGACCGCGGGCAGAGGTTGGAATATCATCAAAGCCTCATGACGCACGCGATGGTGCTTTTGGGCGTCAATCTCGACGAGGACGGCCACCCCACCCGCTGGCGTGTCGAGAACAGCTGGGGCAAGGACGCGGGCGCGGACGGCTATTACGTCATGAGCGACGAATGGTTCGACGAGTATCTGTATCAGATCGTCGTCGACAAAAAGTATCTTCCCCGCGAAACGGCGGCGCTGCTTTCGCAGGAGCCGATCATGCTCGAGCCGTGGGATCCCATGGGTTCTCTGGCGCTCGTATAATTGTAAACCAGGCAATTCGGTTTACAATATAGTTTACAATGAATCGCAGATAAAAACGAGGAGCGGCGCATTGCCGTCCCTCGTTTTTTTGCTTATTTTTCTGTATTTTTCGGTTCTTCGCCGTAGCGTTCTTTCAGATACTTCTCCAGTTTTTTCTTGATCCGCTGTAATGCGTTGTCCACGCTCTTGACGCTGCGTCCAAGATCGTGCGCGATCTCGACGTAATTCATTCCCTGAAGATAACTCGTCAGCACTTCCCACTCGAACTCGCTTGCGACTTTGGACAATTCGCGCTCCATCTCCTGCATCTGCTCGCGGCTGATGAACAGTTCCTCGGGATTCATCGTCCGCGCGCCGGAGATGACGTCGATCAGCGTCCGTTCGGACTCGTCTTCATACAGAGGCTTGTTTAAAGAGACATAGGTGTTCAGCGGCATATGCTTCTGCCGCGTCGCCGTTTTGATCGCCGTGATGATCTGGCGCTTGATGCAAAGCTCCGCAAAGCTGTGGAACGTCGCCTGACGCTGCGGCCGAAAATCGCGGATGGCTTTGTGCAGGCCGATCATCCCTTCCTGCATGATGTCGTCGTAATCCGCGCCGATGAGGAAATAGCTCCTTGCGCAGTAGCGCACGAAGCCCTTGTATTTATGATAAAGATACTCTTCCGCCTGCCTGTCGCCCGCCTGCACGCGCTCGACGACCGCTTCGTCGGTCATCGATTCGTACGCGTTTCCGGCGGACGGTTCGCTGTTTTGCATCATATGCGCATTGATCCTTAACTTTAAAATTCAGCTTCGACGCATCACTTCGAGCGCGTCGGCGATGTCCTGCGGCAGACGGCCCGTCAATTCGTGCCGCTTTGCGCTTTGCAGTTTTTCCATATGCGCCCGCGTACCCTCGCGGCTCTGCGCCACGCGCGTGCGAAGTTCGCGCACGGTCATGCGCGCCGCGCCGAAAGAAAGCACCGTCCCCTGTTCGAGCGCGTCGCCCGTGACGACGCGGATCACGCGGCGCTTGTCCTGTCTGCGCAATTGTTCGACCAGTTTTTCGATATAGCTGTCCGCCGTCTGATCGCGCGCGGTGAATACCTGCCCGATCCCGCCGACGCTCGTCTCCGTCGGCAGCGCCGTGGCCGTCGCGGAGGAATGCGCGTCGAACACGACGATGATCTGCACGCCCGTCGCGCCGCGAAAATCCGTCATCCAGTCCATGAGCAGTTCCCGCGCCGCCTCAAGATTCAGATTCTGCATCCGCTCGTTCAGCGCGGGCCACGCAAAAATGACGTTATAGCCGTCGAGGATCAGGATCTCGTCCATGGTCGTCATCCGTCGCGGCGGCGCCGGACTTCGTAGATCAAAATTCCGGCGGCGACCGCCGCGTTCAAAGAGTCGATATGGCCAAGCACCGGAAGCGACACGATGAAATCGCATTTTTCCCGCGTCAGGCGGCTGATCCCCGCGCCCTCCGCGCCGATGACGAGTGCGATCGGCCCGGAAAGCGGCGCTTTGGAGTACGACTCGCCGTCCATATCCGCGCCCGCGATCCAAAGGCCTTCTTTTTTCAGATCTTCAATTGTCTGGTTCAAATTCGTCACGCGCGCCACGGGCATATATTCCGCCGCGCCGCTCGAGACTTTGACGACCGTCGGCGTCACGCCGACCGCGCGGTTTTTCGGAATGATCACGCCGTGCGCCCCGGCACATTCCGCGCTTCGAATGATGCTCCCGAGATTATGCGGATCTTCGATCCCGTCCAGCAGGATCAAAAACGGATCCTCCCCTTTTTCTTCCGCCGAACGCAGCATCGCGGCGACGGTGGAATACTGTGTCGCGGGAACGACCGCCGCCACGCCCTGATGATTCTGCCCGCCGCACATTTGATCCAGCCGCTTTCGATCGACCGTCTGGATCACCGCGCCGCTTTTTTTCGCCAACGCGAAAATCTCGGCAAGCGGCGGCGTCTTTTCTCCCGAAACAAACAGCACCTTCTCCGGCTTTTTCTCGGCGCGAAGCGCCTCGCGCACGGAGTTTCTCCCGTAAATCAGATTTTCCGACGGCATGGTCATTCTCCTTTGATTGCTTCATCCAAAAGGCGCGACTGTTCCCGCACCAGCGCCGCTTGTCCGCAGCTTTTCGATCCTTCGGGGCATGCGCCGCAAAGGCAGCCGGGGCCGGCGTTTGCAAACAGGACCGGGCAGGCACGGCGACACTCTTCGAGCATCATCCACGCGACCTGCCGAATCTCCCACTGCGCGCGGCGGCAGCAGCGAAGTCCGAAGAAGTGGCGAAGTTCGCGCACGTTCATCGTCATGAGCATCCGCGTCTCCGCCGCGTTGGGCAGAACGAACCTCGCATCTTCGTTGCTCTTTTCGCCCGCGTCACCGAGCAGATCGACCCATTCGTTATACCACGTCTGCATCATGGCCATCTGCGCATGAAATTTTTCCTGCGCTTCCTCGCCCAGCGCGGCGATCGCGGGCGGCATGATGTAGTTGAACTCGCCCTCGTCGCGCTTTTGCCCGACGTAGCGCTGCGACTGCACGGAAAAGCTCGCGATGCGGTGCCGCGTGATCTGCGCCAGAAAGCTTCGGGAAACGCCGCTGATGGCGAAGGTGAAGCTCGCGTGCTCCATCGTCGACTCGTGTCCCATTTCGATCAGCTTCTGCAAAAAGCGCGTCTGATCCTTCGCCTCGATCCCCGCCTTCAAGTCTTCCACATCGGCGCGGGAATAACACAGTTTCGCCGCCATGGCGACCAGCTCCTCCGGCTGGAACGTATGGCGCAGCAAGATCACTTTCGGTTTCGTATTCGGCATTGCGTTTCACCCCTCAATCGTTGTTTTCTTCTTTTTTCTTCGTCTTCTCGTCGCACACTTCGCGCATGCGATTCACGATCCACTCGGCGCGCACGTCGTCTCCCGTAAGATGACAAAAGCCGATCACGGCCTCGATCCCCGTGGCGGCGTGATAATCGTTGACCGTCGCGTGTTTGGGAACGGTGGAGACCTTCGCATTGCGCGCGCGTTTATAAACGGCCTGTTCCTCCTCGGTCAATTCGTCGAAGATCGCACGGGCGGCCATCGCCTGCGCCTCGCAGCACAAATAGGCGACGGAATGCCGCTGCAAAACGTGACTGGACGCGTCGATCGTCCGCGCAAGATGGGTCTTGATGACCTGCTCCTGCACCGCGTCGCCGACGAACGCCAGCACCAGCGAATTGATTTGCATAACCTGACGGCGTGTATCCAAACTTACCCCTCCGTAAACGGCGTAATCGTTATTTATTGTATCATGATTTGAATCGAACGAAAAGACGAAATCGACCGCCGCCGAATAAGAAAACGGCGTCCCCGTTTTTCGGGAACGCCGTTTGATTTCCGATCACAGACTTATGCTTTTTTCTCCGCGACCAGCTCCGTCACGTTTTTGCAAATGTTCTCCGCCGTGATGCCGTTCTGCGCCAAAAGCCGCTCGTAGGGCGCGGACATGCCGAAGTGATCCTGCACGCCGATGATGCGCACCCTGCCGCGTCCCGTCTGCCCGGCGACGGCCGCAACCGCACTGCCCATGCCGTTGATGACGTTGTGATCCTCGACCGTGACGATCACGCCGCAGCGATCGATGCAGTCCGTCACCGCTTCCGTGTCAAGCGGCTTGACGGTATGCATGTCGAGCACCGTCGTATGAATGCCCCGAGATTCCAGCTGTTTCGCCGCCTCGAGCGCGATGCAGACGGTGTCGCCGTTGGCGATGATTGCCGCGTCGTCTCCGCGGCGAAGCTCGACCGCTTTGCCGATCTCGAATTTCCGGTTTTCGTCATAAATGACGGGGATTGCGTCGCGCGTAAAGCGCAGATAGACCGGGCCTTCGAATTCCGCCGCCTCTTTCACGAGTGCGCGGGCGGCGTTATAATCCGCAGGCATGACGACCGTCATGTTCGGGATCGAGCACATGATGCCGTAATCTTCGATGCACTGGTGCGTCGCGCCGTCGTTGGCGGGCGTCACGCCGCCGTGGGAACAGGCGATCTTCACGTTCAATTTGGGATAGCAGATCATCTGGCGGATCTGTTCGCACATGCGCATCGAGCCGAACGCCGCATACGTCACAACGAACGGGATCTTCCCGCAGGTGGCAAGGCCCGCCGCCACGCCGCCGGCGTTCTGTTCGGCGATGCCGACGTTCAAATGCCGGTCGGGATACGCTTTTTTGAACGCGTCCGTCTTGCAGGACTTGCCGATGTCGGCGTCCACCACATAAATGCGTTCGTCCTGTTTTCCGAGTTCGGCGATCATGTCGCCGAAACCGTCTCTCGTCGCTTTCACCGCCATACTCACGCCTCCTCCAGTTCTTTCATTGCCTGCGCGTACTCTTCGTCGTTCGGCGCAAGGCCGTGCCAGACGACCACGTTCTCCATATAGGACACGCCCTTGCCCTTGATCGTGCGGGCGTTGATGAACTTCGGACGGCCGTTTTTCATGCCGCGGATCTTCTCGAACGTCTCCAGGATCTGCCCCATGTCGTGTCCGTCGATGTCGAAGACGTCGAAGCCGAACGCGCGCATTTTTTCGCTCATGTCAAGATGCGGCATGATCTCGTCGCACGGGCCGTCGACCTGAAGGC
>CAKTSO010000124.1 GCA_934613185.1 uncultured Clostridia bacterium | reverse complement strand
AGATCCGCCAGCTCGCCGGCATGCGCGGGTTGATGGCGAACCCCTCCGGTAAGATCATCGAGATGCCCATCCGCGCGAACTTCCGCGAAGGCCTGAACGTCCTTGAGTTCTTCATTTCTTCGCACGGCACCCGAAAGGGTATGGCGGACACCGCGCTTCGTACCGCGGACTCGGGCTATCTGACCCGCCGCCTGGTCGACGTCTCGCAGGACACCATCGTCTACGAGATCGACTGCTACGAGACCGCGGGCGAGACGCCGCGCGGCATCGAAGTGACCGCGATCATGAACGGCAACGTCGTCGTCGAGCCGCTGTCCGACCGCATCATGGGCCGCGTCGCGGTCAACGACGTGGTCGATCCCGCCACGGGCGAGATTCTCGTGCACGCGCAGGAGATCATTTCGCAGGAAGTCTCCAAAAAGATCGAGGCCTGCGGCATCGAAAGCGTCAACATCCGCTCCGTTCTGACCTGCCGCAGCCACCACGGCGTGTGCGCGCGCTGCTACGGCGCGAACCTTGCCACCGGCCGCCTGGTCGACATCGGCGAGGCCGTCGGCATCATCGCCGCGCAGTCCATCGGCGAGCCCGGCACGCAGCTGACGATGCGTACCTTCCACACCGGCGGCGTCGCCGCGAGCGAAGACATCACGCAGGGTCTTCCGCGTGTCGAGGAACTGTTCGAGGCAAGAAAGCCCAAGGGCCAGGCCGTCATTTCCGAGATCTCCGGCGAAGTTTCCTTCACCGAGAACAAAAAGCGCAACGAGATCGTCGTCACCGGCGCCGACAAGGAGACCAAGACGTATCTGATCCCCTTCGGCAGCCGACTGAAAGTCAGCGAGGGTCAGGTGATCGAGGCGGGCGATGAGCTGACCGAAGGCTCCGTCAACCCGCACGACATTCTCACCATCCGCGGCATCAAGGGCGTGCAGAGCTATCTGCTTCGCGAAGTGCAGGTCGTCTACCGCTTGCAGGGCGTGTCGATCTCCGATAAACACATCGAGGTCATCGTCCGCCAGATGCTCCGCAAGGTCAAGATCGAGGACGCGGGCGACACCGATATGCTGCCCGGTAGCCTCGTCGACATCTTCCGCTTCGAAGAGGCCAACGAAAAGGCCTTCATGAACGGCGGCCGTCCCGCGATCGCCAAGCGCGTGCTGCTCGGCATCACGAAGGCGTCCCTTGCCACCGACAGCTTCCTGTCCGCCGCGAGCTTCCAGGAGACGACCCGCGTGCTGACCGAAGCCGCCATCCGCGGCAAGACCGACGAGCTGGCCGGACTCAAAGAGAACGTCATCATCGGCAAGCTCATCCCCGCCGGTACCGGCATGCGCCGCTATCGCGACATCCGCATCGAGACGGAAGCCGACGACGGCGCGATGCAGGAGGCCATGGCCGAGGCACGTCAGGCGCAGGAAGAGTCCGAATCCGAAGCGCAGGATCCCGCATCCGCCTTCGGCGAGGAGTTCGACACGCCTTACGCCAATATGTAAGGCTCGGCAAGGTTCGGCAAGGTTCGGCAAGGTCCGAAAAACCAAAAAACGGTTCAAATCGTATAGCAAAGCCGTCAAATGCTGTGTTGACAGCATTTGACGCGCTTGTTATAATATGAGACGTGTCTGTTTGGGCGCTTTGCATCCGAACGGACGTGTTCGTGCGCTGGATTCTGAACGGCGCAAAAGTATGGGGGAGACCCCGCAAAATGCTTGCCGCCGCCCAACTCATCGGGTTGCGAGAAGGGCGAATCGGACAAACATACTCTTTATCGAAATTAACCTAAGGAGGTGGAGCGCGCGTGCCCACTATTAACCAGCTGATCCGCAAGGGCAGAGAAAAGGTCGTCTACAAGTCCAACGTGCCGATCCTGCAGCAGTGCCCCCAGAAACGCGGCGTGTGCCTTGCAGTCCGTACGATGACGCCCAAAAAGCCCAATTCCGCACTTCGGAAAATTGCCCGTGTGCGCCTGACCAACCTTGAAGAAGGTACGGCATACATCCCCGGCATCGGCCACAACCTTCAGGAGCACTCCGTTGTCCTGATCCGCGGCGGCCGTGTCAAGGACCTGCCCGGCGTTCGCTATCATATCATTCGCGGTGCGCTTGATACTGCCGGCGTGGCCAATCGTCGTCAGGGCAGAAGTCTTTACGGCGCGAAGAAGCCCAAGAAGTCCTGACGCGATTTCGAAGGCTTCGGCGTGACGCGCGTTTTTGAAAAAGGCTGCGCTCGTTCTGTGTCCCGCGGATGGGACGCGTCGGGAGTTGCACGCAGAACGAAAGCCGTTTTGAAAAGACGTTCGCTTCATGCCGCCCGAAAAGAACTTTTTCCCGAAAAACCATCATTGTTATCGACGAAAAACTACGCATTAAAAGGAGGGGACTGTTGTGCCCAGACGCGGTAATGTACCCAAGCGCGAAGTGCTGCCCGATCCGATCTACGGCAACACCATCGTGACCAAGCTTATCAATAACGTCATGCTCGACGGCAAGCGCGGCACTGCGCAGCGCATCTGCTACGAGGCGTTCGAGCTGATCGAGAACCGTACCGGCAAGCCCGCGATGGAAGTCTTCGAGGCCTGCCTGAACAACATCCTGCCCGTGTTGGAGACCAAGTCTCGTCGTGTCGGCGGTCAGAACTACCAGGTTCCCCTGGAAATTCGCCCCGAGCGTCGTCAGACCCTGGCGCTTCGCTGGCTGGTCGACTTCTCTCGCAGCCGCGGCGAGCGCACCATGATGGAGCGCCTTGCGGCCGAGATCATGGACGCCGCCAACAACACCGGCAACACCGTCAAGCGCAAGGAAGACGTGCATCGCATGGCCGAGGCCAACAAGGCGTTCGCGCACTTCCGCTGGTAATTGGCGAAAGAAACTTAAAAACATCACCCGAACGGCTCACAGCGGGGCAGTCATGCCCTGCTTTTGGGCTGTTTGATTCCGGGCGGAACGCAGAGGCACTGCGCCGCCTGACGAGGTTTCGAAAAGTCTTCGCGCGCGGTTCCTGCCTGCCGCATGAAGCGCGAAAAACGACGCTTTTCGTTTCCGGAAAGGAGGGATAGCCATGTCAAGGGATATTTCACTTGATCTGATCCGCAATATCGGAATTATGGCGCATATCGACGCGGGCAAAACCACGACGACGGAACGCATCCTCTACTATACGGGACGCGTGCATCGCATGGGCGAAACCCACGAGGGCGCCGCTACGATGGACTGGATGGTGCAGGAGCAGGAGCGCGGCATCACCATCACCTCCGCGGCGACGACCGCCATGTGGAAGGGCCATCGCATCAACATCATCGACACCCCCGGGCATGTCGATTTTACCGTCGAGGTAGAGCGCTCTCTCCGCGTGCTGGACGGCGCTGTGGCGGTGTTCTGCGCCAAGGGCGGCGTTGAGCCGCAGAGCGAGACGGTCTGGCATCAGGCGACCAAATACGGCGTTCCGCGCATCGCCTACGTCAACAAGATGGACGTTCTGGGCGCGGATTTCTACCATGTCGTGGACATGATGCATGAGCGCCTCGGTGCCAACGCCGTGCCTCTTCAGCTTCCCATCGGCAGCGAAGACAGCTTCAAGGGCATCATCGATCTGATCGATATGGACTCCGTCCAGTATTTCGACGAGATGGGTTCCGACATGCGCGTGCTCGATATCCCCGAGGATATGCGCGAGCAGGCCGAGGAATATCATACGCAGCTTCTGGAAGCCGTCAGCGACTTCGACGAGGAGATCATGGAGATGTACCTGGAAGGCCAGGACATCCCGCGCGAGAAGATCGTGGCGGCCATCCGCCGCGCGACGATCGCCGGCGAGTTCGTGCCCGTTCTTTGCGGCACGTCTTACCGCAACAAGGGCGTCCAGAAACTGCTCGACGCCATCGTCGACTATCTTCCCTCGCCGCTTGACGTTCCGTCGATCGTCGGTCATGACGTCCACGATCCCGAAAAGGAGATCGTCCGTCACGCCTCCGACGACGAGCCCTTCTGCGCGCTTGCGTTCAAGATCGTGGCCGATCCCTTCGTCGGCAAGCTCGCGTTCTTCCGCGTCTATTCCGGCGTGCTGAAGACCGGCTCCTACATCTATAACTCTTCCAAGGGCAAACGCGAACGCGTCGGCCGCATCCTTCTGATGCACGCCAACCACCGCGAGGACGTCGAAGAGGTCCGCGCGGGCGCGATCGCCGCGATGGTCGGTCTGAAGGAAACCGGCACCGGCGACACCCTCTGCACCGAAAACGCGCCGATCCTCCTTGAGTCCATGGAGTTCCCCGATCCCGTCATTCAGGTCGCGATCGAGCCCAAGACCAAGGCCGGTCAGGAAAAGATGACCATGGCGCTCGTGCGTCTTGCCGAGGAAGACCCCACGTTCAAGACGTTCACCGACAACGAAACGGGCCAGACGATCATCGCCGGCATGGGCGAGCTTCATCTGGAGATCATCGTCGACCGTCTGCTTCGCGAATTCAAGGTCGAGGCGACCGTCGGCAATCCGCAGGTCGCCTATCGCGAGACGTTCCGCCGCGCCGTCAGCGGCGCCGAGGGCCGTTTCGTCCGCCAGAGCGGCGGTCACGGCCAGTACGGTCACTGCATCCTCGACTTCGAGCCCACCGAACCCGGCAGCGGCTACACCTTCGAAAACAAGGTCGTCGGCGGCACGGTTCCCAAGGAATACATCCAGCCCATCTGCGACGGCATCCGCGAGGCTGCCAAGAGCGGCATTATGGGCGGGTACGAAGTCGTCGACTTCAAGGCCACGCTTCTTGACGGTTCTTACCACGAGGTCGACTCGAACGAAATGGCGTTCAAAGTCGCAGGCTCCATGGCGTTCAAATCCGCGATGGAAAAGAGCGGCATGATTCTTCTGGAGCCCACGATGAAGGTCGAAGTCGTCCTTCCCGACGAGTTCATGGGCGACGTCATGGGCAACCTGACGGCGCGCCGCGGTCAGATCGAAGGCACCGAGCTTCGCGGCTCCGCGCAGACGATCCACGCGATGGTTCCGCTGGCCGAGATGTTCGGCTACGCGACCGACCTTCGCAGCCGCACCCACGGCCGCGCGACGTTCACCATGCAGTTCTCGCATTATCAGCCCGTTCCGCAGGGCATCGCCAACAAGCTCCTGGGCAAGGGCGAATAATCGCGGCAAAATAAGTGCAATACGGATTTCATCCGTTTGTTTCCAATCAAAATCCGATTTGAAAAGGAGAGCAAAACAATGGCGAAGGCTAAATTTGAGCGCACCAAGCCCCATGTCAATATCGGCACCATCGGTCACGTCGACCACGGCAAGACGACGCTGACGGCTGCCATCACCATGACCCTGGCCAAGGACGGCCAGGCGGAGGCCATGAAGTACGACGAGATCGACAAGGCCCCCGAAGAACGCGAGCGCGGCATTACGATCAACACCGCGCACGTTGAGTACGAGACGGCGACGCGCCACTATGCGCACGTCGACTGCCCCGGCCACGCCGACTATGTCAAGAACATGATCACCGGCGCCGCGCAGATGGACGGCGCGATCCTGGTCGTGTCCGCTGCGGACGGCCCGATGCCCCAGACCCGCGAGCACATCCTGCT
>CAKTSO010000123.1 GCA_934613185.1 uncultured Clostridia bacterium | reverse complement strand
CGCGGGAACAATTCCCGCATCCGCTTGCATAAACCGGCGGCGCGAAGCTTTCAATGCTTCCCGCCGTTTTTATTTGACGTGCTCCCACGCGCCGTCCGCGTTTTTATGCAGAACTTCTTCGTAGCAGTTTTCGTTCCGCCAAAGCGCAATGACGGTCGTATCGTCCTCGAGCAAAAGCGTGTACAGCGACCGCGCACCGAGCGAGCCGTTGATCCCGCCGAACGCGTAATAGGGGTCCAGATAGAGCTTCCCGCCCGATTGCTGATGCACGGCGAGCTTTCGCACATAGCCCATCGATACGCCGACGCCCACGTTCAGCGTGATCATGCTGTCGTCTTCGGAAACGGCGAAATCGGCGACATATACCGCGCCGTTTTTCATAAAGCCCGTGCCGAACAGATAACAGGCAAGCAACGCGGCGAAAACGAGAACGGCGGCGATCCATTTTTTCTTCATACTGCACGACCTTTCGGGTAAGATTGATTGATGTTAGAATACCAGAAACGCCGCGCAGTGGCAACGATTTTCGGCGCGGCAATGCGAAAGAAAAAGGATCCGCCGTCCGAAACGGACAACGGATCCTTTGCTGTGTTGCGTGAGAATTATTCGGCGACGACGGTATACCAGACATCGCCGTTGGACTGCGTCTCGGAGACGACCTTGTAGCCGTCGGCCACGAAGCTGCCGCCGAGGTTGTCGTCGCCCGTGGACGGATCGTAGTTGACGAACGTGCCGCCGGTGACGGTGATCGTGCCGTGCGTGGTATTGTTCTGATTCAGGATGTACTTGGCGTCATCCTTCGTGCCACCTTCCATGCGGAAGAAGCCGCCGTTGATGACGATCGTGCCGCCGCCGTCATAAATGCAGCTGTTGCCTGCCTTGCCGACGAACGTGCCGTTCTCGATCGTCAGCTTGCCGCCGTCAGTGACCTGCACCGCGGAACCCGCGTTGATCGTGGAAGCATCCACCGTGCCGTTGCCGGTCAGCGTCAATTCGCCGTTTTCGTCGACGCTGAGGACATACTGATTGCCGCGGTCGGCGGTCAGCTTCCGACCGTTCAGATCGAGCGTCGCGGCAGAGATGACGCTCCAGCCATAATAACGATTCGCATCGGCGCCGAGAAAAATTTCGGGCGTCTTATTTCGCAGTTCGTTATAAAGAGCCGTGCCCGTGCCGTCGTTGTCCGCGCCGACGATCGGATACGGCACGTCTTTGTCGTAATCCGTGCCGAAGCTGTCGGACTCATGGTCGACCTGCGTCGCGCTCAGCGCAAGGTTGAAGCGGATGAACGGCGCAACGCCGTTGGCGGAGTTGGCTTCGTTGCCGACCGACTCGGGCATGCGGACGATGAACGCCAGATAATCGGCGGATTCGTCGCCGTTTTCCGCGGGAAGAAGCGTGTTGTACTGCGTGTAGGCGTCGAAGGGAACGAGGTTGCCCTCGGCGGCCTTCACGGCGTCCGCACGCGTCGCAAGCTCGTCGGCCTCGACGCCCGCGGCGACGCCGATCTCAAGGTAATCGGAAAGGTTGATTTCTTCGCCTTTGCTGTTTAGCGCCTGCCAGTTTTCAAATGTATCGATCGTGCTCAGACGGTATTTGAGCGCCAGATTGCCGAGGTTGCTGACTTTCAAATAGACGACCTCGGTGTGGCCGGGTTCCCAGAGCGTGTTTTCGTCGAACAGGGAAACGTCCTTCGCGTCGACGTATTTTTCGCCGTTCCAGTACTGGAAGCCGACTTTGAGATTCCCGGCGACGATCTTGTTGATGCCGCTTGCCGCGGAGTCGGTGAACCATGCCCAGGTCGCGCCGATGAGCATGACGCAGCACAGCATGATCGCCGTCACGCTGCAAACGAGCGTCCGGCGGGTGGATTTGTGAGTTGCCATTGTGGATTGCCTCCTTAGAATTTTGAACAATGACAGTCGGAAAACAGAGCGCTGTTCCGATTGCGCCGCGGTGATGATACCGCAGCAATTTTACACGTCGTCATTATATCTCGGCGAAAAGAAACAGACAATACCTCCATAAACCGATAAAATGCCGCCGTTTTATGCGCGAACGACGCATCATTTATATTTCTTCTTTGCCTTTGATGATTGAAAGAAATGATGCACTGTCCATGCGAAAAAACGGGAATTTTACGATCAAAATTTAAATCTATGTTATATGGATATGAAATATGCGGGATCATGCGGAAATTCGCCGCGGACTTGACGGAACGGCGGCGGCGGTATACAATGAACACCATAGCACGGGAGTCTGCGTGACAGGCTGAGAGTCGGGTGTTGCCCGAGACCGTTGACCTGATTTGGGTAATGCCAACGTAGGGATGCGCAAAAGACATGTTTACGGGAGTTATCCGAATCGGATGGCTCCCGTTTTTATTTGCTTTTGTTAAGTTGAAAGGAGAACACAAACATGCTGCACGAAATGCTGGAGGGCGTTCGAGAGAGAAAGCCGCTGATCCATAACATCACGAACTACGTCACCGTCAACGACTGCGCCAATATTCTTCTGGCCTGCGGCGGCTCGCCGATCATGGCGGACGACATCGACGAGGTCGAGCAGATCACGTCCATCTGCGGCGGGCTGAACATCAACATCGGCACGCTGAACGCCCGCACGATCCCTTCCATGCTGGCGGCGGGAAAGAAGGCCAACGAGCTGGGGCATCCCGTCGTGCTCGATCCCGTCGGCGCGGGCGCGTCCGACCTTCGCACGAAGACGTCGTATCGTCTGCTCGACGAGGTGCGCTTCGCCGTCATCCGCGGCAACATTTCGGAAATCAAGACGCTCAGCTTCGGCGCGGGCACGACGCGCGGCGTGGACGCCGACGTGGCGGACACCGTGACGGAGGAAAATCTGCCGCAGGCCGTCGCGTTTGCAAAGGCGTTCGCCAAAAAGACCGGCGCGGTCGTGGCGATCACCGGCGCGATCGACATCGTCGCCGATGCGCAGAAGGCCTATTGCATCTTCAATGGCCATCCGATGATGAGCTCGATCACCGGCACGGGCTGCCAGCTTTCGGCGATGACTGCGGCCTACGTCGTCGCCAACCCCGGTCACACGCTCGAAGCGGCCGCGGCGGCAGTCTGTGCGATGGGCGTCTGCGGCCAGATCGCCTACGAGCGCCTGAGCGACAAGGACGGCAACTCGAGCTATCGCAACTACATCATCGACGCGATCTATCGTCTGGACGGCGAGACGCTCGAAAAATACGCGAAGATCCGCGAAATGTGAGCGGGGAGGCGGCTGATTTATATGAAGTGCGACAGAAACTCCATGCTGCTTTATGCCGTCACCGACCGCGCGTGGGTCGGGAAACAGACGCTGATGCAGCAGGTGGAAAGCGCGATGAAAGGCGGCGCGACATGCGTTCAGCTGCGCGAAAAAGAGTTGGATGAAGATGCGTTCCTCAAAGAAGCGATCGAGATGAAAGCGCTGTGCAAAGCGCACGGCATTCCCTTTATCATCGACGACAACGTGGACGTCGCCCTGGCCTGCGGCGCGGACGGCATCCATGTGGGGCAGTCCGACATGGCGGCGGGCAAGGTTCGAAGCCTCGTGGGCGAAAAAATGATCCTCGGCGTCTCGGCGCAGACGGTCGAGCAGGCGCTCGCGGCGCAGGCGGCCGGCGCGGATTACCTCGGCGTCGGCGCGGTGTTTTCCACGTCGACCAAAAAGGACGCCGACGACGTCTCACACGAGACGCTTCGGCGCATCTGCGAGGCTGTGGACATTCCCGTCGTCGCCATCGGCGGCATCAACGAGAAAAATATTCTGCAATTGAAAGGCAGCGGCGTCGACGGTGCGGCGATCGTCTCGGCGATCTTCGGCGCGCAGGACGTCGAAGGCGCCTGCCGGAAGCTTGCGGCGCTTTCGCGCGAAATGGTGGGGCGATGATTCGCGGCGCGATTTTTGACGTCGACGGGACGCTCCTTGACTCCCTGTCGATTTGGGACACCGTTGCCGAGGATTACCTGCGCTCGCTCGGGATCGAGCCGCGGGAGAATCTCGCCGAGACGTTCAAGACGTTTTCGCTCGAGCAGTCGGCGGAATACTGCCGAAGCGTTTACGGCGTAAAGCAAAGCGTGAAGGAGATCATGGACGGCATCGACGCCATGATGGAGACGTTCTATCGGCAAACGGCGCCGTTAAAGCCGGGCGCGGCGGAATTTCTGCGGGCGCTGGCGCAAAACGGCGTGAAGATGGCGGTCGCGACGGCGACGGATCGGTATTTGATCGAGGCGGCGCTGACGCGCTGCGGCGTGCGCGCATATTTCCTTGATATGTTCACCTGCACGTCCGTCGGCAAGAGCAAAAACGAGCCGGATATCTATCGCGCGGCGCGGAAAGCGCTCGGGACGAAGAAGGAAGACACCTGGGTCTTTGAAGACGCGTATCACGCGGCGAAGACCGCGGCGGACGACGGGTTTCCCGTCGCGGCGCTGTTCGATGCTTCGGAGGACGAACAGGACGCGCTGAAACAAACGGCGAAATTGTATCTTCGAAGCTTTGAAGACGCGCTGCCGTTTCGTGAAGAGATGTTTCGCTGAAAAAACATTTGACAGCGGCGGATTGGGGGCACCACCTTTCGTCGCTCAATAAAAATAATGCAATTTCAAAAAAGGAGAAAAAGATGATGAAAACAGCATTATCGATCGCCGGAAGCGATTCCTGCGGAGGCGCCGGGGTTCAGGCCGATTTGAAGACGATGACCATGAACGGTGTTTTCGCCATGAGCGCCATCACGGCGCTGACGGCGCAGAACACCACCGGCGTGCGCGCGATTTACGAAGTTCCCGCGGATTTTTTGAAGCAGCAGATCGACGCTGTCTTTGAAGACATCCGCCCGGACGCCGTGAAGATCGGCATGGTCTCCTCCGTCGGCCTGATCGAAGCCATTGCAGAACGACTGCGCTTTTATCGGGCGAAGAATATCGTGGTGGACCCGGTGATGGTTGCGACCAGCGGCGCAAGATTGATCTCCCCCGACGCGGTGGAGACGCTGAAAAAAGAATTGCTGCCCCTGGCGACGGTCCTGACGCCGAACATCCCGGAGGCGGAGATCCTCTCGGGGCGCGCCATTGCAAACGAAGACGAAATGACCGACGCCGCGAAGTTCATCGGCGAGACCTACGGCTGCGCCGTGCTTTGCAAGGGCGGCCACAGCGTCAGCGACGCCAACGACCTTCTTTATGCGGACGGAAAATTCGAGTGGTTCCGCGGCAGGAGGATCGACAATCCCAACACGCACGGCACAGGCTGCACGCTCTCCAGCGCCATCGCCGCGAACCTTGCGAAGGGATACGATCTTCCCGCGTCCGTCAAACGCGCCAAGGATTATATTTCCGGCGCGCTTTCGGCGATGCTCGACCTTGGGGCGGGCAGCGGCCCGATGAACCACGCCTTTGCGCTTTGCGGCGAGTTCCGCGACTGAAAAACGCTCTGATAAAAGCCGCTTTTTCCAAAGGGCATTCCAAAAATCGGAGACGGCGGCAAATCGGAATTTCAAGAGACTTCAAAATAATTTTGAGCGAAGAAAGGACAATTTGACGATGAAACCGAAATTTGACGGCTATGCGGCGCAGTACGACGCGTGGTTTATGGAGAACGACAACCTGTTCCAAA
>CAKTSO010000122.1 GCA_934613185.1 uncultured Clostridia bacterium | reverse complement strand
GAATGCCGACTTCCGCGATCATTATATGGAAATGGCGTTCGACCTGTCGCACGTCATGTTCATCGCGACGGCAAACACGACGGATACGATCCCGCAGCCGCTGCTGGACCGCATGGAGGTCATTCGCATCGCGGGCTACACGCCCGACGAGAAACACGCCATCGCGCAGAAATATCTGTATCCCAAACAGCTTGCGTTGCACGGCCTGAAAAAGAGCAATTTCGCCATCACGAGCGAGGGCTACGACACGCTGATCGAGTCGTATACGCGCGAGGCGGGCGTCCGTTCACTGGAGCGCGCCATTGCAAACGCCTGCCGCAAGGCGGCGCGCGAGGTCGCACAGTACGGAAAAAAGAAAGTGACGCTGACGCCGCGCACGGCGGAAAAACTTTTGGGGCCTGCGATCTATCATCGCACGCCTGCGGACACGGCGGGGCAGAGCGGCATCGCGACGGGTCTTGCCTGGACGGCACTCGGCGGCGAGACGCTGATGGTCGAAGTGGCGATTGTTCCCGGCAGCGGCAAACTCGAACTGACGGGTCAGCTCGGCGATGTTATGAAAGAGTCCGCGCAGGCGGCGGTGACGCTCGTGCGCGCTCATGCGACGCAGTGGGGCGTCGATCCCGAGTTTTATAAGAAAGTGGACATGCATATTCACGTTCCCGAAGGCGCGATCCCGAAGGACGGCCCCTCGGCGGGCGTGACGATGACGACGGCGATCGTCTCCGCACTGACGGATATTCCCGTGCGAAGCGACGTGGCGATGACCGGTGAGATCACGCTGCGCGGCCGCGTGCTTCCCATCGGCGGCTTGAAGGAAAAGTCGCTCGCCGCTTATCGGGAGGGGATCACGACGGTCATCATTCCCGAGGACAATCGCCGCGACCTTGCGGAGATCCCCGAAAATGTCCGTGAACAGATCCGCTTCGTGCCCGCGAAGGACATTTTGAAGGTATTGTCCACGGCGCTGACGAAGCCGCTCCATGCCTATCGAACCGAACAGACCGAACAAAACGTGCAGGAGAACGCGAATGGCGAGAATTAAACAGGCGACCTTTGTCAACAGCTTTGCCCAGTATAAGCCGAACGGCGTGCCGCCGCTTCCGGAGATCGCGTTTGCGGGCCGCTCCAACGTCGGCAAAAGTTCGCTTTTGAACATGTTGACGGGCAATTCCAAACTCGCGCGCGTCAGCGCGTCGCCGGGGAAGACGCGTCTGATCAATTACTTTTTGATCGATAAGTCGTATTATCTGGTCGACCTTCCGGGCTACGGCTTTGCCAAAGCGCCGAAAAGCGAACAACAGCGCTGGGGGCAGATGATCGAGGGCTATTTGCAGCGCAGCGAAAATCTTGCGGCGGTGTTCGTTCTGGTGGATATCCGCCATCGCCCGAGCGCCGACGACAAGATGATGGTCGACTGGCTGCGCGCCTTCGGCATCCCGTTTCACGTCATCGCCACCAAGGCGGACAAAGTCTCCCGTGCGCAGCAGCAGCGTCTTTTGATGGACATTGCGTTTGATCTGAAGATCGATATGCTGCGCGACATTCTCGTCACCTCGTCGGAAAAGCGCACGGGCGCGGACAACGTGACGATGCTGATGGAAAAGATCTGCCGCGAGGCGCAGAAAGCCGCTGAACCCGAGGCGGAGGAAGCGCCGGCGGACGAAGACGAGATGGAAGAAGAAATTTAAAACGAAACGGTCTTTGCTTTATGACAAAGACCGTTTTTTATTGTCCGTTCGGTTTCAAACCGCGCGAAAACTTCGACGACGTAGACCGCGCCGTCTTTCCCGTTCATGACGGCGGCGCCGATGCGGTTGAATCCGCGCGAGAGGATGTTCTTTCGATGTGCGGCGGAAGAAAGCAGCGCGGCGTGTGCCTTTTCCAAAGAGCCGTATCGCGCGATATTTTCCGCGCAGGGAACGGAAAGCCCGAGTGAGGATAAAAGCGCTTTCATATCGCCGTAATTCGGGGATTCGTGCGCGAAATACCCTTCTATGATCATGTCGCGGCATTTGATCTGTGCCGCGCGGGCGAGCGTTTCGTCGGCATTGAGCGCGGCAAGCCCTTCTTTTTCGCGCGCCGTGTTGACCAGCGCGATCAGTTCATCTGCGCGGCCGGCGGCGCGGGCGTTTGCGGGCGCAAGGCAGAAAACGAGCAAAAGGGCGGCAAGACAGGCCGCCGCGCGGCGGATGGATAAACGGGCAAAAAAAACGCATTTCATAGCAATGAGTCCTTGATTTTTTAGGTGCGGCATGATATAGATAATAAGTGCCGATTGCAGGGATCGATTTGGAACGCCTTGCATGCTGTTATCATAAACCTGTGGTGAAAGCGTGCAAAGGCTTTTTTCCATGGCTTTTCCATGGGAATGTTCTCCTGCACGGGCGAAAACAACGAGTGAGAAAAAGGACGAACTGTATGAAGCCGAGAAAATGTCCCAGATGCGAACTGAACTATATTCTCGATGGCGAGGAACTGTGCCCCGTCTGCCGCAAGGCGTTCAGCCGAAGCGAGCCGGATGAGCTTGAAAATATCTGTATCGAATGCGGAACCAATCCTGCCCTGCCGGGGGAAGACTATTGCCAGAGCTGCCTTGCCGCCAAGCGCCGAGCCGAGCGCGAGAACGCGCAGCAGGATGCGCAGGAGCGCGAGGACGACGGCAGCGACGAAATGCGTGAGGACGGCGGTATGGAGGATCTTGAAATCGAGATTCCCGACGACGAGATTCCGGAGACGGAGCTTGCGCAGATTGAAGACGATCTGGATTACGACGATGACGAAGAGGAAGACGGCGACGCCGCTTCCGACGATTGGAAAGACTGATGCCGCGGCTGTTTGCGGTCAGCGACCTGCACTTGTCCGGCGCCGTGCCGACCAAGGCGATGGATATCTTCGGCCCGCAGTGGCAGGATCACGCGGGGAAGATCGAGCGCGCGTGGCGCGAACGCGTCGGCGATGACGACGTCGTATTGGTCGCGGGCGATATCAGCTGGGCGATGACGATGGAGGAAGCGCAGTGCGACATCGATTGGATCGGTGCGCTGCCGGGGCAAAAAGTCCTGATCAAAGGGAATCACGATTTCTGGTGGGGGTCGATCGGGCGCGTGCGCGGCATGTGTAACGCATCGATGCACATTCTCCAAAACGACTGCGTGACGCTCGGCGGTATCGCGTTTGCCGGGTCGCGCGGCTGGATCTGCCCGGGCGGCGCGAACGATACGCCGCAGGATCGAAAGATCTATCAAAGAGAGGCGCTGCGGCTTGAAATGTCGCTTCAAGCGGCGGGAAAGACGGGGCTGCCGATCGTGGCGATGATGCATTATCCGCCGTTTAATGAACGGCAGGAGGATTCGGCGTTTACCGAACTGTTTGAACGATACGGCGTCGGCCGCGTGATCTATGGCCATCTGCACGGCCCGGCGACGCGATATGCGTTCTGCGGCGAGCGAAACGGCGTCGTTTATACGCTTACCTCGTGCGACGCGATCGGTTTTTCACCGCTTTTGATCGGCGATCTGAATGAAAAATGAATCATTATGAAAACGCCCTGCAAAAGGGGCGTTTTTTGATCGAAAAAAATATGAAATAACCGTGAATAATGCGCTTTGCCCGCTTGAAATTGCAGGAGTTTTATATTACACTTATCCCGTTAAAGCATTGGCCAAATGAAGTTTGCAGGAGAGGGAGCGGGTCGGCGATCCGTTCCGCCGAAGAAGTAACACTTTCAGGATGCGCGATGAGCGCTGGGACTGTAAACGGATGGCGTTCTGGAGAAGCCCGCCTTTTGCGGCGGGGGCCGAAGGTGCAAAGTGCGGCAGCACTCAATCTCTCAGGCAAAAGGACAGAAACCATGCGAAGCATTTTCAGTGTTTTCGTTCTTCGATGGGGGAGGACGCGCAAGGTTTTTGCGCGGCACTCCTTTTTTCTTTTCCGGAACGTCTGCGCTTTGAAAAGGCACGCAGCTTTTATTTCCAAAGAGGGGGAAGTTTTTATGCAGCAGATCATGGACGCGATCGCCAAGGGAAATTCGGCGGTCAACAATATCGTATGGGGAATTCCCATGCTGGCGCTTCTGGTCGGCACGGGAATTCTGCTGACGATTCTGACGCGCGGATTTCAGTTCCGCCGTTTCGGCTATACCATGCGCAACACGATCGGCAAAATGTTCCAGAAACAGGAAGCCGGCAAAGGCGAGGTCACGCCGTTTCAGGCGGTGACGACGGCGCTTGCGGCAACGGTCGGCACGGGCAACATCTCCGGCGTCATCGCGGCGGTCACGCTCGGCGGCCCCGGCTCGATTTTCTGGCTGTGGGTGACGGCACTTTTCGGCATGTGCACGAAGTTTGCCGAGGCGACGCTGGCGGTCAAATACCGCGAGCGCAACAAGCACGGCGACTGGGTCGGCGGCCCGATGTACTATATTAAAAACGGCCTCGGGAAAAAGTGGAACTGGCTCGGTGTTGTCTTCTGCGTCTTCGGCGCGCTGGCGGCGTTCGGCATCGGCAACGCCGTGCAGGTCGGCAATATCATCGACTCGATCAACGCGGCGATCGTGGCGTTCCATCCCAACGCGGAAGCCGTGAACTTTGATACGTTGAACCTCATCATCGGTATCGTGATCGCGATCATTGTCGGCGTGACGGTCATCGGCGGCATCAAGCGTCTCGGTCTTGTGACGGAGCGTCTCGTTCCGTTCATGAGCATCATTTACATTCTTTCCTGCCTTGTCGTCATTATCTTCAACATCAAGAATATCGGGCATGTCTTTGCCATGATCTTCGAGGGCGCGTTTTCGCCCAGCGCGATCGTCGGCGCGACGGTCGGCGTGACGATCCGCACCTGCATCACCTGGGGCGTCAAGCGCGGCGTGTTCTCCAACGAGGCGGGCCTTGGCTCCGCGCCCATCGCGCATGCGGCCTCCAGCGAGAAGGATCCCGTGCATCAGGGACTTTACGGTATCTTTGAAGTCTTTATGGACACGATCGTGATCTGCTCTTTGACGGGCATCACGCTTTTGATCAGCGGCGTTGACTTTGAATACGGCGTCAAAGGCGGCAACGACTTGATGGTCCGCGCGTTCGGCACGGTCATGGGCGATAAGATCGGCAGCATTATCATCGCCGTCGGTATCTCGCTGTTCGCGCTGTCCACGGTTCTGAGCTGGGCGCTGTACGGCACGCGCTGCTGCGAATACATTTTCGGTCATAAGAGCATTCGTCCGTATCAGATCGTCTTCGTTTTGATCTGCATCGTGGGTGCGACGATGAACCTGTCCCTTGCGTGGGACATCGCCGACACGCTCAACGGCCTCATGGCGCTGCCGAACCTGGTCGCGCTGGTCGGGCTGTCCGGTGTGGTCATGCGCTTGACGCAGGATCATTTGAAGCAGAAGAACCGCGACTTGACTTAAAACAGGTTTTACGTTAAAAACGAACAGCCGAAAGCAGATGTTTTCGGCTGTTTTTTCTATGGACGCGGCGCGCAAAATGAAATAGAATGGAGAAAAGAAAAGAACGGAAGTATTTTATATGAAAGCGTTATGGAAGAAAGCAATTTCAAAATGGAAAGCGCTGTCGTTGGGAAAAAAATTGCTTTGCGTTGTGATTGCTGTGTTTGTCGGTTGGCTCGCATTTATGGTCGGGGCGCATAACCGGCAGTATAACAAGAATAAGAAGGAGTTTCAAAACACCTGTGCGGAGAGGGCGCGGTTGCTGGAAGAATACGGTTTTACCAATGTGCGAATTATATGCACGCGATGTGTAGGTGATTTTTGCTATCATTCTGACGGATCAACATTGCACTGGTTACGGG
>CAKTSO010000121.1 GCA_934613185.1 uncultured Clostridia bacterium | reverse complement strand
ATACACGTCCATGAACTGCCCGGGACGGTCGGCGGGAAGCTCGTCGCTGATGAGGGTATCCAAAACGCGCTTGATGATCGGGTTGGCAAAATACAGCTCGCTGGGCTGATAATGCGGGCGAAGCTCCTCGTTCTGCTGCGTCGTGTTGCCGAAAATGTAGATGTTGTCGAGCCCGACCTGACGGCTCATCTCGACGTTTGCGCCGTCGAGCGTGCCGATCGTCAGCGCGCCGTTCAGCATAAACTTCATGTTGCCCGTGCCGGAAGCCTCGAGGCCGGCCGTGGAGATCTGTTCGCTGACGTCCGCCGCGGGCATCAGAACCTCCGCAAGGGACACGCAGTAGTTGGGCAGGAACACGATGCGGATCCTGTCGCGCGTGACGGGGTTGCGCTCGATCATGTCGCGCACCGCGTGGATCAGGCGGATGATCTGCTTTGCCATGTAATAGCCGCCCGCCGCTTTGGCCGCGAAGAAGAACACGCGCGGCGGCACGTCGGCGCCGGGATCGTCCTTCAGGCGATTGTAAAGCTCGACGATCTGAAGCAGATTCAAAAGCTGACGCTTGTATTCGTGAAGTCGTTTGGCCTGGCAGTCGAAAATGGCGTGCGTGTCGACCGTCACGTCCATATGCTCGCGGCACCAGGCGGCGAGTCGCTCCTTGTTTTTCATCTTGACGTCGGCAAATTTGTCACGGAACGCCGCGTCGTCCGCGAACGGCGCCAGGTCGGACAGCTTTTCAAGATCGTGCCGCCACGCCGTGCCGATCGTCTCGTCCAGAAGATCCGAAAGATCTGGGTTCGCCTTCATCAGCCAGCGCCGCGGCGTGATGCCGTTGGTGATGCCGATGAACTTGTCGTCGTAGTCGACGAAATTGCGGAACAGGTCGTCGCGCAGGATCTGCGCGTGAAGCTCGGAGACGCCGTTGACGCAGTGGCTCATCGCAACGGCGAGGTTTGCCATGCGGACCTGATCGAAGGCGATGATCGCCATGTCGCTGATGCGCTGCATCTGCCCCGGGAAGCGGCGCGCCAGGTCGCGGCAGTAACGCTCGTTGATCGCGTCGGTGATCTGCCAGATGCGCGGAAGAAGCTCGCGGTAAAGCTGTGCGGGCCACTTTTCGAGAGCCTCGACCATGATCGTGTGGTTCGTGTAGCAGAACACGTCGTGCGTGACACGATACGCCTCGTCGAATCCCATGCCCTCTTCGTCCATCAAAATGCGCATGAGTTCGGGAATCGCGAGCGCCGGGTGCGTGTCGTTGATGTGAATGACGACCTTGTCGGCAAGCAGCGACAGCGGGCGGCCGGGATAGCGCTTTTTATAGTCCTTGATGATGTACTGCACCGTCGCGGACGTGAAGAAATAGTGCTGCTTCAAGCGAAGCGTCTTGCCCTGCAAGTGGTCGTCGGCGGGGTAGAGCACTTTGGAGATGACCTCCGCCAGCTCCTTTTCCTGCGAGGCGCGCATGTAGTCGCCGCTTGCGAACGCGTCCATGTCGAGCGATTTGGTCGATTTGGCGCTCCAAAGGCGAAGGGAAAGCGCGGTGTCGGTGTCATACCCCAAAACGGGAATGTCGTAGGGCACGGCGGTGACGTGCGTGGCATCCTCATAGCGCACGCGAAGACGGCCCTCGGACCAGTCCTCGACCACGCGGCCGCCGAAGACGATGTCCATCGCGTCGTCCGGCACGGGGACCTCCCAGATGTTGCCGTCGTCCAGCCAGCTGTCGGGAAGCTCCATCTGCTGTCCGTCGACGATAAACTGTTTGAACAGGCCGTATTCATAGCGGATGCCGCAGCCCATCGCGGGCAGATCGAGCGTCGCCAAAGAGTCCATAAAGCAGGCGGCAAGACGGCCGAGGCCGCCGTTCCCCAAAGCCGCCTCCGGCTCCATGTCCTCCAGTTCCGGGATCGTCACGCCGAGCTCGCCGAGCGCGGCGGCGAACGCCTTATCCTGACACAAATTGATCAGATTGCATCCCAAAGAGCGCCCGATCAGAAATTCGATGGAAAGGTAGTAAACGCGTTTTTTATGCTGCTTGACGCGCGCCGAACGTGTGGCGGCCCACTTGCCGACGATCTCGTCGCGCGCCACGAGCGCCACCGCTTTATAGAGGTGGTTTTCCGTGGCCTCTTCGACCGTGCGGCCAAAATGCAGGCGCAGCTTTTCGGATACGGCATTCAAGATTTCTTGCTTGCGTTTTTCAAATTCGACGGAACCGTTGTCGCGCGATTGCGTTGCCATAAAAGAAATCCTCCCTGATTTTTGTGGAAAAGCACGGATTTATTCTATATGATTTCGGAATGGCTGTCAAAAAATGCTGCCGTATTTTAATATAAGGAAAAGACAGGCGGGAAAGTCCGCATCGATTTTTGACGCGTTTTTTGCTATACTGAAAACAAAGCTGCGGCGCGAAGGGGAATGCGCGTCGATTTTTAAGGAGGAACGGAATATGAAGATACTTGCCGTGATCGGCAGCCCGCATTCGGGCGGCCCGGGCGCGCGCCTGACGATGCAGGCGGTTCGGGGTGCGAAAGACGCGGGGCACGAAGTGACGGTCTATCGCGTCAACGAAATGGACATCCGCGGCTGTCAGGGCTGCAACGCGTGTAAAAATGCGTCGATCGACTGCGTCTTAAAGGACGATCTTGCGCCGTATTGGAAGGCGCTGCACGAAGCGGACGCGCTGATCGTTTCCGCACCGAACTACGCCGCGAACGTCTGCGGTCCGATGATCACTTATATGAACCGGCATTACTGCCTGCTCGACCGGGACTGGCGGCCGCGTATCCATCCCGGCATCCGCCTGATCGGCATTTTCACGCAGGGCGACGCCGACCGCGAGAAATACAAAGACGTCTATCGCTGGTATCTTGCGGATTTTGAAAATCGTGACATGAAGCTCGTCGACATGCTCGTGCATACGCGCGCCGACGGTGTCGTGACGGACGAATGCGCGCTTGCGCGGCGGGCGTATGCACTCGGACGTGCGCTTTGAAACATACAAATAAAAAGTATACAATTTCGGCGGCTTTAAGTTCATAAAGAAACCTTGCAAACTAAGAAACTTTGCGCTATATTGGGAAAAGAGGATTTTTCCCAAAAACCAAATCACTTTTTTCGGGAGGAAAACATCATGCGTTACAAGAAGTTTGGTCAGACCGACATGAACGTTTCCGCCATGGCGGTCGGCACCTGGGCCATCGGCGGCTCCGGCTGGGGCGATGACGTCAACGATAAGGATTCCGTCGAGGCGATCCGCGCCATGCTGGACAACGGCGTCAACTTCATCGACACCGCGCCCGTGTACGGCTGCGGCCATGCCGAGAAGGTCGTCGGCGAAGCCATCAAGGGCTACGACCGCTCCAAGCTGTTCATCTCCACGAAGTTCGGTCTTACCTGGCCCAAGGGCCCGGGCACGGGCATCGTGAAGAACGCGTCCTATGCCAACTGCATGCGCGAGATCGACGAGTCCCTTCGCCTGCTCGGCACCGACTATGTCGATATCTACATCGTGCATTGGCCGGATATCGACACCAAGGCGCCCGCCGAGGAGACCATGCGCGCTCTGCAGGACCTCAAAAAGGCCGGTAAGATCCGCTACATCGGCGTGTCCAACTATTCCATCGAACAGATCGAAGAGATCGAGCAGTTCGGCAAGGTCGACGCGCAGCAGCCCCCCTTCTCGATGGTCAACCGCTCCATGGAAGACCTCATGCGCTGGGGCCACGAGCACGGCATCGGCAACATGACCTACGGCTCCCTGGGTTCGGGCATCCTGACCGGCGCGATCCGCACGCTGCCCAAGTTCGACGAGAACGACCTTCGCGTCACGTTCTACGATTACTTCAAAGAGCCCAAGTTCTCCCGCGTCATGGAACTGCTCAAGACCCTCGACGTCATCGCCGCCGCGCATAACTGCCCCGTGGCGCAGGTTGCCGTCAACTGGTCCACGCAGAACCCGCTTGCGGACATCTGCCTGATGGGCGTCCGCAACGCGCGCGAAGCCGTCGAGAACTGCGCCGCGTTCGACTGGACGCTTTCCGACGAGGAGATCGCCACGATCAACAAGGCCATCGACGAGACCGTCGGCAAGTAAGTTATCTGCAAATAAAAAGAGCCATGCACAGCATGGCTCTTTTTATGTTATGATAAAGCGCGGATACAGAATAAAGAGGATGACGAAGGATGAAAAGGCCCTATCAAATGCGCAAAGCACAAAAAGGCGATCTCGCCGCGCTGCACGAGGTGTTCGGGGAGGCGCGCGCCCGCATCGCGGCGCTCGGGATCGACCAGTGGCAGGACGGCGCGCCGACGGACGAGACGATCTTGAAGGATATCGAACGCAGCCGCGGAAACGCGTTTTTGCAGGACGGCCGCGTTGCGGGCTACGCCATGTTTGCGACGAAACCCGAAGAAACATATCGGCAGCTCGACGGCAAATGGGAAGGCGCGGAAGAAGACTCGGTCGTGATCCACCGCGTCGCCGTGACGGACGAGGCGGCGGGGACGGGTCTGGGCGGCGGGATCCTGCGCGAGGCGGAGCGCTTTTGCAGGGAACGCGGGCGGCATTTCCTTCGCATCGACACGCACCGCGGAAACGCCGTCATGCGCGGTTTTTTGGAGCATTTGGGGTACGAAGTGCGCGGAAACGTGACCTATGCGCACATCAAAATCGGCGACCCCGTCCGCGTGTGCTATGAAAAGAGAATTGCGGAATAATAACAAAACGGCCTCTCTTAAAGAAAGAAAGGCCGTTTTCCGTTACGCCAGCCGAATCGCTGCCTCGACGTTGATCTTATTCTTGCAGAACGTCTGAAAATAGACCGTGTCGCCCGAGACGGCGCGCGTGACGCGGATGGTCTCGAGCATCGGCGCTTCGTTTCGATAGTGGATCTGCAGCGCGGCCACGCGGCGCTCTTCGATATTCGGAACGAAGTCGCAGAGCATGTCGATGTAGCGCGTGTTGTTCATATGGCGGTTTAAGTCCGTGTCGCTGTAGCCGACGAAATGTTCCCCGGCGTCTTCGTATTCGCCGTCGTACGGCGTGATGTTTGTGTCAAGATCGAGCATTTCGCCGTGCGTGAACGCGGAAAAATTGACCTTGTCGCTTTTCAAAAGTCGATGCGTGGCGATGTCCACCAGCGCCCAGGTGCTGACACCCTCGAACACGCAGACGCCGTGCGCATACGCGCGGTAGCAGCGCGGCAGGACGAATCCGTGCGCGGCGACGGGCCACGTCTCCAAAACAAGCGCCTCGTTTTGCTCCACGGGCTTGTGAAACACGAGCGCAAGGCGGTTTAAAATCATCGCCTTGCCATCTTTTCGCACGGCGTCCAGGCTCATGCCCTCGTCGCGCATCTGGCAGTCGGCGGCGACGTGCAAAAGCCGCATCGCGGCGGCAGGAAACAGGTGACAGGAAAGATCGACGTCGTGCATCCGCACGCACACTTCGGTCGAATACGGCATAAGAAGCCTCCCAACTGATTGCTACCGCTTACCTTAGCACGTTTGCCGCCCGCTGTCCAATGCCGCGCGCTTGCACGTGACAGGTTTGCGATGATAAAATAAGGAAAAACGAATGCGAAGGGGGAAATCGTCATGACTCATCAATACGATTACGCCTATTTTCAAAAAAGCGCCGATTATTTGAAAGCGCGCGTCGGACTGAATCCCGAGATCGGCATCATTCTGGGGTCGGCGCTCGGGCCGTTTGCCGAGCGGATCGAAAACCCTGTGAGCGTCGACTACGCCGACATTCCGAACTTCCTCGTCTCGACCGTCGCGTCCCATGCGGGCAAGCTCATCTTCGGCACGGTCGCGGGTAAACGCGTCGTGTGCATGTC
>CAKTSO010000120.1 GCA_934613185.1 uncultured Clostridia bacterium | reverse complement strand
ACGATGCCGAGGGCGGAGATGATATTCAAGCTCGCGCTGCGCAGCATCTGATATTCGCGGTCGGAAAGCGTCAGCGCGGGCGCGGCGACGATCGAGTCACCCGTATGCACGCCGACGGGGTCGAAGTTTTCCATCGAGCAGACGGCGATGACGTTGCCCGCCGCGTCGCGCATGGTCTCAAACTCGATCTCTTTCCAGCCGAAGATGTATTTTTCAACGAGGATCTGCGTGATCGGCGAAGCGTCGAGGCCGGTCTTTGCGATATGGCGCAGCTCTTCTTCGTCGTACGCGACGCCGCCGCCCGCGCCGCCCAGCGTGAACGCGGGACGGACGATGACGGGATAGCCGATCTTGTCCGCGATCTCGAGCGCATGATCGATGCTCATGGCGATGTCGGAAGGAATGACCGGCTCGCCGATGGCCTCCATCGTGTCCTTGAACATCTGGCGGTCTTCGGCCTTGTCGATCGCCTCGGCATTCGTGCCGAGCAGACGGACGTTATGCGAGGCAAGGAAGCCCTCTTTGTCAAGCTGCATCGCCAGCGTCAGACCCGTCTGGCCGCCGAGACCCGCAAGAATGCTGTCGGGCTTTTCTTTTTCGATGATGCGCTTGACGGTCTCGATCGTCAGCGGCTCCAGATAGATCTCGTCCGCCAGCGCCTTGTCCGTCATGATCGTGGCGGGGTTGGAGTTGACGAGGACGACGTCCACGCCCGCGTCTTTCAACACGCGGCAGGCCTGCGCGCCCGCGTAGTCGAACTCGGCCGCCTGGCCGATGACGATGGGACCGGAACCGATGACGAGTACTTTTTTGATATCCTTACAAAGCGGCATGGTTCCGATCCTCCTGCATCAATTTGATAAATTCGTCGAACAGAAACGCCGTGTCGCGCGGTCCGCTGCATGCTTCGGGATGGAACTGCACGGTGAAGGCGCGGTCGTTCGGATAATCGATGCCCTCGCAGGTGAAATCGTTGGCGTTGACAAAGCGCACCGCACCGTTTTTGAGGCTCTCGCTGACGACGGCATAGCCGTGGTTCTGGCTGGTGATATACGTGCGCGTGCCGTTTACGTCGCGCACCGGCTGGTTCACGCCGCGATGGCCGTATTTGAGTTTGACGGTCTGCCCGCCGTTGGCAAGCGCCGTGAGCTGATGCCCGAGGCAGATGCCGAAAATGGGCAGTTTACCGAACATCTTCCTGATCTGTTCGATCTGGAAAACGTTCTCCGCAGGGTCGCCGGGGCCGTTGGAGAGCATGACGCCGTCGGGAGCGTCCTCCAAAATCTGCTCGGCAGTGAACGTCGCGGGAACGATGCGCACGCGGCAGCCGCGGCGCGAAAGCTCGCGCGCGATGTTGCGCTTGGCGCCGTAGTCCACGAGCGTCACGCGGAATTTCTCCTCGCCCTCGGCGGGAACGACGGACTCGGACCGGCAGGTGACCTGCTCGACCACGCCCTTGACCGCATAATCGGCAAGGAGCGCAAGATCGTCTGGAACTTCGTTGCAGAGCATGGCATTCATGACGCCGTGTTCGCGGATGATCTTCGTGATCTGACGCGTATCCACGCCGCAAAGGCCCATGACGCCGATCTTTTTCAGATAAGAATCCAGATCGTATTCACAGCGGAAATTCGACGGATGGTCGCAGAACGAGCGCACGACATAGCCGCGCACGGCGCTCTCGCCTTCAAAATCCGATTCGATCACGCCGTAGTTGCCGATCAGCGGAAAGGTCTGCATGACGATCTGCCCCGCGTAGCTCGGGTCGGTCAGCGTTTCGATATAGCCGCACATGCCCGTGGTGAAGACAAGCTCACCTTCGCGCGGCGCGTCCGCGCCGAACGCCAGCCCCTCAAAGACCTGTCCGTTTTGCAATACAAGGTATCCTTTTTTCATCGCGACTCCCTGTTTTTGATAATTTTGCGAAACAAAGGCGCACAGACGACCCGCTGCCGCGGCGGCTGCGCGCCCTATCCTTTAGCATACCGTGAACGGCGCGCGCCCGCAAGAGCGGCGCGCATTATTCATCGGTTAATTTTTATTCGTCTTTGATTGCGCTTTGCTCACAGCGTCGCCGCCATGACGGCTTTGATCGTGTGCATCCGGTTTTCCGCCTCGTCGAAGACGATCGACTGCGGCCCTTCGAAGACCGAGTCGGCGACTTCCATATGCGTGCGGCCGAAGCGCTCGCCCATCCGGCGGCCGATCGTCGTGTTCCAATCGTGGAACGCGGGCAGGCAGTGCATGAACACGGCGTCTTTGCCCGCCATGGCCATGATCTCATCCGTCACGCAGTAGCGCGACAGCGCCGCGATGCGTTCTTCCCAGACCTCGACGGGCTCGCCCATCGAAACCCACACGTCGGTGTAGATCACATCGGCGTTTTTCACGGCCTGTTCCGGGTCGCTGCAAAGTTCGATCACCGCGCCGGTCTTTTGTGCGATCTGCTGCGCCGTTTCCACCAAAGACGTCTCGGGGAAATAGTCCTCGGGCGCACAGGCGACAAAGTGCATCCCCATCTTCGCGCAGCCGATCATAAGAGAGTTGCCCATGTTGTAGCGGGCGTCGCCCATATAGACGAATTTGCGTCCGGCAAGGGAGCCGAAACGCTCGCGGATCGTCAGAAAGTCCGCCAGAATCTGCGTCGGATGAAATTCGTTCGTCAAACCGTTCCACACGGGCACGTCGGAATACTTCGCGAGTTCTTCGACGATTTCCTGCCCGTAGCCGCGATATTCGATGCCGTCGAACATGCGGGACAGCACGCGCGCGGTGTCGGCGATGCTCTCTTTTTTGCCGATCTGCGAACCCGAGGGATCCAGATACGTCACATGCATCCCCAGATCGTGCGCGGCGACCTCGAACGCGCAGCGCGTGCGCGTAGAAGTCTTTTCAAAGATCAGCGCAATGTTCTTTCCGGGCAGGATCGCATGAAGCTCCCCCGCTTTTTTCCGGCGTTTTAATTCCTGCGCAAGATCGATCAGCCCCAAGATCTCCTCGGGCGTAAAGTCAAGAAGTTTTAAAAAGTCGCGGCCTTTGAGGCTGCCGGGCTGCATGGGCTGGTTCCTCCTTTTTTAAACAGCTCCCGCCGTTTTTTGCGGCGGGAGAGACGAATATTTTTTATAACACTTTCGCAAGGAAATTCTGAAGCCGTTCGCACTTGGGGTGCGTGAAGAATTCCTCGGGCGGGGCTTCTTCCTGAATGACGCCGTCGGCGATGAACACGACGCGGCTGGCCACCTCGCGTGCAAAGCCCATCTCGTGCGTGACGACAACCATCGTCATGCCGTCGCGCGCAAGCTCCTTCATGACGTCGAGCACTTCGCCGACCATTTCGGGGTCGAGCGCGCTCGTCGGCTCGTCAAAGAGCATGACCTCCGGCTCCATGCAAAGCGCGCGGACGATGGCGACGCGCTGTTTCTGGCCGCCGGAAAGCTGGGACGGATAGGCGTCCGCGCGGTCGTCCAGGCCGACGCGCTTCAAAAGACGCATGGCACGCGCCTCGGCGTCTTCCTTTTTCATCTTCAGCACCATCTGCGGTGCGCACGTCAGATTGTCCAGGATCGTCATGTGCGGGAAGAGATTGAACTGCTGGAAGACCATGCCCATCTTGCGGCGGTGCGCGTCGATGTCGATCTTCGGGTTCATCAGATCCTCCCCGTCCAGATAAATATGGCCGCCGGTGGGGCGTTCCAGAAGGTTCAGGCAGCGAAGGAACGTCGACTTGCCCGACCCGGACGGGCCGATAACGCACACGACGTCTCCTTTTTCGATCTCGATGTCGATGCCGCGCAGCACTTCCTGGTCTTCAAACGTTTTGCACAGTTTTTCAACGCTTATCACTCTTACGCAGCCTCCTTTCCAGAATGCCCAAAAGGCGAGTCATGATCACGACGAGCGACAGATACACGATCGCCGTCACCATCAGCGGGTTGAACGCGTCGTAGGTGTTGTTGCGGATCAGGTTCGCCGCGCGCGTTAAATCCTGCACGGCGACGTAGCCTGCGACGGACGTCTCTTTCAAAAGCGCGATCATTTCGTTGCCGATGGCGGGCAGGATATTTTTGACCGCCTGCGGCATGATGACGCGGAACATCGCCTGCATGCGGTTCATGCCGAGGCTTCTGGCCGCCTCCATCTGCCCGCGGTCGACCGCCGCGATGCCGCCGCGAACAATCTCCGCCATATACGCGCCGGAGTTGATGCCGAACGTCACGATACCCGTCACGATGCCGTCCGCGGATTTCAAGATCAGGAAATAGAAGATCAACAGCAGCACGACGACGGGAATGCCGCGGATGGCCGTGACATAAAAGTCGCAGATAGCCGCCAGCGGTTTGAGCGCCCGGCTTTCCTCCGCAAAGAATTTGACGATCGCAATCGTCGAGCCGACCACCACGCCGATCAAAAGGGCGCAGATGGTGATGATCATCGTGTTTTTAAAGCCGTCCAGCAGCATCATATAGCGATCCTGCTCGATGAAGGTGCTGTAGAGCTGATCCTTCCAGGCCGAAAGCACTTCTAACATTTGCCGCAGTCCCCCCCCTGCATTCAAACGCGGAAAGAAGAGGCGGAAGACTCGCCTCCGCTTCTTCTTTGGCGTTGGATTGTTTTGATTTTACTTCTCGGGCGCAACGTAGGGCACGCCGTATTCTTCAAAGATCGCCTCGACCGTGCCGTCGTCGATGAGCGCCTTGAGCGCGTCGTTGAACGCGGCGACCAGCGTATCGCTGCCCTTTGCGAACGCGAAGGCATAAGGTTCGCTCGTCATGGCTTCGTCCAGAACAACCGCGCCGTCCAGTTCGGCGGCAAGCGCCACGGCGACTTCGTTGTCCACGACCCACGCGTCCACCTTGCCGCTGGTCAGCGCGCTGGCGGCGTCGTTGTTGGCCTGGAACGCCTGAACGTCATAGCCGTTCTCCATGCAGTAGCTCTCGGCGGTCGTGCCGGTCTGGACGGAGACGGATTTGCCTTCAAGATCCGCTTTGCAGGTGATGTCGGAATCTTCCATGACGACGATCGCCTGCGCGGCCATGAAGTAAGGATCGGTAAAGTCGGCGTTCTTCTCGCGCTCGGCGGTGACGGTGATGCCGCTCATGCCGACGTCGAACTTGCCGGCCTGCACGCCGGGCAGAACGGAGTCAAAGTCCATCTGCTCGAACTTGATCTCGACGCCGAGCGCCTCGGCGACTTTCTCCATGATGTCAACCTCGATGCCGACGATCCGGTCGCCGTCGAGGGACTCAAACGGCGGGAAGTCGGGGCTGGTCGCCACGGTCAGCACGCCTTTTTTCTGCACCGCTTCGAGGGAATTGCCTTTGCCGCAGCCGACAAACGCCGTGACGGCAACGATGAGGCTCAGAACGAGAGCCGCAAGTTTCATGGTCTTTTTCATTTTTGTTCTCCTTCCAAACATGATCTCTTCTTCAAGCATTTATGTCGTCCGCGTCCTTCAAGCGCGGTTGACACCGAACATTCACTGCGCTTTATCGCGAACGTAGGCGATCTGTTCAAGAACGCTTGCGCGTCCCGTCCCGCCGTAGCTCGTGCGCTTTTCGACGCAGGTGACGAGATTGATCTCGTCGTAGACGTCCGCCTCGAACAGCGGGCTGATTTCTTTATACTCTTCCAGCGGAACGGTCTCCAGCACCGTGCCGTCCTTGATGCACTTGGCGACAAGCCGGCCGACGATCTTATACGCCGTGCGGAAGGGCATGCCTTTTTTGACCAGATAATCGGCAAGGTCGGTGGCGTTGATAAAGCCCTCCTGCGCCGCGCGCATCATGTTGTCTTTCTTCACGCGCATCGTGCGAAGCATGGGCGTGAAGACGTCCAGGCACATGTTGAGCGTGTCGAACGCGTCGAAGATCGACTCCTTGTCCTCCTGCATGTCCTTGTTATAGGCAAGCGG
>CAKTSO010000119.1 GCA_934613185.1 uncultured Clostridia bacterium | reverse complement strand
GACGACCTGACCGCCCGCCTTCGCAACGCCCGCGGCGATCGTGCCGACGCCCGCCTCGGAGACGAGCTTTACGGAAATACGCGCGCCGCGGTTGGCGTTTTTAAGGTCATAAATCAATTGCGCCAGGTCTTCGATCGAATAGATGTCGTGATGCGGCGGCGGGGAGATCAGCGCCACGCCGGGCGTGGAATACCGCGTCTTTGCGATCCAAGGATAGACCTTCTTGCCCGGAAGATGGCCGCCCTCGCCGGGCTTTGCACCCTGCGCCATTTTGATCTGGATCTCTTTGGCGCTGACCAGATATTCGCTCGTCACGCCGAAGCGTCCGGAAGCGACCTGCTTGATCGCGCTGGAGCGCTCCGTTCCAAAGCGTTCGGGGCGTTCGCCGCCCTCGCCGGAGTTCGACTTACCACCCAGACGGTTCATCGCGATGGCCATACACTCGTGCGCTTCCTGTGAAATGGAACCGTAGCTCATCGCGCCGGTCTTGAAGCGGCGCACGATGTTCTCCACCGGCTCGACCTCCTCGAGCGGCACGCCGCCGTTTTCGTCCCAGACGAACTCCAGAAGCCCGCGCAGCGTGTGCGGACGGCGTTCGTCGTCGACCATGTCGGTGTATTCGCGGAAGCGTTCGTAATCGCCGCGCTGCGTCGCCTCGCGAAGCGCAATGATCGTGGCGGGGTTGTACATATGGTCTTCCTTGTCCTCGCCGCTGCGAAGATTATGGAAGCCGAGGCTGTCGAGCGTCGTATCCACGCCGAGACCGAGCGGATCGAACGCGTGGCTGTGGCGATATTCCACGCCCTCGCCGATCTCTTCCAAACCGATGCCGCCCACGCGGCTGACAGTGTTGGTGAAATACTGATCGATGACGTCCTGGCGGATGCCAATGGCCTCGAAGATCTGGCTGGACTGATACGACTGCAGCGTCGAGATGCCCATTTTGGACGCGATCTTGACGATGCCGTGCAAAATGGCGTCGTTGTAGTCGTCCACGGCGGTATGGCAGTCCTTGTCGAGGATGCCGATGTCGATGCACTCGGCGATGCATTCATGCGCAAGATACGGATTGATCGCCCGCGCGCCGTAGCCCAAAAGCGCGGCGAAATGATGCACCGTGCGCGGCTCGGCGCTTTCCAGAATGATCGAGACCGCCGTGCGCTTTTTCGTGCGGATCAAATGCTGCTCCATTGCGGAGACGGCAAGAAGACTCGGGATAGCGACGTGGTTTTCGTCCACGCCGCGGTCGGACAGAATCAAAATGTTCGCGCCGTCTCGATACGCGCGGTCGCACTGCACATACAGCCGGTCGAGCGCGCGCTCCAGAGGCGTGTTCTTATAATAAAGAAGCGAAACCGTCTCGACTTTGAACCCCGGCTTTTTCATCGCGCGAATCTTCATCAGATCCGTGCTCGTCAAAATGGGATTGTGGATCTGAAGAACGGTGCAGTTTTCGGGACGCTCCTGCAAAAGATTGCCGTCGGAGCCGACGTAGACGGTCGTGTCCGTGACAATCTCCTCGCGAATCGCGTCGATCGGCGGGTTCGTGACCTGCGCGAAAAGCTGTTTAAAATAGGAAAACAGCGGCTGGTGCTTTTCCGACAGAACGGCAAGCGGAATATCCGTGCCCATCGCGCTCGTCGGCTCGACGCCGTTCTGCGCCATCGGCACGATCATGTTCTTGATGTCGTCGTAAGTGTAGCCGAAGGCCTTATAGAGCTTGTCGCGCTGCGTCTGCGTATAGGTATCGATGCGGCGGTTCGGGATCGGCAGATCGCGCAGGCGCACGAGGTTCTGGTCGAGCCACTCGCCGTAGGGCTTGCGGGAGGCGTAGTATTCTTTGCACTCTTCGTCCGAGATGAGGCGTCCGGCGACGGTGTCGACCAGAAGCATGCGGCCCGGCTGAAGGCGCGATTTTTTGACGATCTTCTCCGGCGGGACGTCCAAAACGCCGACTTCGGAGGCGAGGATCAGCATGTCGTCGCTCGTGATGTAATAGCGCGAAGGACGAAGCCCGTTGCGGTCCAGAATCGCGCCGACTTTGTCGCCGTCGCTGAAGAGAATGGACGCGGGACCGTCCCACGGCTCCATCATCGTGGCGTAATAGCGATAAAGATCGCGCTTTTCGCGCGGCATGTTGCGGTCGTTCGGCCACGGTTCCGGGATCGTCACCATCATCGCAAGCGGCAAATCCATGCCGTTCATGACGAGGAACTCGATCGTGTTGTCGAGCATGGCGGAGTCCGACCCGGAGGCGTTGACCACGGGCAGGATCTTGTCCATATCCTCGCTGGACATCACGGCGCTGGACATGGTCTCCTCTCGGGCGAGCATACGGTCGACGTTGCCGCGGATGGTGTTGATCTCACCGTTATGAAGAATGAAGCGGTTGGGATGCGCACGCTCCCATGAAGGGTTCGTGTTCGTCGAAAAGCGCGAGTGGACAAGCGCGATGGCGCTCTTGCAGTCGCGGCTTTGCAGGTCGGGATAAAAGCGACGGAGCTGATCGACCAGAAACATTCCTTTATATACGATCGTCCGGCTCGAAAGCGAGACGACGTAGGTGTCCACGTTGCTTTGCTCGAACACGCGCCGCGCGACGTACAGCCGCCGATCGAACTCGAGGCCCTTTTCGAGATTCTTCGGCCGCGCGATGAAGCACTGCATAATATAAGGCATGCAGTCGCGCGCCTTGTTGCCGAGGATATCCGGCTCGGTCGGCACGCGCCGCCATCCCAAAAACATCAGCCCTTCTTTTTCCGCAATGATCTCGAACATCTTCTGCGCCTGCGAGCGTAAAAGCGTATCCTGCGGAAAAAAGAACATGCCGACGCCGTAATCGCGGCGTGCCGGAAGATCGATCCCGCATTCGTGCGCGGCGCGCACAAAGAACGTATGCGGCACCTGCAGCAGGATGCCGACGCCGTCGCCCGTCTTGCCTTCGGCATCTTTGCCCGCACGGTGTTCCAGCTTTTCCACGATTTTCAGCGCATCGTCCACGATCTTATGAGATGCGCGTCCTTTGATATCGACGATCGCGCCGATCCCGCATGCGTCATGTTCAAACGCCTGTGTCCACAGGCCATGTTGTTGCTGCATGTATATTGTACCGCCTTCCTGCTGTTCCGAAAGAAAAAAGGCGCCACCATCAAAAGCAGTGCTTTTGACGATGAACGCCTTTGTCCATTCGGTTTTCCCATTATAACTTGTCGAACGATCGCTGTCAACAGAAAATTTTTGTCCGTATTTTTTTGCATTTTTCTCAAAAAAGAGCCTTGACAAAGCGCATATGGCGGCGTATGATGATGTCATTGAAACGGCGAGGGTGCCGCGGAGAAAGCAAAGTCTCCGTGTACCCTCGCCGTTTTCATTTGATCCATTTGCAATGCAAGAGAGGAGCGTCACAGATGCAGAACGTAGCGGAAATTTTCGGTTCCATGGTTTTTAACGACGAAGTGATGAAGGCTCGCCTTCCCAAGGAGACGTATCGTCAGCTTCAGCAGACGATCAAGGATGGCCGCCGCATGAACAGCGACGTCGCCGCCGTCGTCGCCAACGCCATGAAGGACTGGGCCATTGAAAAGGGCGCGACCCATTTCACTCACTGGTTCCAGCCGATGACCGGCATCACCGCCGAAAAGCACGACTCCTTCATTTCTCCGACCAAAGACGGCAAGGTCATCATGGAGTTCTCCGGCAAGGAGCTGATCCAGGGCGAGCCCGACGCCTCGAGCTTCCCCTCCGGCGGCCTTCGCGCCACGTTCGAAGCCCGCGGCTACACCGCATGGGATCCCACCAGCTACGCGTTCATCAAAGACGGCGTGCTTTGCATCCCCACCGCGTTCTGCTCCTACGGCGGCGAAGCGCTTGACAAAAAGACCCCGCTTCTTCGCTCGATGGAGACGATCGACCGTCAGGCCGTGCGTGTCCTTCGCCTCTTCGGCAACGACACCTGCAAGAACGTCCGCACAACGGTCGGTCCCGAGCAGGAATACTTCCTTATTGATAAAGACGTTTACGACAAGCGCAAGGATCTGATCTACACCGGCCGCACGCTCTACGGCTGCAAGCCGCCGAAGGGTCAGGAGCTGGACGATCATTATTTCGGTGTCATCAAGCCCCGCGTTCAGGCCTTTATGAAAGAGCTGAACGAAGAGCTTTGGAAGCTGGGCGTGCTTGCCAAGACGGAGCACAACGAAGTCGCTCCCGCGCAGCACGAACTTGCCCCCATCTTCACCACGACGAACCTTGCGACCGACCACAACCAGCTGACGATGGAGCTGATGCAGAAGGTCGCCAAGCGTCACGGGATGGTCTGCCTGCTGCATGAAAAACCCTTCGCGGGCGTCAACGGCAGCGGCAAGCATAACAACTGGTCCATCTCGACCGACACGGGCGTCAACCTTCTGGAACCCGGTTCCACTCCCGCCGAGAACGGGCAGTTCCTGTTGTTCCTGTGCGCGGTCATCAAGGCCGTCGACGATTATCAGGATCTGCTTCGCATTTCCGTCGCTTCCGCCGGGAACGACCATCGCCTGGGCGCGAACGAAGCGCCGCCCGCGGTCGTCTCCATCTTCCTCGGCAGCGAGCTTGCCGGCGTTCTGGAAGCCATCGAGAACGACACCCCCTACGGCGCGAAGGAAAAAGAGCTGCTGAAAGTCGGCGTTCACGTCCTGCCGCGCTTCCCCAAAGACACGACGGACCGTAACCGCACGTCGCCGTTCGCGTTCACCGGCAACAAGTTCGAGTTCCGCATGCTCGGTTCCACCGCTTCCATTGCGGACGCCAACACCGTGTTGAACACGGCAGTTGCCGAAGAGCTGCGTCAGTTTGCCGACACGCTGGAGGCCGCCGAGGACTTCAACATTGCCCTGCACGATCTGATCCAGAAGACGATCCGCGAACACAAGCGCATCCTCTTCAACGGCAACGGTTACGACGACGCCTGGATCAAAGAGGCCGAGTCCCGCGGGCTGTTGAACCTCAAGTCCACGCCCGACGCGTTGGAACATATGCTCGATGAAAAGAACGTCGAACTGTTCACGTCGCACCGCGTTCTGTCCGAGACGGAGCTTCGCGCGCGTCATGAAATTCAGCTTGAAAACTACTGCAAGGTTCTCAACATCGAGGCTTTGACAATGATCGATATGGCGCGCCACGACATCCTCCCCGCCGTGAGTGCCTACTCCACTGATCTCGCCGCCGCCGTTGCGACCAAAAAGGCCGTGTGCGACGAAATGGACTGCACCTACGAAGCGGAAACCGCGATGCAGGTCAGTGCTTTGACCGGCGAGATGTTCAAGAAGACCGCCGCTTTGGAAGGCTGCCTTGCGACCGCCGCCGAGATCGACGACGTTGCAAAGGCCGCGCATTATTACCGCGACGGTGTATTCGAAGCTATGGGCGAGCTTCGCGAAACGGCCGACAAACTGGAGTCTGTCGTCGACAAGGAAGCGTGGCCCTTCCCCACCTACGGCGATCTGCTCTTCAGCGTTCGCTAAGGAAATCAAAGCGATAAAAAAGGCAGCGACGCAGAAAAGTAACGCAAACCCCTGTTCGCACAGAGAGCGGTGATCGGATGAGAATTCCGCCGAACAGCTTGCGCGAAGAACCCTGTATCAGCCGCAAACCGAACGGGTCGGGCCTGTCCCCGATTTTAGTAGGCGCGCCGCAGGCGCACGTTACGCGCACGGGATTTCATGGCGAATCCCTTTCAAATGAGATGTCCGTCTTCGAGCTTGAAGGAGGATAAAACAGGTGGCACCGCGAGCGATCCGCTTGCCCTGTTGGAAGGAACAGGGTTCCCGGATCGCTTTGCTTTTGTCAAAAAGCGCCCGTAAGATCGCCCGTTCCGAAATCACGGATTGTACATCGATTCGATAGAGGTTAGAAAGGAAGAACAGATACTATGT
>CAKTSO010000118.1 GCA_934613185.1 uncultured Clostridia bacterium | reverse complement strand
ATGGAAAGGCGCGACTGGCCGATGCCGCCGCCGATCGTCAGCGGAAGCTTGTCTTCCAGAAGCATTTTGTGGAACGGCAGCGCGCGGCGGTCGTCGCAGCCGGACTCGCGAAGCTGACGGTCGAGCGACTCGGAATCCACGCGGATGCCCATGGACGAAATTTCAAAGCTGCGCTTCAAAAGATCGTTCCAGAAGATGATGTCGCCGTTTAAATTCCAGTCGTCGTAGTCGGGGGAGCGCAGGCCGTGGACCTTGCCGGAGCGCAGCTTTCCGCCGATCTGCATGAGGAAGGTCGTCGGATGTTCGCGGACGTAGGCGTCCTCCCGCTGTTCGGGGGTAAGATCGGGGAACATGTCCTCCAATTCCTGCGTCGTGACAAACGACACCTCACGGTCGATCTGCGTGCCCAAAACGGGATAGATCTCGTTGATCTTTTCGCAGGTGTCCGCGATGGCGTGGACGATCTGCAGCACGGTTTCCTTCAGATATTCGACATTGCGCTCCTCGCGCGTGATGACCTTTTCCCAGTCCCACTGGTCGACATAGACGGAGTGAAGGTTGTCCAGCACATCTTCGTCGCGGCGGATGGCGTTCATGTCGGTATAAAGCCCGTTCCCGGGGTAAAAATCATAGCGATACAGCGCCATGCGCTTCCATTTGGCGAGCGAATGCACAACCTGCGCCTCGGTGCCTGTGGCGGAGACGGTGAAGCTGACGGGGCGCTCGACGCCCGAAAGGTTGTCGTTTAAGCCCGTGGACGCTTCGACGAACAGCGGCGCGGAAACGCGGCGCAGGTGCAGGCGCGCGGCGAGATCGTCCTCAAACAGGCGTTTGAGCGTGCCGATGCCCTTTTGCGTGTCGTACATGCCGAGACTTGACGTGTAGCCCTCGGGAATGATCGTGTTCATCCAAAATCTCCTTTATCGTCTGCGCCTTTTGAGAAAGACGGTAATTTCATACATAATATTGTAGCGAAAACGACCGAAATGTCAATGCGGCGGGAGGGGAAAAGCGCTTGCGCCCGCCGCGGGCGGCATGCTATACTGAAACTGTCATAATGCGTGCGGCGTTCAAAAACACATATTTTTTTCGGAGGTACGGACATGAAAAAGCGATTTGCTGTCATCCTTGCGGCGCTGATGATCTTTTCCTGTCTCGGCTGCGGGAAAAGCGTCGGAAACGTTGTCGGCGCGCGTGTCAACGACAAGGGCCATCTGATCCTGTCCTTGAGCGACGGTTCCAGCATCGACGCGGGCAATGTACGCGGCGAAAAGGGTGAAAAGGGCGACAAGGGCGACAAAGGAGAAAAGGGCGACAAAGGCGACAAAGGCGAGCAGGGCGAACGCGGCCCGATCGGCCCCGCCGGACCGCAGGGCGTCAAAGGCGATACCGGAGAAAAGGGCGAGCGCGGGCTGATGGGCCTGCAGGGCGAACGCGGCCCCGCCGGTCCGCAGGGCGCCAAGGGCGACCCCGGCGAAAAAGGGGAAAAAGGCGACAAGGGCGATAAAGGAGAAAAGGGCGATAAAGGAGATAAAGGCGACCCCGGCGAACCGGCCGCGGGCGGCTGAGCTTCTTATCGCGAACCTGCCGCTTTGCGCGGCGAAAAAAGGCGGCGCAAGCCGCCTTTTTTGAATCGACGCAGATGAATTGAAACGCCCGTGTGCATCGTGGTATACTGGCGGTGTCGTCGAAATGCATCCTCCCGCGAAAACGGAAATCGCGGACAGAAAGGTTTGAGTGTACTATGAGACGCTATCAATTCGTGCGCGCCGCCGCCGCGACGCCGCGCCTTGCCATTGCCGATCCCGCCGAGAACGCGCGCGCGATCGCAAAAATGATGACCGAGACGAGCGCCGAGGTGATCGTCTTCCCCGAACTTTGCACCACGGGCTACACCTGCGGCGATCTTTTCATGCAAAAGACGCTTCTTTCGGCGAGCGACCGCGCGCTGGACGAGCTTTGCGCGGCGACGGGGCGGGCTGCCATGGCGGGGAAGCTCGTCTTCGTCGGCGCGCCCGTGGCTTCCTGCGGGAGATTGTATAACTGCGCCGTCGCCATGGCCAACGGGCGCATTTTGGGCGCGGTGCCCAAGAGCTATCTTCCGACGTACGGCGAGTTTTACGAGGCGCGCTGGTTCGAGCCGGGAAACAACGCGCGGGAGGATACCGTTCGCATCGCGGGGCGCGACGTGCCCTTCGGGTGCGACCTTCTGTTCTGCGACGAGGAAGGATCGCTGTGCGTCGGCGCGGAAATTTGCGAAGACCTTTGGGTCAACGTCCCGCCGAGCAGTTTTCTCGCCGCCGCGGGCGCGAACGTCATCGTCAATCTTTCCGCGAGCGACGAAGTGCTGACCAAGAGCGCCTACCGCCGCCAGATCGTCTCGACGCAGTCGGCACGCTGCATCTGCGGCTATGTCTACGCGTCTTCCGGCATGGACGAAAGCACGAGCGACCTTGTGTTTTCGGGGCATGATCTGATTTACGACAACGGGCAGAAGAAGGCCGAGTCAATCTATGAATTCGGGCTTATCGAAGGGCTGATCGATCTGGAACGCATCGAGCATGACCGCCTTCGCATGGGGACGAGCCTTCATGCGGGCGCGCCGATGCCCGTGCGGCGCATCGTTTACAAGAGCGTTGACAGCGCCGAGCTTCCGGGCGAGGTATGCGCCTATCCGTTCGTCCCGCAGAATGCGGACGAGCTTGCCGCAAGATGCGCCGAGATCGTGCGCCTTCAGGCGACGGGGCTTGCCACGCGCCTTCGCAAAACCGGCATGAAGACCGCCGTCGTCGGCATTTCGGGCGGGCTTGACTCGACGCTCGCGCTGATCGTCACGGCGCAGGCGTTCGAAATGTGCAATCTCCCGAGCGAAAACATCATCGCGATCACCATGCCCGGCTTCGGCACGACGAAGCGGACGTACGACAGCGCGCGCGAGCTCATCGACTGCTTCGGCGCGTCGCTTCGCATCATCCCGATCGACAAGGCCTGCATGCAGCATTTTTCGGACATCGGTCACGATCCGGACGTCCGCGACGTGACGTATGAAAACACGCAGGCGCGCGAGCGCACGCAGATTTTGATGGACGTGGCCAACCAGACGGGCGGCCTCGTCGTCGGCACAGGCGATCTTTCCGAGCTGGCGCTCGGGTGGTGCACCTACAACGGCGACCACATGAGCATGTACGCCGTCAACGCGAGCGTGCCCAAGACGCTCGTGCAATACGTCATCGCGGCCTACGCAAAGACGCGCCCGCAGCTTGCGCACGTTTTGCAGACCGTGCTCGACACGCCCATCAGCCCCGAGCTTCTGCCGCCCGACGAAAACGGACAGATCGCGCAGAAGACCGAGGAGCGCATCGGCAAATACGACATCCATGATTTCATTCTCTATCACGCGCTTCGAAACGGCTCTGCGCCGGGGAAGATCTTTGCGCTGGCGTGCGTCGCGTTCCCCGACGTGCCGCGGCAGACGCTGAAGGAGACGATGCTGACGTTCTATCGCCGCTTCTTTACCCAGCAGTTCAAGCGCAACTGCCTGCCCGACGGCGTGAAGATCGGCGCGGTGTGCCTGTCTCCGCGCGGCGACTGGCGCATGCCCTCCGAGGCGAGCGCCCGCGCGTGGCTTTGCGAGGCGGAAGAGCTTTAAGAAAAACAAAAAAGCGATTCGGGTTCGATCGAGCCCGAATCGCTTTTAAAATTCTGTTTTTTACAGACTCTGGCACAGGCAGTATTTGCGCGCGCCGTCTTCCTGCCACAGGACGACCTGTCCGGCGGCGATCATTTCGTAAAGCGCGCGGCGGACGCGTTCGTGTCCCGCGCCCGTCAAAAACGCAAGTTCGTTTTCCGTCGCCGTGCCGCAGTGTGAAAGCGTCGTGACGATCTGCGCGCGCACGGCGGGCGCCCTGTCGTCGGACAATACGGCGAACACTTCGCCCGGGACGAGCTTTTCGGCGAGGTCGACGCCTCGAAAATCGCCGCGCTGCATGTCCTGCGCGATCGCGCGGGCCAGCACGAGATACGCCGCATAGACGCCGCTTTCCCGCTTTTTCTGCGCAATATCGGATTCGATGCGCGAAAGCGCGTCGGCGAGGGAAGCGGCCTGTTCGCGCAGAGCCTGTGCGCGGCGTTTGGCACGCGCGGCGGCGATCAGGCGAAGGAAGCCGATCAGGACGAACGCAGCGCCCGCGCCCATCGCAATCGCGGCGACGGAAACGTGAGAAAACGAGAATATTTGCGGCGCGTCGGGGACGAAGAAAAAGTACGCCGCGACACAGAAAAACAGCGCGCCGAACACGAACAAAAATGCTGTGCCCGCCTGACTTGCCGCGGAGGATTTTTTTGCCGCGCGGCGGCCGGACTCTTCGGACTGCGCCTGTGTTTGGGCAAGCTGCGCGTTTATTTCTTCCGCGTCCTGCCGGTCCCGTTCCAGCGCCGCGGCGCAGTCCGCCGCCGCGTTTTTCACGCGCTCGTAGCGGGAAACGGCGCGGGACAAAAACGCCGCGCGGATCGGTTCGCGATTTTTTCGCGCTTCGCGCGCCGCGTCGGATTCCGCCAGAAGGATCGCCGCCTCGCGCGAATCGTAGTCGAGACAAAAGCGCTCGCCTTTTTCTTCGAAAACGCCGAGTTCGCAAAGACGGCGCAGCGCTTCGCGCGTTTTTTCGCAAGATTCGCCGAGCGATTCGGCGAGCTCTTCGCACGAAAACGAGTCTTTTTCGGCGTTTGCCGCGGCGGCGACGAGACGGCGGCGCAGGACGAGACGCGCGGCGATGTCGGGACCGCCGGTGGCGACGATGACGTTGATCTGCTGCGCGGGGCTGCCGTCGTAGGCAAGCGCCGCGCGGATGAGACGGCGCAGCATCGAGCCGAGTGTCGGGAACGCGGATTTGACGTCTTCGTCCGCGGCGGCGATGAACAATTCCCCGCTTCGCGAGAGCTTGACGAAGTTGCGGCAGAGAAAATTCATAAGCTCGATCGCCGTCAAAGGCTCGTCGCCCGCGATCTCGCGCGCTTTTTTGGAAAACGATTCCGCGTCCAGATACACGCCGCTGTTTTCCTCGGCGTAGGCCGTCCAGTCGGCGACGGCGGCGGAAAAGCGTTCGATGTCGTCGGAAACCTCCGGGAGCTTTTCGGCGCGGGCGGCGTCGAGCTGCATGCCGCGGATACGGCGGCGGCCGTTTTCAAAGACGATCTCGTCGCTGCGGAAAAAGAGCGTGTCGCTTTGCATCAGATCCAGAAGATACAGCGCGCTGACGCGGCCGTTTTGCGAAAGATAGGCGGCGTTGAACATTAAAGATGCTCCTCTTTCTTTTCAATGTCGGATTCGGTAGTTATTATAACATAAATCTGCGCTTTGCCGAAAAAGGATTTGCCTGCTCGAAATTGCGTGTGTATAATGAAACAAGAGTCGAAAAACCTTGCGCGGGCGCATGTCCCGCGCGCAAGGCTGATCATTGCAAGGAACAGTTGGGAGGATAATGGTTTGGATACGGTTGAACATGCGGCAAATCTGTCGGTCGTAAGCGTATGCTTTCCCGCCGCCGTGCAGGAAAAGGGGCACGGCGTTGCGTGGGATGTGCGGCGCGTGTGTCCTTGGGCGCGCGTGGAAGAGCAGATGGCGGACGACGCCTGCGTGCTCGTTCTGATCGTCTGCAAAACGACGTTTTCCGATAAAAACTGCGCCGCGGCCGTGCGCGACGCGATGCACCGCCTGATCCCCATTTTGGCGGTCTCGGTGGAAGGATACGACAAAAAAGCCGCCGCGGGCGCGCTTGGCGGGCTGCCCGTTTTGGACGTGCGATCTTCGCGCTATTTTGCGGCGCTGCATGAATTTTTCGCCAGCGCCGTCGTGGATGAAAAACTCGTTCGCGCCGTTGCGGCCGCGCAGGCGCGGCAGAACTCCGCCGCCGCGACGATCGCCGATCTTTATCTGATGGGCCTCGGCGCGCTGGAGGGG
>CAKTSO010000117.1 GCA_934613185.1 uncultured Clostridia bacterium | reverse complement strand
GGGTTTGCGTTGTGCTCGCAGTAGAATTCCTCCACCGCGTCGAGCACGCACTGCGGCCGCTGCGCCGTGGCGGCGTTGTCAAGATACACGATCGATCGATTTTGAAACAGCGGAAACTCCGCTTTGTAATCTTTTTGCGTATTGCTCGTCATGCTTCCTCCTCGCTTTCCCCGCCGAGCGCCGCGTCGAGCGCGCCATACGTCAGGCGTTCCCAATCCTCGTCGCCGCTGTCGCGCGCAACGCGTTCGATTGCCGCGCGCGCCATGATATGCTCCGCGCCCGTTTTGTCGATGCCGCGGCTTTCGAAATAAAACAGCGTGTCCTCGTCCAGCTCGCCGATGGTCGCGCCGTGCGTCCCTTCGACGGTCTCCTCCGCGCACAAAATCAGCGGAACGGTCTTGTTGACCGCGTCTTCGCCGAGCATCAGCACCGTCTCGTTCTCGCTGCCGACGGAATCCGCCGAGCCGTTTTTGAAGTCAATCGTGCCGCGGAAGACCTTTTGCGACGCGTCCATCAAAGCGCCGTTTGCTTCGATGTCGCACTGCGTCTTCTTCGCCCAATGATTGACGACGACGTTCATGTCGATCGTCTGCTCGTCCTTGGCAAGATAGCCCGCGCGCATGGTGAAGGCGCTTTCCTCCCCCGAAAGCTCGATCCGCGTGTCCGTATAGACGTCGCCCTCGCCCAAAAGCGCGCAGGACAATTCCATTGACGAGCCCGCCGCGCATTTTGCCGTCGTTTGATGCAAAAGCGTCGCGCCCTGCGGCGTGAAAAGCTGCACGAGCGTCAGATGCGCGTTTTTTTCCAGTACGATCGAAAGCTCGGCCGACAGCGGATGTTCCGCGCGGCAGTCTTCAAACACCGTCGCGGCGCAGCCCTCGGGCACGGTCAGCGTGAGGAGCTTTTTCGCATAGGGCGTGTTTTCGTCCGTCACATGCACGCGCTGCACCGCTTCGCCTGCCGAAAGATGCGTCGGCGTAAGATCCGTCTGTTGTTCGGCATCCCACGGAACCTTTGCGGCGTTGACGCCGAGTCGGTTCCAGGTGCGCGTGGGAAGCTCGTTGACCGAAAGAACGGATTGTTTCGATTGTTCCATAATTCCTCGCTCCTTTCGCGCGTTCAGCCGATGCTGCCCTTCATCTCAAGGCGGATGAGGTTGTTCATTTCCACGGCGTATTCCACGGGGAGTTCGCGCGAGACGTTGTCCGCAAAGCCGCTGACGATCAGTGCGCGGGCATCTTCCTCGCTCATGCCGCGGCTCATCAGATAGAACACTGCGTCGCCGCTGATGCTGCCGATGCGCGCCTCGTGGCCGACCGCCGCGTCGCGCGTGCGGATGTCCATCGAGGGAACGGTGTCCGATCGCGACTGCGAATCCAGCATGAGCGACTGGCACGAGACCGACGATTTTGCGCCGCGCGCGCCTTTTTCGACGACCACGCTGCTTCGGAACGTGCTGATCCCGCCGCCCTTGCTGATGGAGCGCGTGTTCATCACGGAGCTTGTGTTCCGCCCGACGTGGACAACCTTTGCGCCGGTGTCGAGGTTCTGCCCCGCAGCCGCGAAGGTCACGCCGGTGAACTCCATGCGTGCGTTGTCGCCCTTTAGGATCGTCATCGGGTAAAGACACCCGACGTGCGAGCCGAACGAGCCGGAGACCCATTCCATCACGCCGCCTTCTTCCACGAGCGCGCGCTTGGTGTTTAAGTTATACATATTTTTCGACCAGTTTTCGATCGTCGAATAGCGAAGGCGCGCGTTCTTTTTGACGTAAAGCTCGACGCAGCCGGCGTGAAGGTTGGCAACGTTGTATTTCGGCGCGGAGCAGCCTTCGATGAAGTGCAGGCTCGCGCCCTCGTCGACGATGATGAGCGTGTGCTCAAACTGCCCCGCGCCCTTGGCGTTCAGACGGAAATACGATTGCAGCGGGATCTCGACCTGCACGCCCTTTGGCACATAGACGAACGAGCCGCCCGACCAGACCGCGCCGTGCAGCGCCGCGAATTTGTGATCCTGCGGCGGAACGAGCTTCATAAAATACTTTCGCACCATGTCGGCGTATTCGCCGCGCATCGCGCTTTCCATGTCGGTGTAAACGACGCCCTGCGCCGCGACTTCCTCCCGAACGTTGTGATACACAAGCTCGGAGTCGTACTGCGCGCCGACGCCCGCGAGCGATTTTCGCTCCGCCTTGGGGATGCCGAGGCGCTCGAAGGTGTCTTTGATGTCCTGCGGGACGTTCTTCCAATCGTTCTGCATCTGCGCATTCGGCCGCACATAGGTGGCGATATGGTCGATATCCAGCCCTTCCAGCGACGGGCCCCAGTCGGGCAGCGGCGTTTCGTTGTAAATTTGAAGCGCCCGGAGGCGGAACTGCTGCATCCACACGGGGTCGTTCTTTTCCTGTGACAGGGTTTGAATGATGGCGGGCGTCAGTCCTTCCCGCATGCGGAAGGCATCGTCCTCTTTATCCCGAATGTCGTAAATGCTGCGGTCGATGTCTTCGACCTGACTTTTTTCCCTTTTGACTTCCCTCATAAGCGCGCCCCTTTTCAGGCCTGCTCGCCGAGCGCGGCGAACCCTTCGCGGTTGATCCGGTCGACCAGCTCCTCGCCGCCGTCTTTGACGATCACGCCGTTTTCCATGACGTGCGTCCGATCGACCGTCAGCGCCTCCAGAATGCGCGTGGAGTGCGTGATGATCAGCACCGTTCCGTGCTGACTCTCTCTGTAAAGCTGCACGCCGCGCGAGACGATGCGCACCGCATCGACGTCAAGCCCGGAGTCCGTCTCGTCCAAAATGGCGAGTTTCGGCTCGAGCATGAGCATCTGTAAAATCTCGGCCTTCTTTTTTTCGCCGCCGGAAAAGCCGACGTTCAAGTCGCGCTGCGCGTAGGACTCGTCCATTTCAAGAAGTTCCATCGTCCGGGAAAGTTTCTTTTTAAAGTCCCAAAGCCGCAGGCGATTGCCGGATTTATTTTCCAGCGCGCTGCGGATGAAATTGCTCAGCGTCACGCCCGGCACTTCGAGCGGGTTCTGGAAGGACAAAAAGATGCCGCGGCGGGCGCGCTCGTTGACGGGCATGTCGGTGATGTCTTCGCCCTCGAAGAGGATCGAGCCGCCGGTAACCCGATAGGCAGGATTGCCCGTGATCGCATAGCCGAGCGTCGATTTGCCCGTGCCGTTGGGGCCCATGAGCACATGCGTCTCGTCCCGTCCGAGGCTCAAATTCACGCCGTGCAGAATTTCCTTTTCGGCGGCTTCCACGTGCAGGTCCTTCACTTCCAACAACCGATCGCGCATGTTCATTCTCCTTTTTCCCGATCCTGCGCCCCGCATTGGCAACGCGGCGCAGCGTTTTTTAATTGCAGCAAGTCTTCCAGCGTATACGAATCGATATACGCGTTCACCGTTTTTTCAAGTCCCAGCCAAAAAGGAAGCGTCGGGCAAAGATCCGAACGGCCGCATTTTTGCGCGTCTTTTGCGACGCACGCGACCGGCGCAAGCTCCCCTTCCGAGGCGCGGAGGATCTCCCCCGCGGTATATTCCCGCGGCGGGCGCTTCAATCGATAGCCGCCCGTTTTCCCCGTCGCGCTTTGCACAAGGTCATGTCTGCAAAGCGCCGCCATGATGCCTTCCAGATATTTTCGCGAAATATCCTGGCGCGCGGCGACGTCGCGCAAACTGACATAGCCGCATTGCGAATGCTCGGCAAGATCCGTCATCACCCGCAGCGCGTAGCGCCCCCTCGATGAGATCAGCACGATTCCCTCACGCTCCTTTTCGCCGTATTGCGGGGCGTTTTTCCCCGCAATACCGATTATACGCTTAACTCCTACCATGTCAATAGGCGTTTAAAAAAACATCATGAACAATACATAAAAAAAGATCTTCGTTTCGGAAAACAAAGATCCTTTCAGCCGTTATTTCACTTTCCAAGAAGCTTCCGCACCGCCGCGCCGTCCAGCTGATTGACCGTGACGAACTTCCCGTTCGCGAACGCCGCCCAGTTGTTGAACACGCACGGAAGCTCCTTCGCCTGTTCCGGCGTTTCCACATGAACGAAATTCGCATCGATCCCGTTTTGTTCGCAGTACGCGCGCAGCTTTTCGATCCGCTGCGGGATAAACGGACACTGGTCGTCGTAATAGACGGTAAAGCGCCGATCGTCGATCATCTGCCGTTTGGCGTTCGGCAGAAAATGCGGCAGCGTCCCGTCGAAACTCAGCGCCAGCAGCCGATACCCGTCCGCCGTCTCGTCCGCCGTTTGAAATCCGAACTTCTCGGCAAATTTCTGATCGGACAGCCACGCCTTCTGCTTTTTCGCGCCGAGCATGCACACGCCGCTTTTGCCCTGCGCCCGCGCGTCCGCGATGCACGATTCCATCAGCGCGCGCCCCCAGCCGTGTCCCTTCGGCGCGCCTTGCACCCAGAGGCAGTAAATATAAAGATAGTTGTCGCCCGCGATCGGCGTCCACGCCGTCTCCAGCGGCGCGTACTCGATAAACGCGCATTCCGCGCCCGCGAGCTTGCGGAAAACATGCCCCTCCCGCAGTCGGCCGCGCAGCCATTCGCGCTTTGCGCCGATGCCGGGATGCGGCTTTTTTCGGACGATGCAGCAAAGCTGCTCGGAATCGAGGTCGTCCTGCGTTAAATCGATCAGCGCGTCCATGACAGTGTAGCGATTTCCTTTCCGAATCTTTTGCGAGTATTTTTCATGATTGTAATCCCTGTTTTTCCGCACGGCAAGCGCTTTTCGTTTTCTTATTCGGAAGCGTCGTCCGCTTCTTCGTCTTTCTTCGCCGCCTTCTTCGTCCAGGGTTTCGCCTCGTCGTCCGCTTTGAAATTATACACGGGTTTCATGACGTCGATCACGTCGACGGTGTCGCCGATCACGCCGATGATATCCGAAAGCGACTTATACGCCATGGGGGATTCGTCGAGCGTGCGTTCGCTGACGCTCGTGGTGTAGATCCCCGCCATCGCCGCGCGATAGGCTTCCATGTCAATCGACTGCCGTGCCTGCGTTCGCGACATGACGCGCCCCGCCCCATGCGGCGCGGAAAAGTTCCATTCTTCGTTCCCGCGGCCGACGGCGAGAATGCTGCCGTCGCGCATGTTGATCGGGATGAGCACGTGCTCGCCCTTGTGCGCCGCGATCGCACCCTTTCTCAGGATCATCTCGTCCGTATCGATGTAATTATGCACGGTGTGAAACGCTTCCCGCGCCGTCAGCCCCGTTCGCTGCAATAAGATTTCCGCCATTTTCTCGCGGTTTCGCCATGCAAAATTCTGACAGATCGCCACATCGTGCAGATAATCCTCCAAATAAGTGCCGTAAAGCCAGCAAAGGTCTTCGGGAACGGAAAGCCCATGCGTCGTCGTTTCGCGCTCCAGCGCTCGAAGCGCCGCCTGAATCTCCGCGCGACGGCCCTGTTGTTTATATGTGCGAATGATCTCATCGCGCTTTTTGAAATATTCTTCGCGCCCCATGTGAAGGTCGACGGCGAGCTTTTGATAGTGTTCCGCGACCTGTTTTCCGAGATTGCGGCTGCCCGAATGGATCACAAGATACAGTGTGCCGTCCGCGGCGCAGTCGATCTCGATGAAATGATTCCCGCCGCCGAGCGTGCCGAGCGAGCGCTCCAGGCGCCTTGCGTCCTTCAGGCTTCGATAGCAGCGAAGCGCCGTCAAATCGAAACGCTCCACGCGCCCCTGCCAGACGTTCATGCCCGAGGGGATGAAATGCGCCGCCTCGTCGACCGCCGCAAAATCCACATTCGTCTGCGCGAGCTTCACCGTGAGCATGCCGCAGCCGATGTCCACACCGACGATGTTGGGGCAGGCGCGATCGCGGATCGTCATCGTCGTGCCGATCGTGCAGCCTTTTCCCGCATGCACGTCCGGCATGATGCGCACGCGGCTGCCGCGTGTCAATTCATAATCGCACATGCGGCGGATCTGCTCGATCGCTTCGTCCTCGACCGTCCCGGCGTAGCAGACGGCGGTCGCGACGTTTCCTTTTATTTCAAACATATAAATATCCTCCAAGCGAAAAGCCGGCGCGG
>CAKTSO010000116.1 GCA_934613185.1 uncultured Clostridia bacterium | reverse complement strand
CGGCATGATCTGCCTGCGAAGCTCGTCGTTCGGCGCATGAAGCGACAGGCACATCGTCACGGGAAGCCCTTCTTTTGAAAAGCGATCCATCCGTTCGACCAGGCCGCAGGTGGAAAGTGACACGCCGCGAAGCCCGATGCCGGGGCCGTGCTTATCGTTCAGCCTTCGGAGCATGGACACGACCTCGTCGTAATTGTCGAGCGGTTCGCCGCTTCCCATCAAAACGAGATTGTCCACATGCCGCCCGCCGCCGAGCGCGCGGTTGACCGCGATGATCTGCGAGAGCATTTCCCCCGCCGTCAGATTGCGAACGAGACCGTCGAGCGTCGAGGCGCAGAATTTGCAGCCCATGCGGCAGCCGACCTGCGTCGACATGCAGAGCGTATGCCCGTGGCGATATCCCATCAAAACGCCCTCGATCAGTTCGCCGTCGCGCAGTTCAAAGAGAAATTTCTTCGTGTCGTCGTGTTGCGACGTCAGCGTTTTGACGATCTTCGCACCGCCGACGATGCAGCTTTGCGACAGTTTTTCCCGAAGGTCGCGCGACAGGTTCGTCATTTCGGCGATCTCGGCGCCGCGGCCGAGCCATTCGGCGATCTGTTCGGCGCGAAAAGCGCTTTGCCCGAGTTCGCCCGTCACATACTCCCGAAGTTCTTCACCCGACATATCGATCAGCGCGCGCGGCGTCTTCATAAGCTCCATCTCCCGTCGTTATCCGTTCATACTGTCAATGATAGAAGTCATCGTCTGACGAACCGCGCCATGAAAAACGGCGAAAGCCCGTCGCGCGCGGGATCAAAGCGCAGCAGGAAGCCGTCTTTGACGTGCGCCGCAAGCGCCAATGGCACGTGTTCTTCCAGCGCGCCCGGCACAAATTCCGGATGCTCCGCCAAAAAGCGCTCCGCCTGACGCTCGTCCTCTTCGCGCGTCCACGTGCAGGTCGAATATAGTAGCGCGCCGCCGGGTTTGACGCACCGCGCGGCCGAGGACAGAATGTCGTGCTGAAGCGCGGCAAGCGCGTCGATATCGCTTTGCGTCGTGCGAAGCGCGATCTCCGGCTTTCCGGCCGCGGAAAGCCCCGAACAGGGCGCGTCGCACAAAACGGCGTCGTATTGTCCCGCCATTTCGTCCGGAAGCTCGGACGCGTCCGCCCGGCGCGCATGTACGATCGATAAATTGAGCCGCCGCGCCTCATTTTCGATGAGTTTGATGCGGTGTTCGTGCAGATCGAGCGCGTCGATCCGCCCGTTATCCTGCATCTCGTCCGCCATGGCGAAGCTCTTGCCGCCCGGCGCGGCGCAGCAGTCAAGCACGCGCATCCCGGGTTTCGTCCCGACGGCTTTTGCGCAAAGGCGGCTCGTGACGCTCTGGATCACAAACGCGCCCGATCGATACAGCGCGCTTTGCGTCAGGTCGCCCGCGCCCTGTACGACAAAGCAATCGTCGCCGTAGGGTTCGCACACGTCGGCGTTTTCCATAAGAAACGCCGAAACTTCACCCCGTTTATTCACATCGCGCAGCCGCACGCCCGTTTTTCGCGGCAGCGGCGTCTCGCCTTCGCCGTAGCATTCGATCCACTTTTCGGCAAGTTTGCGCGGCAGATTCATTCGCCGCATCACGCCTTCGATCCCGCTCGGGATCGCCAAAAGCGTCTCTTTCTGCCGCGCGGCGTTTCGAAGCACGGCATTCGCCATGCCCGCCAGGCGCGGGCTTTTGCGCCGCACGAGCGCGACCGACTCGGACACGGCGGCGCTTTGCGGCACGCCGTCCAAAAACAGGATCTGATATGCCCCCAGATACAGCGCCTCGACCGTCTCCGGCGGCAGTTTTTTCATGCGGCACAAGCTCGACAGGGCGCATTCAAGATGCACACGCTTTTCCAAAACGCCGTACACCAGCGCGGCAAAGAACGCGCGCTCCCGTTCGTCCGCAAGCTTCGGCGCCGTCTGCTTCACACAAAGATTCGCATAGGAATCGTGATGCATCACGCGCACGAGCACGTCGCACGCCGCGCGCCGCGCCGTCAGTCTTTCCATTTCAAAACCGTGCCGGGCGCGATCTTCTTGCCGCGCAGGAAATCCGCCGTCTTCATCCGCTTGGACCCTTCGAGCTGGATTTCCGTCGGACGAAGCGCGCCGCCGCCGCAGGCAATCGTAAAGTTTTCATCCAGAACCGTGCCGGGTTCGCCGTGTCCGAGCGCGGGTTTGACACCGAAAATCTTCAGCGTTTTCCCGTCAAGCGTCGTCCACGTTCCCGGCCACGGCGTCATGGCCCGCACGAGACAGTCGATCTCATGCTCCGATTTCGTAAAATCGATCTGCCCGTGGCTCTTTTTTAAAATCGGCGTACGCGTGGCCAGCGTTTCGTCCTGCCGATAGCGCGGCGCCTGTCCGCGCATGATGCGGTACAGCGTGGCAATCAGTGTTTCTGCGCCTGCCGCGGCAAGCTTGTCCGTCAGCGTCTGCGTCGTGTCGTCGGGCTCGATGGGCAGTTCACGCTGCAAAATGATATCGCCGGTGTCGACGCCCGCGTCGGTGAACATTGTCGACACGCCGGTGAACTTCTCGCCGTTTTTGATCGCCCAGGCGATCGGCGACGCGCCGCGATATTTGGGAAGCAGCGACGCATGAACATTGACCACGCCGTATTTGGGAATATCCAGAAGCTTCTGCGACAAGATCTGCCCGTAAGCGGCCGTCACGAACACATCGCAGCGAAGCGCGCGAAGCTGTTCAAGAGACTCTTCCCGGTTGATCTTTTCGATCTGAAGAACGGGAACTTCCAATTCCTGCGCACGAACTTTGACAGGCGGCGGCGTCAGAACGGCCTTTCGCCCGACGGGGCGGTCGCATTGTGTCACGACGGCGGCAAGCGTGAACTCGGGATTGTTCGCCAGCGCCTCCAGCGTCGGCACGGCGAACGACGGCGTACCAAAAAGCGCGACGATCATTCCTGTTCCTCCTGTTCGACCAAACGATCCATCACGTCCGTGAAAAGCCCGCCGTCAAGATGCGCAATCTCATGGCACATGGCGCGTGCAAGAAGCCCCTCGCCGGACAGTTCAAACGACTTCCCGCTTCGATCCTGCGCACGTACGGTCACTTTCATCGGACGGCGCACGATGCCGTAAACCCCCGGAACGGAAAGGCAGCCTTCCTGTCCGGTCTGTTCGCCGCTTTGCGCAACGATCTGGGGATTGATCAGCTCGATTAACCCGCTGCCGTCGTCGCTGGTGTCGATCACCACGGCGCGGCGCAGAATGCCGACCTGCACCGCAGCAAGGCCGACGCCGTTGGCGTGATACATCGTGTCCGCCATGTCGTCCAAAATGCCGCCCAGACGCGCGTCAAACTTCGTCACCTCGCGTGAGGTCTTGCGCAGCACGGGATCTTCGTTCGTGATAATTCTTCTAAGCGCCATGTTTTTTTCATCCTCCAAACAAAGCCGACAGTGTCGGTCGTTTCATTATATCATATGCCGCGGGTTGATTTCCATCACGGGCCGCAGGCCACGCGCCGCGTACGCATCGTCAAACGCCATGAGCGCCTCGGTAAAGGCATCCGTCTGTTCGTTTTCCAAAAGGCGTACGAGCACCTGTGCGCGGCTTCGGTTTTCGATGCGCGCCACGGGCGCCTCCATGTTCTGGATCGTCAAAAGGCAGTCGCGGCAATCGTCGAACGGGGCGGTCTTCACCGCCTGCGCCAAAGCGTCGGCATATTCGCCCGCGGCGGCTTTGCACTTTTCTTCGTCCGCATCCGCAAACAAAAAGCGGATAAACCGTGTGAACGGCGGGAACTGTCCATCTTCCCTCCGGCGGATTTCCTCCTGATAAAACGCAGGATAGTCGTGCTTCGCCGCAAAGCGGATCGCCGCCTCGTCGGGACAGTACGTCTGCACGACGACGCGCCCGGGCTTGTCGCCGCGCCCCGCACGCCCCGCTACCTGTGCCACGAGTTCGAACGCACGCTCGGCGCCCGCATAGTCCGGCGCATGCAGCGCCGTGTCCGCCGACATGACGCCGACGAGCGTGATGTTCGGAAAGTCAAGCCCCTTGGCAATCATCTGCGTGCCGAGCAGCACCTGCGCCTCGCCGCGCGCGAATGCCGACAAAATCTTTTCATGCGCGTCTTTTTTCTGCGTCGTGTCCCGATCCATGCGAAGCGCACGAACGCCGGGGAACAGATTTTGCAGCTCTTCTTCGATCCTCTGCGTCCCCGCACCGAAATACTTGATCCGCTTGGAACCGCACGCGGGACAGACCGTCGGCGGGACGCCCTCATAGCCGCAATAGCGGCAGGTGAGCTTTTTCCCCGCGCTGTGATAGGTCAACGCCACGTCGCAGTTGGGACAGCGCACCGCCTCGCCGCAGTCGCGGCAGGAGACGAACGTGCTGTATCCGCGACGATTCAGAAACAGAACCGCCTGTTCGCCGTTCCAAAGCGTCTTTTCCATTTCCTGCCGAAGTTCTTCGGAAAACATCGTGCGGTTGCCTTTTTGCAGTTCTTCGCGCATGTCGACGATCGAGACCTTCGGCATGGGAAGCCCGCGCACGCGCCCCGGCAGCGTCAGCAGGCGGATCTTCCCCTCCAGCGCCGCGCGGTATCTGGCAAGCGACGGCGTCGCGCTGCCCATCACAAGCGCCGCGCCGTGCGTTTGACAGCGTTTTTGCGCGACCTCGACCGCGTCGTATCGCGGCGCGGATTCGGCGCAGTAACTCGATTCGTGTTCCTCGTCCACGACGATCAGGCCGATGGTTTCAAACGGCGCAAAGATCGCAGAGCGTGCGCCGACCGCCACGCGGACGCTGCCGCTTTGAATTCGCTGCCACTGATCCCGCCGCTGCGCCAGCGTCAGCCCCGAATGAAGAACGCTCACTTCTTCGCCGAATCTTGCACGGAAACGGTCGACCATCTGCGGCGTCAGCGCGATCTCCGGGACGAGAATGATGGCGTTTTTGCCGAGCGACACGGCGTAGCGCGCGCATTGCAGATACACTTCCGTCTTTCCGGAGCCCGTCACGCCGAAAAGATAATACGTCCCGCAGCCCGCCGTGATCCCCTCGTTGATGGCGTCGACCGCCTGCGCCTGCTGCGGCATGAGCGTCGGCTCCGAAAGCGCCGACTGCCCGAGCGCTCGATACGGGATCTCGTCGCGCGTTTCCCGCGTGACTTTGACGATCCCCTTTTTTTCAAGCGCACGGGCGCTCTGCCGCCAATCCGGCAGTTTTTCGGTGAGCATTTCCGAATCCGCGCCGTCGAGCAGAAGCGACACGAGCGCGATCTGCCTTGAAAACCGTGCGGGACAGGTGTCGATAAAAAGCTGCGCCGCCTCACGCGTGACCGAAAGCGCGGGACGCATGCGCGTCTTCTGCCGCGCTTTGTCGCTCCGCGTTCCGGGCGGCAGGACGGGACGCAGCGCCTCCGCCATGGTACAGTGATACTTTTTCGCCATCCACGCGGCAAGCTGCGTCAATTCTTTGGACACGGCGCGCCCGTCATAGCGCGGAAGCCCGAGAGGCTTCAACTTTTCGGCCGGAATATCCGTATGATCCGTCACGTCGACCACGAGTCCCTGCATCACGCGCGGCCCGAAATGAACGCTGACGCACATGCCCGGCAAAACCTCGCAGGGATAATCCTCCGGCACGACATAATCAAAGCCGCGCTCCAATCCGCGGCCCGCAACGTCGACCAACACACGCGCATACAGCATCGGATCATCCCTCCTTTTTTCGTTTCGATTCGTCGGACGTTGTAACATTATAACACAAATCTTTCCGGAACACGAAAAAAGGCGGCGCGGAAAACGTTCCGCACCGCCTCATGTCATTTTTTCATCACGCAGTCTTTTTTGTACGATCGTTCAGGCACATCGCCACGACGAGCGCCGGGACAAACCCTGTCAGAAACCCGAACAGGAAAAATCCGACACCCTGTCCGCGGTCATCATAGCCTTTTTTCTGCACGATGGACACCGGGATCATACACAGGATAAAATACACGACGGCGCAAATGGCGAAAATCGGGAAATTGCCGATCCCGAAGAAGCTCTTGAGCTGACCGTACAGAAT
>CAKTSO010000115.1 GCA_934613185.1 uncultured Clostridia bacterium | reverse complement strand
GGAGCTTTCCGTCGACGCAGGCGGGAAGGTCAAGTGGATCGTCGTGGGCATCGGCGTCAACGTCAACACGCATCTTGACGAACTGCCCGAAGAAATCCGCGACACGGCGACGTCGCTCGCCATCGAGCGCGGGCTGGACTGCTCCCGGCTGGAGCTCGTCCGCTCGATCTGCTATCAGATGGAGACGCTCTACCGCGATTTTCTCGATCAGGGCGCGGACGCGCAGAGCTTTTTGCCGCGATATCGCATTTATTCTTCGACGCTGGCCCGCCATGTGCGCATGTTCGCCGGGACGGAAGAGATCAACGGCGTCGCGGAGGATTTCGACAAGGACGGTGCGCTTTTGATCCGCACCGACGACGGCGCGCTTCGGCGCGTGTTCACGGGCGAGGTCACGTCCCGCCCGCCGCAGGACGCGGCAAACGAAGCATCGACGGCCGATGCGGGAGGTAATGCGCAATGAAAATTCTTTATCCCGAACAAATGCGCGCCATCGACGAAAAATCCGTCGAGCTGGGCGCGTCGGTTCTTCAGTTAATGGAAAACTCCGCCATCCAGATTGCGCGCGTCGTGACGGACGCCGCGCCGGAGGGCGAGATCGCTCTGTTCTGCGGGCGCGGCAACAACGGCGGCGACGCACTTGCCGCCGCGCGTCTTCTGCACGAGGCGGGGCGCAGCGTGCGCGTGGTCGTTCTTGCGCCGGGGGACAGCGTCCTGTCCGACGCGGCCAAACAGAACGCGCGCCGTTTGATGGAAATGCATGTGGACATGCACTTTATCGACAGCGACGAGACGCTCGAGCAGGCCGAGATCCTCTGCCGCGACGCATCGCTCATCGTCGACGCGCTCTTCGGCACGGGGCTTTCCCGCGCGCCCGAGGGCTTTTTCTACAGCGCGATCAACTACATCAACGCGCATCACGCGCCGAAGCTTTGCGTGGACGTCCCCTCCGGGATCAATTCCGAGACGGGCGAAGTCCCCGGCGCGGCCGTGCGCGGCGACATGACGCTGTGCCTGCATCTTCCCAAGGTCGGGCAGCTTCTGTATCCCGGGCGTTCCTACTGCGGGACGATCCAGGTCGCGGACATCGGCATCGACGCGGAACTGACGCCCGAGGACGCGCCCGAAATGCTCTGGCATTCGGACGTGCAGGCGCTGCTTCCCGTCCGCAATGAAAACGCGCACAAGGGCGACTTCGGCCACTGCGTCATCTTCGGCGGTTCGCGCGGCATGGCCGGCGCGGGCGAGCTTGCGGCGCGGGCGTGCATGCGTGCGGGCGCGGGCAAGACGACGATCGCGTGCGCGCAGGGTCTTGTCAACGTTTATATGACGAAACTAACGGAGGTCATGGTGCAGCCGCTGCCCGACGACGGGCAGGGAATGCTCGGCCGCGCCGCCGTCTCGATGCTCTCGACGCTCCTGTCCGACAAGGACGCCGTCGCCATCGGCCCGGGCTGGGGCCGCGGAATGGATCTTTCCGCCGTCATTCAGGCGATCCTGGCGCAGACGCACGCCCCCGCCGTCATCGACGCGGACGGCATCATCGCGCTTTCCAAACTGCCCGATTATCGCAGAAAGCTCCCCGCGGGGACGATCCTCACGCCGCATCCGGGCGAAATGGCAAGACTTACCTCCATCGACCTTGCCGAGATCATCCGCAATCCGATCAAGCACTGCCGCGACCTTGCCCGCCGCACGGGCAGCGTCGTGCTTTTGAAGGGCGGCTGCACTGTTGTCGCCGCGCCCGACGGGCGCACGACCCTCAACGCCACCGGCAACAGCGGCATGGCCACGGCCGGCAGCGGCGACGTTCTGACCGGCATCATCGGCGCGCTTTTGGCGCAGGGGCTTTCCGGCTACGACGCGGCGCGCGTCGGCGCGTTCGTTCACGGCCGCGCGGGCGACCTCGCCGCACAAAAACGCGGCCGCATGGGCCTGATTGCGGGCGACCTTGTCGAGTTCCTCCCCGAAGTCTGGCTGGAGCTCGGAAGGTAAAATCAAATAACAAAAACACCGATGAAACGAATTTCATCGGTGTTTTTATTATGCGTTACGCCAGTTCGCGCCCCATCAGAACGCCCATGACGGACGCCATCATGAGGCCGCGCGTCCAGCCGCTGGAGTCGCCCAGGCAGTGAAGACCCGCGACGTTCGTATTGAACTGTTTGTCCATGCGCACGCGGTTGCTGTAGAACTTCAGCTCCGGCGAATACAGAAGCGTCTCCGCGGCGGCGAAGCCGGGGACGACCTGATCGACGGCCTGAATAAAGTTGATGATGTTGATCATCGCGCGGTACGACATGGCGGCGGTGATGTCGCCCGCGACGGCGTCGGGCAGCGTCGGGCGGACGTTGGAGCGGGAAAGCTCCTTCTGCCAGGTGCGCTTGCCGTCCAGAATGTCGCCGAAGCGCTGGACGAGGATATGTCCCGCGCCGAGCATGTTCGTCAGCTCACCGACATGCTGCGCATAGGCGATGGGCCGGTTGAACGGCTCGCTGAAATTGTGCGAGCACAAGATCGCGAGGTTCGTGTTGTCGCTCTTTTTCTCTTTGTAGGAGTGCCCGTTGACCACGGCGAGACCGCCGTCGTAGTTTTCCTGGCTGACAAAGCCGCCGGGGTTCTGGCAGAACGTGCGAACCTTGTTCTTGAACGGACGCGGATAGCCAATGAGCTTGGATTCGTAGAGCACGCGGTTGACCTGCTCCATGACCTCGCTTCGCACCTCGACGCGCACGCCGATGTCGACCGTGCCGGGCTGGTGGGCGATGTTGTGCTGCGCGCAGATGGACTCCAGCCAGTCCGCGCCGCGACGCCCCGCCGCGACGACCGTCTGCGCCGCGCGGATCTCGACGGACTTGCCGTCCATTTCGGCGACGATCCCGAGGCAGCGGTCGCCGTCTAAAATAATATTCTCGCAGTTGCAGCCGAAGTACAGCTCGACGCCGTGCTCGATCAGATACTGTTCGATGGCGTAATAAATCTCCTGCGCCTTTTCCGTCCCCAGATGGCGAATCGGGCAGTCGACGAGCTTCAGCCCCGCGGCGATGGCGCGCTTTCGGATGTCGCGCACCTCTTTTTCGTTGCCGACGCCCTCGATATGGCTGTCCGCGCCGAATTCCAGATAGATCTGATCGGTGTAGCCGATCGTCTCCTGCACGAGTTCCGCGCCGATCAATTCCGGCAGGTCGCCGCCGACCTCGCAACTCAACGACAGCTTGCCGTCGGAAAACGCGCCCGCGCCGGAGAAGCCCGTGGTGATGTGGCAGTTGGGCTTGCAGTTCATGCACATGCGCGTCTTCTGCTTGGGGCAATGGCGCTTTTCAATGGCGCAGCCTTTTTCGACGATGACGATCTTTTTGTTCGTGCCGCGGCGCAGCATCTCCAGCGCCGTAAAAATGCCGGCGGGACCCGCGCCGACGATCAGGATATCGGTGTTCATAAAAATCGATCCGCTCCCCGTTTGGATTCGGAGCCTTTTTGACGCAAAGGGTCATACAAGCATCGCTTGCGCGCAATGCCAATCAAAAAGGCGCAGGTAACAAGCCTGTTCCGCAAGAAAACCCTTCCCTTTCGGTTTTGTTTGAACCACAGGCAAAAACCCTGTCGGAGGATTGCACGATGAACAGGTGCGCCCGCAATAAAAAGAATGGGTGTTGCATACGCTGCGGGGATGCGGCATTGACAATGCTTGAAAAGCACCGCAGGGCACAGAATTCCGGCTCCCTTTGCATGTCGGCTTGTGCGCAAGGCCTGTCGATACCGCTCCGCAACGATTCATACTGTTATTATAGCGAATTATCCAATAAAGAGGAAGCTGCTTCCTCGGCAAAATTCCCGAAGAGTCAATTGCCACTTCGGGACCACGCACTGAAACCGCACTTAGCTTTATGATAAAATGAAAATGTAAAATTTGATCGATTCACGATCGGAATTCGTGATGTCACCATCCGAATTGAGACACATCGACGGCTGTATCAAAAGACAAAAGAGAATCACAGCCATCTTATGCGGCGGCAGCCGCAGAAATGAGCAAATGATAAATCATGAAAGCAAAATCGAAAGCTCTGTTGACCTTGCTGTTCGCCCTGTGCATGGCGTTGTCGCTGATCCCGATGACGGCGTTTGCCACTACGATCGAGCTTCCGGCCGGGGTAAGCCGAGAATACTTATACAATCATACCTACCACACAAAAGTCGAGATAACTGCAAATGTTTCCGTCAAAGATGCGGGCGGCCGTGTTATTGAAACCGCGCAAGTGAACAAATCCGGAGATTTCGTTGAAGGCAACGTGAGCGATCCGGCGGTTCAGGCAGAAATTCAAGGATTTGATGCCGAAATTAACGCTCAGTATTCTTCAAGAGGAACGCTTGCAGTTGAAAATCGTACTACATCGCTTAAGTTTGACCATTTTGACGGCAGCAACCTTTACAGCTTTGTTCCCGCCTCCGGCGATACGGTTGATTTCGGAACGGACACAGAGGCGATAGAACAGTATTTCGCCGAGCATCCGGACGCAGTCGGTACATTCAACACGATCAATCATGTTCACGAATATCAGGTGCATCAGATAACTTATGATCTGATCGTGCAGGAGAGCGGCACTACCCCCGCCGCTGTGGAGAACGTAAAGCTGGACTATGAGAATATCAGCTACAAAGCAGGCGACACTCCTCGCGCAGCGGCATCCGTATCAGGGGGCAATTGTACCGTTGCCTATGAGTATTGGACGGAGATTCGCCGGCCGGAAGGCGGCGGCCAATGGTATGAAACGGGACGCCGCTGGTACTCCGACTCGGACAAGATGGCATCTCTTCCGGCTGATGCGCGTATTACCAACTTTGAGGCAGGCTGCAGCTATCAATATCATGTTGTCCTTGCCGCCGGCAGCGGTTATTCTTTCAGCAATGACGAGACTGTTGTTTCCGTCGGAGAAGACGAATGGGGCACGCCGGGAAGCCACAAAAAGCTTGAAATAAAGGAATCGGGCAAAGAACTGCACATTAACAGGATTTACACATTTGACCTTCCGAACACAAGTCAGCCAATCGCCATTACCTCCGCCGCCGTGGAGAATGTGAAACTCGATTATAAGCACGGCGATGCCCCGCAGTCGTCGGCCGGACGGGCAGGCGTCAACATGGATAAATTTGACATTCTCTATGAATCCTGGGAAAAGCGGGAAAAGACCGATGAGTTCACCACCGAAACCGTGGCCTACTGGTATTCCGACGAAAGCTGGTATCAGGAAGGAGAGGCGCGTTTTACCGCTTTTGATAAAGATGGGCAGTATCAGTATTCCGTGCGCCTGAAGGCCCGGGACGGCTATACCTTCAGCGACAGCATTTCCGCCGATGACATCACCCTCAACGGCAAGAGCCTGCCCGAGGGCTCCTACGTCATCGTTCTGGATGAGGGCAAAAGCTGCATCGTGATTTACGGCATGACCCTGCGCACCGTTCGCCCGCTGGCGTCGGTCACGCTGAACGGTGTCTCTACAGAATTCTATGTAGACGGCGACAAGCCGAGATTTAACGGGTATTCCGGCAGCGCATTCTCCGATGTGGCGTATGAGATGTGGGAGGATAAGGACGATCGCAGCGTCGGCATCAACTCCGATACAAGCCTGAACGGCGGGTATCGTCAGCTTATCACAAGCTACGAGTACGGCAAGACCTATACCTACGGCGTGGCCTTTAATATCGCCGATCTGGGGCTGGAGCAGGGCTACCGCTTCGACGAGAACACAAAACTATATCTCCACGAGAAAGAGGTCACCCTGAAGCCCGAGCAGGTGCAGGTATCTGCCGATGGCATGACCATTCGCTTCACGGATGTTTTCTCCATGACCCCGGAAGCCCCGTGGCAGAAGATCGATCTGGTGGAGATTGAGGGTGCTACCATCAATTTCAAGGCCGGTGATGCGCCCGTCTTTACCGGCACGGTTCCCGAAAGCAGCCCCAATGTCCTTCGCCAGTGCGAGTTCTGGGAAGGCAGCGACGGCTCCGGCGTGAACTCCCATTGGTTCTGGGATCAGAATTACGAGAAGCACATCACGGCCTTCGAAAGCGGTAAGACCTATACCTACGGCGTGTATGTTAAGGC
>CAKTSO010000114.1 GCA_934613185.1 uncultured Clostridia bacterium | reverse complement strand
AGCCTGTTTTTCTCCAAAGAGGGGAAACACATCGTCTGCGGCGGTACGACTTCGTCGATTGCGGCAAAATATCTAAGAAAGCCGCTGCGCGTGGAATTGAAAAGCAGCGACCCGGACATTCCGCCCATTGCGCACGTCGAGGGGATCGACCTTGTGACCGAGGGCGTGATCACGATCAACAAAGTCCTGGAATATGCAAAGGATTACCTTGCCGACAACGAGTCCTACGTTAAGTGGAGCTACAAGCACGACGGCGCATCTCAGATTGCCCGGCTTCTGTTCGAAGAGGCGACGGACGTCAATTTCTTCGTCGGCCGCGCGATCAATCCGGCGCACCAGAACCCGAATCTGCCGATCAATTTCAGCATCAAAATGAACCTTGTCACCGACCTTTCCGCCTGCCTTGAAAAAATGGGCAAACGCGTCAAGGTTAGCTATTTCTGATCTCATTATCCAATGAAAACGGGGAACAACGGGGGGAAAACGATGGAAGGCAAAAAAACGGTGCGAAAGTTTGACACCAAAGTACAGCATCTGAAATACAAAGTGTTGCGCGAGGTTGCGCGTGCGTATTGGGAAGGTACATTGACGCAGGATGTTTTGGATATTCCGCAGAAGATCGTTCCCGGGAAAGTGCCGACGATGCGCTGCTGTGTATATAAAGAGCGCGCCATTTTGGGCGAGCGCGTGAAGCTTGCAATGGGGCGCGTCGACACAAAGGACGAAGACAAGAGCGTCATCCGCGTCATCGACATCGCCTGCGACGAATGTCCGGTCGGCGGCTATGAAGTTTCCGAGGCCTGTCGCGGCTGTCTGGCGCATCGCTGCGAGGATGTCTGCCGTCGCGGCGCGATTACGTTCGACGCCAATCAGAAAGCGCATATCGATAAGTCAAAATGCGTGGAGTGCGGCATGTGTGCGAAGGTCTGTCCCTACGGCGCGATCCTGAACCATAAGCGTCCTTGTGAACGCGCATGCAAGGTGGGCGCCATTAAAAAGGGAGAGACGCAGGAGGCGACGATCGATGAATCCAAGTGCATTTCCTGCGGTGCGTGCGTGTACCAGTGCCCCTTCGGTGCGATCACCGATCGATCGTTCATTCTGGATACGATCGATCTTTTGAAAGCCGCCGCTGCGGATAAAACCCAAAAGATCTATGCCGTCGTTGCGCCGTCGATTGCCAGTCAGTTCCGCTATGCGACACTCGGACAGGTTGTTACCGGCATCAAACGTCTCGGCTTCCACACGGTTGTCGAAGCGGCGCTCGGTGCGGATATGGTTGCGTGGGCGGAGTCGCAGGAATTGATCGAAAAGGGAATTTTGACGAGCTCCTGCTGCCCGGCGTTTGTCGCCTATGTGGAAAAATCGTTCCCGGATCTGAAAAAAATGGTGTCGCACAACCTGTCGCCGATGGCGACGATTGCCAGGTATATCAAACAGAACGACGCGAATGCCAAAACGGTCTTTATCGGCCCCTGCACCGCCAAGAAAATGGAGTTCCAGCGCGAGGAGGTTCGCCCCTGGATCGACTCGGTCATTACCTTTGAGGAACTGCAGGCGCTGTTTGACAGCAGAGACATCGACATCACAGTTTTGGAAGAAGGCGTCTTGGACAATGCTTCCTATTACGGACGGATCTTTGCCCGCTGCGGCGGTCTTGCCGACGCCATTGCGGAAGGCATTGCCGAGCACGGTTCCGATTTTTCGCTGAAGGCCGTTTCCTGTGACGGGATCGAGGCCTGCCGCGCGGCGCTGATGAAGTTGTCGCACAACGTACCCGTCGGCAATTTTATCGAGGGCATGGCCTGCGTCGGCGGCTGCATCGGCGGCGCCGGATGCCTGACGCACGGCGAAAAGAATAGAATCGAGGTCGACAAATACGGCCACGAAGCGCATGAAAAGACGATCGGCAGTGCGATCAGCACGATCGTTTAAAAAGCGAAAATCAGAAAATCCCCTTATTGGCTGTTTTCTTATCCGAAGGCAGCTTTACGAGGGGATTTTTTGACGAATTAAGGTTTCGTAAACGGTAATTCAGTTCACACGGGGTTCATCAAACGAACGTACAATAAAGATACCGAAAAGCGTTCCCGAGGATGGGAAGCGCGGGGGAAGCGGAAGTCAAAAAGAGGTGGATCTCCATGTGGGAGAAAAAAAGGCATCGTGTCGTTGTTTGGGCGCTTCAGACGTTCTTTTCCGGATATGCCTGGCTCAAAATGGGTTATCGTACGCGAGTGCATAAACTGAAAAAATCGCAGGGGCAGCTGATCCTCGCCAATCACCAGAGCTTTTACGACGGCTATCTTGTGAATCTGGCGTTTAACCGTCCGGTGTATATCATGGCGGGGGACTATATGTTCAACGAAGGGAAAAAGTCCGAACGGATGAACTATCTGTTCGCGCCGATCCCGAAGGTTAAGGCGGGGACCGATCCCGCTTCGCTTCTGACGACGATGCGCGTCCTGCGCGAGGGCAGCGTCGTGGGCATTTTCCCGGAGGCAAGCCGTACTTACGACGGTTGCTTCGGCAAAGTTCCCGAGTCGATGGGGCGGTTCATCAAAAAGATGAAGGTTCCCGTCACCCTCTTTCATTTGAGCGGCGGCTACGGTGCGGATCCCAGATGGTGCCGCACGCAGCGGCGCGGCCACTTCATCGGCAGTGTCAAGCGTACGCTGACGATCGAACAGATCGCCAATATGTCCGAACAGGAGATCGTCGATCTGATCCAAAAGGAGCTTTATACCGACGAGACAAAGACGAGGTATCGCTATCGTTCCCGCACGCGCGCTGAATATCTGGAGCGTCTTTTGTATATCTGCCCCAGGTGCGGCGCGGACAGCACGCTGTATTCCAAGGGCAAATATGTGACCTGCAAACACTGCGGGCTGCGCGCGGAATACACGGAGAACACCACGTTCGCGTTTGAAGATTTCGACACGGACATCAAAAACGTCGCCGATTGGGTCGCGTGGCAGGATGCACAGCTGGATCGCTTCAACGACGCGGAGGGCGTGATCTTCTCCGACGACGGCGTGTTCCTTCAAACGTGCGACCGCAATAAACTGCGCGAGGATCTCGGCATCGGACACATCGAGATCGACAAGACCGAAATGCGCGTCACGACGCCGAAGGGGGAGCATCACTTCCCGTTCGACGAGATCACGATCATTTCGCCCATTGCGGGCACGAAGATCCTGTTTACAACGAAACACGACGGCTCGTTCATGATCAACGGCCCGAAACGCTTCAATCCCTATAAATATGTGAAGCTGTGCTATCACTTCACGGGCAACGAAGATCAGGTCCGCTGAAAAAACGATAGAAATAAGCCGAAAGCGCAGAAATTACGCTTTCGGCTTTTGCTTTGCGGCGTCTGCGGTCAACGGATATAATCGGCAAGATCGGCGGGCCGAGAGACGGAAAGCTTTTTGCAGGCGCTTCGCACCATGTCGCGGATCTCGTCCTGCGTCTGCGCCAATTCCCGTGCGGCCTGCGCGACGCTGTCACCCTGCGTCAGGATCTGCGCGGCACGATATTCGCGCGGAAGAAGAATGCGCATTATGTGCGCCTTGGCATAGCTTTGGTGGAACAAACGCCAGTTGTGTGCGAGCGTCCGGGAAAGGGCGACGACGCGCTTTGCCATGGCAGGATCGATCCTGTCCGCGGTCGTTAAAAAACGGGCGTCCAGACGGGGAAGAAAAATCGCGGCGGGTGTGATAATTTCCTGCACAAGAGCAAGCTCCAGCGCGCTGCAAAGCCAGCGGTCGTATTCGGCGGTTTTCCCGAGACGGAAACAGGCCTCGGCGCAGAACAACAACAGATAAACGTCCAAAAGAGTGAACGTATAAGGCTTTTGCCAAAACAGCAGCGCCGCTTCGCAGGTGGCGAGCAGTTCGGTGAATTTTCCCCGGCCCTGCAGTGATTTGGCGTGCAGATACATCATCATCGGGCGAACTTCTTCCGAAAGATCAAAGTGTTTTTTGTGATCGAGCTGCGGCATCGGTGCGGCTTCTGGCAAAAACAGATTCAGAGCGGGTGCGGCAAGCGTCATCTGCGCATAGAATCGCGTCTGTTCGCTTTCGCTGTGAAGACAATGCTCCAAAAAACGTTCGATCTTTTGATAAAGTCCGAAGTCGCCGCAAGCGATCGCGGCCATAATCCCGAGACGCGCGGCGCACATTTTGGTTTCGTTGGCGGATTCCACGTCGAAAAACCGCTGCGCCGCAGGACGAAAATCGCCGCGCAGATAGGCAAGCTCCGCGGCGCATTGCAGACGTTGATGCGTGCTTTCCAAAGATGACAGCACATGGTCCGCGTTTTTGCGCGGCATGGTGAGCACTGCGTTCAACAGACCGCATCCCATATAGGGGGAAGCGGGCGAGGGCGTTTTCACTGCGCGGGAAAGCCGTGCGGGCTTCCCGGCTTTTGCGGGGATCAGCCAGGCGTTTCCGTATTTGCGCGCGCCGTCGATGCGGCCCTGTTTGCAGTATTGCTGAACAATACGCACATGGACGCCCCATTTGCTTGCCGCTTCCGGCACGGAAATGTATTCCATTTGATCCCTCCTTTTGAGAGTTTCAATGACGAAACGAATCACGTATTAATTCATAAATTTCAACAATGCCGAAAATGCGAATTCGATTCATTTAATAGAAGAATAACACGGAACGGTTTGTCTATCAAGTGTAAAAACCTAATTTTGATACGTTATTTACATTTTTTATCGGAGAAAAAAGCTGCGGCGGATGATTCCCGATCCGGCAGTGACGGTTCGGAAACGTTGATAACGCCAGCTTTAAAAACGTGTTATAATCCCGGTTTCGGTAATTGCAAAACGCTTTTTTTCTAAAAACGGAAGCTCTAAAGACGGAAGCCGTCCGCGGCAAGTTCTCGCATCTGCGGTTTCTTTTGCGAAAAAACTTGCAATTGCTGCGTGCATCCGATATAATGAATCCGTTCTCAACAAGCCGATGTGTCGGAATTGGCAGACGACCGCGACTCAAAATCGCGTGCTGTAATGGCGTGTGGGTTCGATCCCCACCATCGGCATTGAAAAAGCACCTGTATTTTTGCAGGTGCTTCTTTTTATTATGAAATGAGATCGTTTATGAAAACAAGACGGGGTCACTGCGGCGGCAGGCGCGAGAGAATGCGCTGTTGCTGCGCTCTTACGGCGGCAAGCGCGTGGAAAGCGCGCGGCGCGACGGGGACGGATTCGAGCGGTGGCGCGGCGAACGGTTCGGGCTGCGGCGACAGAACGAGCGTTTCCCGCTCCGGGAAGCGATAGAAATGATCCTTTGCGGGCGCTTGCGGCTTTTGCGCCGGGACGGGATGATGAAAGCTACGCGGCGACGCGGACGGTTTGGCGGTCTGCGCTGTTTTGGAAAAGGATCTGCGATTTGGCACGGCGGATTCGGATGACCGAACTTTCGGTTTTGCCGAAGATACGGGCGGCACCTGCGGCGCGGGAGCCTGAACAATAGATTTGGAAACGGGCGCGCTTGCGGCGCTTCGTTCGGCGAAGGGCGCTGCGCTTGGCGGCGTCTGTTTTTTGACGCGCGGCGCAAGCGTCGCGTTCATGACGATGCGGTTTTTCATAGGGACTCCTTTTTGCACACGGCGCGGCGAAATTGCGCTTGCAATCCGCGCGGCGGCGCGACATAATAAAGACAGAGGATTCGGAACGAAAAAACACGAAGGAGATCGAACGATGCAATATATTCTTGCCGCCGATCAGGGGACGACAAGTTCCCGTGCCATTTTATTCGACAGTCTCGGTAATATGACCGCCGTGGCGCAGCGGGAATTTCCGCAGTATTATCCGCAGAACGGCTGGGTCGAGCACGACGCCAACGAGATTTGGGACTCTCAGCTTGCCGTGCTGCAGCAGGTCGTCCGCGAAAGCGGCGTGAATGCTGCAGACATCGCGGCCATCGGCATCACGAATCAGCGCGAGACGGCCGTCCTTTGGGAACGCGAGACGGGCGAACCGGTCTGCCCGGCGATCGTCTGGCAGTGTCGCCGCACGGCGGAGCTTTGCGAACAATTGAAGCGCGACAGCAGAACGCAGATGATCCGTGAAAAAACGGGTCTGGTTGTCGACGCGTATTTCAGCGGTACAAAGCTCAAATGGATGCTGGAGCATATCGAGGACGGCTACGGGCGTGCCAAACGGGGCGAG
>CAKTSO010000113.1 GCA_934613185.1 uncultured Clostridia bacterium | reverse complement strand
ATGGTGATCTGCGCGATGCTCGCGTCCGCCGCGGGCGTGCCGTCGTTCTTTTTCGCAATGCCCTCATAGACGGCATGGCCGTTTTCGCTGATAAACTCGCCGCCCGCCACGCGGATGACGGTCTTTTTCGCATAGCCCTTGTTCGTCGTGACGCTCAGCGCCGCGCCGGTCTGCTCGGAGCCGTTGCCGTTCGCTTCGGCGGGATCGACGTATTCGCCGTGCGAGACGTATCTGCCGCCGACGAAATCAAACGTGCCGCACTTGATGGACAGCGCGTCAAGACCCGCGTCGATGTCGCAGTTCATCGTCCACTCGGCATAGCCCGCCGCGTAAATGCCGTTGCCCTCGCTTTCGATCTTGCCGTTGAGCGTGATCTTGGGGACGTTGACTTCGAGATCCTGGTTCTGGCCGTTGATGTACACGCCGTTCCCCAGGTCGCCGCTCGTATCCCGGACGGATTTCAGCGTACCGTTGACCGTCACGTTCACGCCGAAGGCATGCTTCGCATTCTGATCAATGAACACCGGAGACCAGCCGGAAAGCGTGACGCCTTCGCCGCAGACGAAGTTGCTGTAGTCGGCGACGTCCGTCGTCGAGCCTTTGATGACAACCGCGCCGAAATACGGCGACTGCTCCGCAACCGTACCCGTGCCGGTCAGCGTCAGCGAGCCGTTGCAGACAAAGAAACTTTTCGACTGTGCAAAGCCGATGTCGTGGCCGTTCAGATCGATCGTGACGGCAGCGCCGCCCTCGATGCGGATCGTCGTCTGGTCCGAAACGCTTGCAAGCAACGTGACCGTCTGACCGTTCGCGTTGGCGACCGCCTCTTGCAGCGTGGCGTACGTCGTATCGCCGACCTGCGCGACGTCGCCCTCGGCGGCAAACGCCGTCACGGGAAGCAGCGTCAGCATCAGCGCCAAAACGACGCCGACGATCTTTGCGATTCGTTTTTTCATAATTCCCTCCTGCAAAACAATTCCCCTGTTTGAATTTCGGGCCGTCGCCCGTTTTTGCGATGAATCAAAACCAGCGCGCGCCCATGCGCGCATCGCACACCTTCTTTCGGCAAAACCGCCGTTTTGAAAGGGCCTGCTCCAGCAGTTATCATTCATCGTATTTACTATATCGTATCGCTGCTTTTTTCGCAAGAACTTATACCAATTTTCATCCGTCATTTTCAAAAATTTCACAACTTCCTCCGCGTCACGCAAAAATCGCCCCGCCGATGCGGGGCGATTTTGGTTCGACTGATTTTGTTTTACGCGCGCGGGCCGATGACGGCCTTGATGCGGCGCACGCCCGCGGAGGAGGACTCCTCTTTTTTGATGGTGAAGCCCTGAAGGTCGGCGGTGTTCCTGGCGTGCGGGCCGCCGCAGATCTCCTTGGAGTATTTTCCGATGGTGTAGACCTTGACGCGCTCGCCGTAGCGGGACGAGAACGTGCCGGTCGCGCCGGATTCGCGTGCCTGCTCGACGGGCATCTCCTCCATCTGAACATCGACGCCCGCGGCGATGGCTTCGTTGACCCAGGCTTCGATCTTGTCAAGCTCCTCGCGCGTGACCTTGCGCGGGAAGTTGAAATCGAATCTCAGGCGTTCGGCGGTGATGTTCGAGCCCTTCTGAATGATGTCGGGCGACAGAACGGCCTTCAGCGCGCCGAGCAGAAGGTGCGTGGCGGTGTGAAGGCGCGCGGTCTGCTCGCTGGAATCGGCAAGGCCGCCCTTGAAGCGCTGCTCGCTGCCCGCGCGGGATTTTTCCTGATGCTTCTTGAAGGCCTCTTCGTAGCCCTCGACGTCGACGCTGTAGCCGCGTTCGCGCGCAAGCTCCATCGTCATTTCAAGCGGATAGCCGAAGGTGTCGTAGAGGCGGAAGGCCGTCTTGCCGGGAAGGACGCTGCCCTGGATGTGGGAAATGACCTTCTCGAACTCCTTCAGGCCCTGGTTGATCGTGGCGGAGAAGCGCTCCTCTTCCAGATTGAGCTGTTCGCAGATGAACGCCTCTTTTTCGGCAAGCTCGGGATAGACGTCCTTATACTCGCCGACGATGACGCTGGCAAGCTTCGCCGTGGAGCCGGCGGGCATGTCGATGTTGAGGCCGAAGCGGACGGCGCGGCGGATCAGGCGGCGCAGGACGTAGCCCTGGTCGACGTTGCTCGGCGTCACGCCGCGCTCGTCGCCAAGGATGAACGTGGCGGTGCGGATATGGTCGGCGACGATGCGGATCGCGCGATCGACCTGCGCATCTCCCTGCCCGTATTTTTTACCGGACAGCGCCTCGATCGCGGCGATGATCGGGGCGAACAGGTCGGTCTCATAGACGGACTTCACGCCCTGAAGCACGCCGATCGTGCGCTCAAGACCCATGCCGGTGTCGACGTTCTTCTGCTCCAGCGGAATGAAGCTGCCGTCGGCCTGTTTGTTATACTGCATGAACACGTCGTTCCAGATTTCAAGATAGCGGCCGCAGTCGCACGCGGGCGAGCAGTTCGGGCCGCAGGGCGGAACGTCGCGGATGATAAACATCTCGGTGTCGGGGCCGCAGGGGCCGGTGATGCCGGCGGGGCCCCACCAGTTGTTCTCCTTGGGAAGGAAGAACAAATGGTCTTCCTTAACGCCCATCGAGCGCCAAAGCTCGTAGCTTTCCTCGTCGCGGGGGGCGTCGTCGTCGCCCGCGAAGACGGTGAAGGCAAGGCGGTCGGGATCGAGGCCGAGCCACTTTTTATCCGTCAGGAATTCCCAGCTCCAGGAAATGGCTTCTTTTTTAAAGTAATCGCCGAGGGACCAGTTGCCGAGCATTTCGAAGAACGTCAGATGCGACGCGTCGCCGACTTCGTCGATGTCGCCCGTGCGGATACATTTCTGGACGTCGGTCAGACGGCGGCCCTCCGGATGGTGCGCGCCCAGAAGATAGGGAACCAGCGGATGCATGCCCGCCGTGGTGAACAGCACCGTCGGGTCGTTTTCGGGGATGACCGACGCGCTGGGAATGACCGCATGCCCCTTTTCACGGAAGAATTCCAAAAACTTTTCTCGCAGTTCATTCGCCTTGATCATGTGCCGATTTTGCCTCCACTGTATTTTTGCGGACGGGGACATTCCCGCGCCGCGCGATTGCGATCGATCCGAATACGGATCAGCCTTTAGTTTAACGCAAAAAAGCCCGTCGTGTCAACAAAAAGCGCCGTTTGCGAGGGCGCTTTGCAAAGGTTCTTTGCAAGGGAAAGACGCAGCGTTTCGTTCGACCGATCCGCCCGCGACGAAAATCCCCGTTCGTCGGCCCGCTCCCGGCAAATGCACATGACGCACAATTGGAAAAAAGCGCGTCGAATGCTATAATAAACGTGCGCTGCGTGAAAAAATGCGCAAAAGCTGTCTGTAAATCAGGAAACAGCGAAACGGGAAAGGGCATTGGGGAACATGAAAATCTGCGCGTACTGCGAATCGGAAAACGACGATTCCGCAAAAGTCTGCGCCTCCTGCGGCGCGAACGAGTTCAAGCATCGGTGCAACAACTGCGGCACCGTTTTCGACGAGGGCGAATACTGCCCCAAATGCGGCGTGAAGGCGGGCAAAAAGGCGAAAATCTGCCCCCGCTGCGGCGCGGAATATTTCTCCAACGCCTGCCCCGACTGCGGCTATCTCGCCGGGCAGACGACGTCCGCCCCGACAAATCCGCAGCCGTATTCCCGCGGCGGCTTCGAACCCGCGCAGCCGCAGAAAAAGCGGAACACGGCGCTCTGGGTGCTCGGATGGATCTTCCTGTTCCCCGTTCCGCTGACGATCCTTGTCGCCAGAAGCAAAAAGCTTCCCAAATGGGCCAAGGGGCTCATCATCGCGGGCGTGTGGATCACCTATTATCTGATGGCGTTTTCAAAATAACGCGGCGACAATGCAATAAAACAAAAAACGGCTTCATCAGAATCGATGAAGCCGTTTTATTGATTTCGATCAGATCGTCACGCGCTGCAGGCGCTTCAGCAAAAGCCCTGCGGCAAGGCCGATGACGATCCCGGCGAGGACGCCGCTGACCAGAAGAAGCGGCAGGTAATAGGCGATCTGCGCCGTCTGCGTCCAAAGGCACGCCGCGATGATCTGCCCGACGTTGTGAAGCACGCCGCCGGTCACGCTGACCGTGATGGGCGAAAACTTCTCCGTTTTTTGAAGCAGGATCATCCCCGAAAGGCTCAGGCTCGCGCCCGCGACGCTGAAGACGAGGCTTTGCACGTTGCCGAAGAGGATCGAGACCAGAAGGACGCGGATGAGGCTGACGATCACCGTCTCGCGCCAGCCGACGCGATACAGAAGAAAGACCATGACAAGATTCGGCAGGCCGACCTTCATGCCGGGTACGGCGGCGAACATCGGGATCTGGCTCTCGACAAACGAGAGGATCAGCGCCAGGGCGATCGACACGCCCAAAAACGCCACTTTTCTTGCTTTCATCCTGCGTCTTTCTCCTTCGTTTTTCATCAGTTGCTCACCAGCTCCACCCCGTCGCTGCCGCCGCCTTCGACCGTGACGGTCAATCGGTTCGGCAGGCAGGTGATGGTCTGCCCTTCATAGCGAATACGCCCCTGTTTGACGCACAGCCGGTCGGGACAGTCGGCATATGTCAGATACGCCGCGCCGTTTTCGATGCGAAGAAGGTTCGTGCCGCCGTTTAGGGCGTAGTCCCCGTCCGACGAAAGCTCGTAGCGCGCGACCTGCTGCCCGTCCACGCGGACGACGACGCAGGCGCCGCTTCTGCGAAACAGAAGCAACATGCCCGCGGCCGCCAGCGCCAGAAGCAGAATGCCGCCGATCAACATCCAGTCGCGTTTGTGCATCGCGTTTCAGAAGTTCAGCGCCATCAGCGCCAGGACGATCATGCCCGCCGTCAGAAGGCTGACGGGAAGGCCGCGGAACGCCGCGGGGATCGCCTCTTCGTCATAGACCGCGTCGTGAAGACGGGAATACAGCATGAGCGCGACGGTGAACCCGAGACCCACGCCGAGCGCCGTGACGATCGCCTCGCCGTAGGCAAGGGACGTGTTGTTGATGCAAAGCGCCAGAACCGCCGTGTTGACGGCGAAGTGGACAAAATCGGCGCGGCAGAAGCCGTCGAACAGCTTGCCCGCGACGAGATGCAGCACCTCGACCACGACGATCAGCACGATCATGAACGCCATGATCTGCAAATACGACGCGTTGCCGAGAAGATAGGTATTGATCGGCCATGTCGCAAGCGTGCAAAGCACCATCACGAGCGTCGTGCCGAGGCCGAGGATCAGCGAGCGCACCGTGCCGCGGCGGTTGCAAAGCACCGTGCCGCCGCCCAGAAAGTGCAGCATCGCGTAGTTATTGGAGAGAACTCCGGCCAGCAGAATGCCGAGGATCACATTGATGCTCATTTTGCGGCCTCCTTATCGTTGCGCTTATGCGTGACGGCGTTGACGACCGCCAGCACGACGGCCAGCGTCATGTAGCCGCCGAACGCCTGAGACAGGATCGGGACTTTGTAGGGCTCGAGGAACGCAATGGCGTGACCCCAGATCGTCGCGCTGCCGAGCGGCTCGCGGATGAGGGCGCTGACGACCATGACGAGCACGATGAACAGCGCAGTCTTCATCGCGGAGGCGACGCAGAGGGACTCTTCGTCGTCCGCGGCGTCCTTGGCGTGATGGATCAGCACCGGGCAGGCGGCAAGCGCGGCCATGTGGACCCCGAGAAGGTTCACCGCGACCGGGAAGAACGCCTGCATGAGCATGTTCAAAAGCGAGACGAAGCCCGTGATGACGAGAAGGTTCGCCGGAAGCTTGACCGGCTGCGGGATAAGATTGTCAAGCGCGCAGATCGTGAGCGTCGACAGGATCGTCGCCGCGAGAACGAGCGCGCTCATGCCGACCGCGGCGCGAAGATCCGCGCTGGAGGCCATCACAATCGCGGAGGCCATGATCACAAGATGCGCGGACACACCGCCGACATGGGCTGCATTTTTATTGTGTTCCATTGTCAATTTCCTCCATTGAGAAGCTGCGCAAAAGCAGCGAAGGAATCTGTGATCGCAAGGCGCATGGCGTTCGAAGTCATCGTCGCGCCGGAGATCACGCCCGCGTCCTCGGGGAACGCGTCGGCCGTCATGCCGTTAAAGGCCTCCTTGTAAGCGGGCTGGTCGACGGTGTCGTCCACCGGGAAGTAGTCCGTCTCAAAGAACAGCTGCTTGGCGTCCGCCTTGGCGATCGCGCCGGTTTCATCAATCACGACATAGACGTCCATCTGATCAAAGCCGACGGGACGGCAGTAGAATGCGGTGTAGTTCGCACCCTCGAACCGGAACGTCGCGGCGTAGACGACAGAGCCGAA
>CAKTSO010000112.1 GCA_934613185.1 uncultured Clostridia bacterium | reverse complement strand
GTATTCATACGCGATGAAAAGGCAGGTGAACAGCGACCCGAGCGGCATCAGAACACCCTCGGACCAGGCATCCATAAAGTCAAGCCAGCTGGCGTTCCACGCCGCCTCGCCGAACAGCTCGCGTCCGGGGATCCAAATGTGATTCGTTCCGAGGCCGTCTGCCGCGACAACCGCCGACAGCGCCATAAGCACAAGACAGATGAAGAACGTCGCGACTTTTCGATTGCCGTCACGCCCCTTGTCGCGCGCACGATCCATGAAATATGTCGTGACGACTTCGACCAGGGAGATCGCACTCGTAACCGCCGCGATGATAACAAGAAGATAGAACACGACGCCGAAATACGGCCCGACCGCACCCATGGATTCAAAGACATCCTGCATCGTCACAAACAGAAGGCTCGGACCGGCCATCGCCGCGCCTTCGCCGCCCAGCGCAAACGACGCGGGAAGCACCGCAAGACCGGCCATCAGCGCGACGAGCGTGTCGGCAACGATAATAATGATCGAGTTCTTTTCGAGGTTTTCTTTCTTGTCAAGATAGGAGCCGTAGGTGATCATCGCCCCCATGCCGAGAGACAAAGAGAAGAACATCTGGCCGCCCGCCGTAGACAAAACGCCGAAAAAGTCTTCTTCCAGCGGCTTTAAGTTAAAGCGGAACATAAAGTCAAGCCCCGCCTCCGCGCCGGGAAGCGTCACGCTTCGGACAATAATGATCACGAGCATCACGAACAGCGCGGGCATGGCGACTTTGGAGAATTTCTCGATGCCGCCGGAGATGCCGCCCATGACAATCACGCACGTCACAATCATAAACACGAGCGTGTAAATAATCCCCTCGCTTTGATTGAGCATCAATTCGCCGAACAGCTGCGTGCCGTTCATACCGTTCGAACCGAAGGACGTCGAGAAGATGTTGCCGACGTTGACGACGGTGTATTTCATGCAATAGCCGCCGAGAACACTGTAGAACGTCATGATCAAAAATGCGGAGATCACGCCGAACCAGCCCAGCCATTTATAGCGTTTGGAAAGCGCGTGATACGTGCCGATCGCGCCGCGGCCGCCGCGGCGTCCGAGTGCGATTTCGCCGATCATTACGACGAAGCCGACCAGAACCGCCAATACGATGTACAAAAGCAAAAACGCAAAGCCGCCGCTCGTACCCATTTTATAGGGGAAGCCCCAGATGTTTCCGAGGCCGACGGCGCCGCCGATGGCCGCCATCAAAAAGCCGAAATTGGTCCCCCATGTTTCCCGTTTGTTGTGTTCCTGCATACTTCCTCCTTAAATAATGACAATACACCTGCTGCGTTCGCAAATGAATAATTGAATAAATTATAACGCAAACCCTCAGAAAATCCAATGTTTCTTCGCATTTTCTTTAATACAAAATTGTAAACAATTCGATTTTTGGCAAAAGCGGCGATTGCATGCAAATAAAAAAGCCGCCGCATTTTTCTCTTGCGGCGACACTTCTCTTCAAATTTCGGATCCCCGTTCGTCTTTCAAAGACCGCAGACGTTCTTTTCGAAGCTGCTGCCGCAGCGCAGCCTCGTGCATGATGCGTTCCTCTTCCTCCGTTTCGGCGCGAAGCGGCGGGACAGGCGCGGGACGGTCGTTTTCATCCAGCGCAACGATCACGACGAACGCCTCGTTGATGAGTCTGCGAACACCGGACGGCGCTTCGACATAGGTGCATACGCGCACCTCCATCGATGTGCGCCCCGTGTATGTCACACAAGCGTGCAGAACGACCATGTCATTGGCGTACGCCGGGGCGATAAAGCGAAGCTCGTCGATCGCAGCGGTCGTGATATTCCGTCCCGAATGCCGCCGCGCCGCAAAACCCGCCGTCATATCGATCCACGACAAAAGTCTTCCGCCGAACAAACGCGCCGTGCCGTTCAAATCGGCGTGGTTGACCATATGCACCTGTTCGGTGTAAGACTGTGCCATTGTTTTTGCTGTCACGTTGTTTTCTCCTTTTAAAAAAGACGATAGTCCTCAACGAAGCGGAACGGATACCCGCCCACAAGGTCGCACGAAAGCGCCGACGCGCCCCAATATTTCTCGACGTGTCCGGCCATGCGGTCGATCGCGTCGAAATGATCGATCATGGGCGGCATCGCGGGATTGTACATCACATCGATCAGGTCGCGCACAAGCACACAGGAAAACCCTTGGCGTGTCATTTGACGAATCCCGAAGGGGCGCCCCATGATGCAGATATTGGCGTGCACGCCGCAGTAAAAAATCGTCTCGATCCCCTTCTTTTTTAAATAGGAGATCACTTCGAACCCGTCGCCGATCACATCGCACTCGCTGTCGATCGCAATTTTGTCGTTCTCATGCGTGTACGGGCGGCAATAGCTGCATTTCGGCTCGCAAAAGCAGCCGCCGTCGCTGTCGTCAAAGGGAAGCGGCCCTTCTTTTTCGGGATCAAGCGCGCACCAGTCCTCCGGCGCGGGATCGAGCTTCACGCCGCCCGCCGTCAAAATGCGCCGCCGCGCGGGATCGTCCGCATAATACGCCATCGTGTTGCTCGGACAGTGCACGATCAAAAATCCCGTCGCGCGCATTTTCGTCACAAAACGATTGATTGCGGGCGCGAGCTCGTCCACGCGCTTCGCCGCACCGCGGCACCAGTGATCGTTCCACATATCGCAGACGATCACCGCGCCCTTTCGCGGCAGCACCGCGCCGTATTTCCCGTTTTTTCCGCGCTGTCGCCAGGTGAAAATCTCCGCCGTGTCAGGCTTCATTTTGATATTCCTCCAAAAACACGCCCGCGATCGCCATGTCCTGCGGATGCGTGATCTTCATCAGTTTCCTTTCGCCCGAAACGAGCGCAACGTCATGCCCCGCGGCCAGCGCGAGGGCACAGTCGTCCGTCACGTCCGCAAGGTCGAGTGGCACCATTTTATGCGCCTCGAAGATCAAGCCGAATCGAAAGCTCTGAGGCGTCTGGCTCAAATAAACGCTGCGTCGCGGAAGCATCCGATCAATCGAACCGCCCGCTTCGGACACCAGCGGCGTGTCCGTCGACGGGATGACCGTATTGCACGCGCCGATTTTTTCCGCCGCACGGATGTTGTCGCAAATCACGCGCTGCGTCAAAAAAGGGCGTGCCGCGTCGTGGATCAGCACGACGTCGTCTTCCGCAATCCCCTGTGCCGAAAGCGCGCAAAGCCCCGAGAAAACCGAAGCGCGTCGATCCGCGCCCGCCGCCGCCACATCCATGAACTTTGTGATCTTATTTTCCGCGCACAAAGTGCGGACATGTTCGTGCCACATTTGCTGCGCACATACGACGATCCCGCAGATTTCCGCCGCGCGCTGCAGCGCAAGAAGGCTGTAGACCAGAACTTCCCGATCGCCGAGCGTCAAAAACTGCTTCGGCGTGTCGCCGCCGAGGCGCTGTCCGCAGCCGCCCGCCACAACGAGCGCATAAGCGCGCGGCTGCCTTTTTTCCGTACTCATGCTTCCATATCCGCCGCAATGTCAAGATAGCGGCACAGCTCTTTCAACGCGGGGATCGCCTGCGCATAAACGCACGCAAAGCGCGGCGCATAGCCGCCCGCAAGAAGTGTGTTCTCTAACTTTTCCCAGTCAACGTCGACCCACGCGTACGTTCCGCCTGCCAAAGGGCCTTCGCAGGTATGCGTTTCCAGGGCAAAAAGATGATAGTCGCCATTTTCGCCGTCGAAGCGGCAGAGCGTCATCGCGCCGTCTTTCAGCCGCCAATGGCCGCATCCGAAGCACGCGTCGTGTTCCGGCCCTTCGCCGAGCACGGGAGGTGCCGCTTCGCTTGCAAGGCTCACCGGCACGCCGCCCTCGTCATACAAAAGCGCCGCGCGGTCGTCCTTCGGGGAACGCGCCGCAATGCGCGCATAAAACACAGGGCTCTGCGCGCTCTCCGCCGCCGCGGACAAGATCACGCTCGAGATCGCGCCGCAGACGTCCGCGCCGCAGACGACAGGAATCCCTTCTTCCGTCAGAAGACCCGCCGCCGCGCCGGGATAAATGTCCATCGTGCGGCGCATCCCTTCCGTCGCCGCGATCACGACCGCGCCGCATTCGCAGTCTTCGCAAAGCCGCATGAGCGCAAGCTTCATCGCCGCGATCTTGTCGACGACGCTTTCCTGGACGAAGCCGCAGTCCATTTTTCGCAGGATCATCGCGCGCGTCGCCGCCCAATCCGCACCCTGTTTATAGAGCACGGCATCCACGTCGTCGTTCAACACGCTCAGCGACACGGACACGACCTGCACGCCGAAGCGGCGCAGAAGTTCGCCCGCGTCCGCCTCGAGCGCCGCCGCATTTTCTTCGCACGGGCCGATCTGCAAAATGCGAAGCTGTGACAGCGCGCGCCGCGCCGCGCACGCGCCCGCGAAAATTCGAAGCTGTTTTTCAAATTCCGCCGATTCCGCAAAGCAGGACGGAATCTTTGTGTAAACGAGCCCGAGGCGGCGGAACACTTTCGCGCTTTCAAACGCGCCGCACGCGTCGCGCGTCAAATGCAGACCCTCTTCGATCTGCGCGCTCGTGCGTTCGCTCCAAAGAAGCGACGGGCAATCGGCCTCCCGCGCCGCAAGAGGCGCAAGCGCGGCGTCGCGCCCGAAGACGGGATAAAACACGCCGTCGACATGCGCGTCGCGAAGCGACCGCCCCGCGCGCGCGGCTTCCTGCCGCGTGCAGATAAAATCGATCCCCGCCGTCTGCCGGATGTCGATCGTCTGCACGCCGAGCGCCGCCATGATCCGCATGATCTTTTCGCGCCAGACGAGTGCCTCTTCGCTGTGCACGTCAAGCGCGGCGCAGGGTGCAAACCCGAGCGTGATCCGATCGTATCTCATAATCTTCCTCCCCGCCGCTTCCGCGGCCAAATGCGTGATCGTAAGTAATGCATTTACTTGAATTATCCTAATTATAACGCATCGTCTTTGACAACGCCATATCCATCCTGTTTTTCGTCGCTTTCATCTCAAACAGGGCATAACCGAAAATACGTTTTCGTTATGCCCCGTCCGTCTTTTTTCGTCTTAGTCGGAAAACATTTCCGCGCGCTTGTCAAAATAGACTTTGTTCAAGACGATAAATACGATCTCATAGATAAAAGCCGGCACTTCCGCCGGATCAAATGTTCCGGTAATGGCATAGCTTAGCAGCGCATACAAAAGCCTTGCCGCACTGATCGCGAACCATGTGCAAAGATACCACTTGATCCCCTTCTTTCGCCCCTTTGCCATCCATTGCCGCGCAAAGAAAAGACAGATCGCCGATGCAATCAGGGCGAGTCCGATTAAAGCGTCCAAAGTTCGCAGCGCAGGGTACGCAAGATAGATCTGTGCTAAATGGAGACGTTCATACTCGTTTAACGGCAGGCCGCCAACTCTGGCTATGCCGATGCAAATCAGCCCGAAAGACGCAATGATCAGCTGAAAATAGACGAGGAACTTAAACCATGTCATCGGCCGATCTTCGGCGTACTGAATTTTCTTCAAAAAATCCCGCTGCGGCGAAGTGATGGGCACAACGAGAGCGTCAATCGTCCTCGGTCGGACCGCCGCGCCGCAATTCGTACAATATTTCGCGCCTTCCGTCAATTCTGCGCCGCATCTGCTGCAAGAATTCATCGGCTGCATCATTGAAACTCCTTTTCGTACACAGATCTAAACTTACAAATTATAGTCCTAAATTTATCTTAATTTCAAAGACAACGCATGTCAATCTTCGGATCGCCGTTTTTCCGCCGCATCCCCGCAGCATTGACAAAAAACGCTTCTTTTATAAAATAGGACTTGAGCTAACCCATTAGCATCGAAGCTTTGCGCGGTGTTTTTTCATAGCGCCGTCATACCGCGAAGCCGATCATTTCAAAAAGAGGTGAATTACCATGCCGATGCAAAATGAACTGCCGAAACAGGGGCTGTCGATCGATCCGCGCGAACTTGCCGCCATGCGCGAGGAGTTTTTTGCCGACCGTGCCAACCGCAGCGCCATGCGCGCCGTCACGAGCGCGGGGCTTGCCGCCGCGGCGCGCGATCCGCTCACCGTCGGGCAGCAGCGCCATCATTTCAGCGTCAACGTAAAACAAGGCAATATCACGAATCAAAAACAGAGCGGACGCTGCTGGATGTTCGCGGCGCTCAACACGATGCGCTTTGCCGTCATGCAGCGCTTCAATCTCGAGACGTTCGAATTTTCGCAGAATTATCCTCTGTTTTACGACAAATTGGAAAAGGCCAATTCGTTCCTTGAAAACATCCTTGCGACGCTGGACGAACAAACCGATTCGCGTCTGATCGCCCATCTTCTTTCCGAGCCCATGGGCGACGGCGGTCAGTGG
>CAKTSO010000111.1 GCA_934613185.1 uncultured Clostridia bacterium | reverse complement strand
GCCGGAGACCTTGTCGTCGTCGAACAAAACGAGGAGCGGCAGGGGACGTTCGGCTGCATCGACGAGATCCTGCCGAGGAAAAACGCGTTCATCCGTCCGCCGGTCGCGAACATCGATCGCGTGATCGTGGTGTTGTCCGCGTCCGTTCCGCAGGCGGATCTGATGCTCGTGGATCGACTGCTGGTGCAGGCGGTGCGCGCGAGTGTTTCGCCCGTGATCTGCGTCTCCAAATGCGACGAGGCGGACGAAGCGTTTTTGCGGACGATCGAGGACGATTATCGTGCGTTTGACAGGTTTTTTACTTCATCCGAAACCGGGCGCGGCGTCGAAGAATTCCGCGCGTGCCTTGAAAGCGGCGTCTGCGCCGTGGCGGGGCAGTCCGGCGTCGGGAAATCGTCGCTGTTGAACGCCGCGTGTCCCGACTTTTCGCTCGAAGTCGGAAACTTGAGCCGCAAGGTCGAGCGCGGAAAACACACGACGCGCGCCAGCATGCTCCTGCCGCTTTCGGGCGGCGGGTTCGTCGTGGACACGCCGGGCTTTTCTTTGATGGAGACGGAACTGATGGATCCGTCGGAATTGAAGGCGGCCTATCCCGAATTTAACGGGATGGACGATTTCTGCCGCTTCGGCGCGGACTGCCTTCATGCGGGGGAGCCGGGCTGCGCGGCAGCGCAGGCGCTTGCTCCCGGACGCGCGCAGCGGTATCGGGCGCTTCTTGACGAGGCGCGCGAACGCTGGAAGAGAAGATATTGATTTTTTTGAGGAGGTTTCGTATTTTATGAATGTGTTGATCATTGCCGGCGGCCCGGATCCGGGCGCGAAACTGATTCAAAAATGCGCGGCGCAGGCGGAGAAGATCTATTGTGCCGATCGCGGCGCGCAGTGGGCGTACGCCGCGGGGATCACGCCCGACCTCGTCGTGGGCGACCTCGATTCCGTGAACGACCAGACGGTCGACCGTTTGGAGGCCGAGAACATCCGCATCGTACGCTATCCCGTGGAAAAGGACATGACCGATACGCAGATCGCCATCGAGTTTGCCGTGTCCGAGGGCGCGCGTTCGATTACGCTTCTGGGCGCGCTTGGCGGCCGCATCGATCATTCGCTTGCGAATATCGGACTCATGACGTCATATCATCGCCGCGGCGTGCGCATCGCCATTATGGACATCAACACGGCGATGTTCGTCGGCGAGCGGACGATCACGTTCCGCGCCGTCAAGGGCAGTACGGTCTCGCTTTTCCCGATCGAAGAGGGCGTGCGCGTGTTAAAGAGTGAGGGGCTTTACTATCCGCTCAACGACGTCGTTGTGCCGATGGACGGAACGCTTTGCGTTTCCAACCACATGACGAGCGACCGCGTGCTGCTCGACGTGCGAAACGGCGCACTGCTTTTGATCGTGACGGCGCAGGAAGCGCCGATGAACTGAACAAAAGAGCATAAAAAGTCTGCATCACGTTGATGCAGACTTTTTTGATGGTTCACTCCGCTCTTTGCACGCCGTTGTTGTCGACGGTATAAGGTTCGTCGAGCAGAAGCTCGCCGATGGGGACGATCGTGAAGCCGTCGCTTTGCAGTTTTTCGAGAATGATCGGCAGAAATTCCAACACGTCTTCGGAATTGTTGTGGAAAAGAATGATGTCGCCGCTTTTGACGTCGCCTGTCACGCGCTGCACGATCTGATCCGTCCCGATGTCCTTCCAGTCTAGGCTGTCGATCGACCATTGGATCCCCTCATAGCCCTTTTCGTGCAGGAGCGACATGAGCTTGTTGTCGTAATCGCCGAACGGCGCGCGAAACAGCGTCGGCGTCCGGCTCGTCAGCTTCGTGATCTTCTCCTGCGTCTCGTCGATCTCCTGCGCCATCTGTTCCGCAGAGAGCGTCGGCATGTTCGGGTGATTCGTCGAGTGGTTGCCGATCTCGTGCCCGCGCGCCGCGATCTGGATCGTCCGCTCCGGGTAGGCGTCGATCCAGAAGCCGACGAGGAAGAACGTGGTCTTGACATGATAGCGGTCGAGAATGTCGAGAATCTCCATCGTTTTTTCGCTGCCCCAGGCCGCGTCGAAGCTGATCGCGATCTTCTTGTCGTCGCGGTCGACACGGTAGACGGGAACGATCCGACTTTCGGACAGCGCTGCGACGGCGGAATACGGACGCAGCGAAAAGACGATTCCCGTCAAAAAGAACGCCGCCGCAAGACAGACGGCCAGAACCGCGCCCGCCGTTTTCATCGCCGTATTTTTGGACACGATCATTGCTTTCATCCAATCCCTCCCAAGGAATCCGTGCTATTTCATGTGTATGCCAAAACGGCGGTATCCATTCGCCTTCCATTTTGGTATAATGAAATCAGCGAGTTTCGGAACAACAAAATAAGGAGGACGTTTTATGAAGCGATGGACTGCGCCGCCGCGCGTGGCGGACGTTGCGATCGACGACGATTTTTGGGGACGCTACGACAGGCTCGTTCGCGAAAAGGTGCTGCCGTATCAGTGGGAGGCGCTCAACGATCGCGTCGAGGGCGCGGACAAAAGCGGATGCATGCACAATTTCCTTGTCGCGGCAGGACGCGAAACGGGGGAACACTACGGCTGGTATTTTCAGGACAGCGATCTTTACAAATGGCTGGAGGCCGTTGCTTACACGCTTGCCGCGCATCCGAACGCCGAACTGGAAAAGACGGCGGATGAAGTGATCGATGTTTTGGGCGAAGTGCAGCGCGAGGACGGGTATCTTGACACCTATTATCAGCTCGCCCATCCGGGGCAGGAGTGGACCTGCCTTCGGGAATATCACGAATTGTACTGCGCGGGGCATTTGATCGAGGCCGCCGTGGCGTATGCCGACGCGACGGGAAAGGAGAAGTTCCTTTCGATCGCCTGCCGCCTTGCCGATCTGATCGACCAAAAATTCGGCCCGGGCGAGGAGCAATGCAAGGGTTATCCCGGCCATGAAGAGCTGGAGCTTGCGCTCATTAAACTTTCGGAAAAGACGGATTGCAAACGCTATGCCGATCTTGCGGTACATTTTATCAATCAGCGCGGACAGGAGCCGAACTATTTCAAAGAGGAACTGCGGCGCGATCCCACGACGCGCTATCCGTGGGGCGACGGGCCGCTTGCCGGGATGCGCTATTTTCAGGCGGATCGCCCGGTGCGCGAACAAAACGACGCCTACGGTCACGCCGTGCGCGCCTGTTATCTTTACAGCGGCATTGCCGACGCCGCGCGCGTGAGCGGGGATGAAACACTTTTAAAGACGGCATATCGCATGTTTGACAGCATTTCCCGCCGCCGCATGTACGTCACGGGTGCGATCGGCTCTTCCGGCTACGGCGAGGCGTTCACCTGCGATTACGATCTGCCGAACGATTCGGTCTACGGGGAGACCTGCGCGTCGATTGCGCTGGCGTTTTTCGCGCGCCGTCTTTTGCAGATCGAATGCCGCGGTGAGGTCGCGGACGTGATGGAACGCGCGATCTACAATACTGCGCTTGCGGGCATGAATCTTGCGGGGACGAACTTTTTCTATGTCAATCCGCTGGAGATCGAGCCGGAGAGTTTGAAATACGATTATTATAAGAAACACGTCCTGCCGGAACGCCCCAAATGGTACGGCTGCGCGTGCTGCCCGCCCAACATTGCGCGCCTCGTCGCGTCGATCGCGCAGTACGCATGGCTGGAGAACGAAGACGCGGCGTATCTGTCGCTGTTTCTCGGCGGAACGGCACGGCTTGAAAAGGCGGGATTCACGCTCGAAGTCAAGACGCAGTATCCATGGGAAGGGCGCGTTTCGATCCGTGTTGTCGAGAGCCGCGGCGCGGCGCTCTGTCTTCGTCGCCCCGGCTGGTGCGAAAAGGCTGAGATCTTTGTGAACGGCGAAAAGAAAAATGCGGCGCCGGAAAACGGCTATTATCGTCTCGAAGGGCTTTGCGCCGGAGACGAGATTGTCTATGAAATGGCGATGACGCCGCATCGCGTGCGCGCCAACACGCGCGTGCGGGAGGACGCGGGCTGCATTGCCGTGCAGCGCGGGCCGATCGTCTATTGTCTGGAGGAAAAGGACAACGGCAAAGAATTGTTCAATCTGCTTTTGCCGCGAAAATCGGAGATTCGCGCCGAATGGCGGGCGGAGCTTCTGGGCGGCGTCGTGACGCTTTCGGCGGACGGACTTCGCGTGATGGACGACGCGGCGGATGCGCCGTTGTATCTTACGGACGAACCCGGGACGACGGAGCAGCGGCTGCTGTTTGTGCCGTATTTTCGCTGGAACAACCGCGGCGCGGGGGAAATGCGCGTGTTTGTGCGCGAAAGCGATTAAGAAAAAACGGCATCAAAAAAGGATCGAAGCAATTTGCTTCGATCCTTCGCTGTTTTTTTCGATCAGAAGATATTCAGCGTATAAAGCGCTTCGGGGATCTGTTCTGCCTGCTGCTGATATTCCGTGGTGAGCTTGTCGCTGGACTCGTCGTACTGCACGTCGCTCGGATACGTCGCGTAGTAGTAATAATACGCGTCGGACCCCAGAAGCTCCGCGTCGGCGGGCGCATCGGATTCGTTCTCGTAGTACTCGATGGCGAACAGTTCGCCGCCCGCACCCGCTTTGCTGTTGGCAGTGTTGTAGAAGACGTAAGCATCGTCCGTCATGTAATAATCGACCGCGCCGGCCCAGTCGGCGGGAAGGCAGATGGCGAAAAGACGGGTCTCGACGCGCTGGCCGATCATCTTGCCGTCTTCGTCGTACATGCGGCACATAAGTTCAAAGCTGGCATTGACACTGGAAAGGTCGGCATCCATTTTGATCTCACTGTCGCTGTCCGTGCCGAATACAAGCGTTGTCTCGGTGTAGTCGTCGCTTTCGACGATGCCGTATTCATCCTGATAGGGCGCGTCGAAGAAGAAGCTTCCGGTGGCAATCAGATCGTCGTTGGCGTCATAGAGGGCGACCATCATATCCTGAATGTTGTTGATGCCGAAATCACAGGTGTTCCAGATCGTAACATTGGCGATGAGGTTGCTGCCTTCGTAATGCGCTTCGTCCACCTGCATGAACAGAAGACCGTCGTAATACACGGGCGCGCCGGATTCCTCGGAAGGAAGCGGCTCGGCGGTCGGCTCGGATTCGGTCATGTCGGGAAGGTCGTCGACGATGCTCTGCCAGTCGTCGGTGTCCCAGGTGATGTCATCGGCGGCCTTTTTGATCGGGCGGATGACGAAGAAGAACAAAAGCAGCGCGGCGATCAGCGCGACGCCGAAGATGCTGCCGAGCACGATCGCAACAATCTTGCCGGCGCCCATCGGTTTTTTCTGCTTGTTGGGCGTCTGCGGGGGAACGGGCGGCTGAGGCGGCGTGACGGGCGCGTCGACGGGCGGCTGAGGCGCAGCGGCAGGCGCGGAAATGACGGGCGCCTGAACGGGTGCGCTTTGCACGGGTTCGTCGTTTACCACGGCTTCGGGAATCATGGAATCGGCTGCGTTTTCGACGGGCGCGGGCGTCTCGTTTTCCGCCGCGGGGTCTTCGTCAAAGAGAACCTGAGCTCCGCAGTTGGTGCAGAATTTTCCCTGAACTTCTTTTCCGCAGTTGGTACAAAACATCGAAAAAGACCTCCTTCGGTTTGTGCGATCGAAAGCAGTGCCGCACGGCGGACACTGATCGGAATCATGATTCAATCATATCATAAATATAGAAGCCGATGCAACAGAAAACACGCGCGGGACCGGGGGTGTTTCGTAACGAAAACGACATGATTTCGGCGGAAAAAATCGCCGGACGCGTGTATTTTACCCGAAAAAGCAAAAGTGTCGTTAAGATTCGGCGGCAAATTTATAAAATCTTCGCACATTGGTAATTTTCTGTTGCAAGAAAGCAAAACTTTTTCTATAATAGTATTTGCACTTTGAGAGGGGGCGGAGGTCTGCCCTCATCTTGAAGGCTTCCACTTGTTAAGCGAGCCATTTTATCAACAAGTACCTTAGAAGGAGGCAAAACTAAATGGCGAAGAATGTTTACATGTTCAGCGAAGGCAACGCAAATATGCGTGAGCTGCTGGGCGGCAAGGGCGCGAACCTTGCGGAAATGGTCGGTCTGGGACTTCCCGTCCCGCAGGGCTTCACCATCACCACCGAGGCCTGCACCCGCTACTATGAGGATGGCAAAAAGATCGCCCCCGAGATCGAGGCCGAGATTTTTGAGTATCTGAAGAAAGCGGAAGAGATCAACGGCAAGAAGTTCGGCGACACGACGAACCCCCTGCTGGTCTCCGTCCGTTCCGGCGCTCGCGCTTCCATGCCCGGCATGATGGACACCATCCTGAACCTGGGTCTCAACGACGAGGTTTGCGCCGGCATGATTGCGGGCAACCCCGATCCCAAGTTCGAGCGCTTTGTTTACGACTCCTACCGCCGTTTCATCCAGATG
>CAKTSO010000110.1 GCA_934613185.1 uncultured Clostridia bacterium | reverse complement strand
GCTTTACACCTGCACCAAAGGCGGCGCGGCGAGAAACGCCGTGTTCTGCAATCGGGCGGAATAAAACAATAAGAAAAACGACGTCGATTGACGTCGTTTTTTATGTGCGATTTTTGTGGAATCGGTGGATAAAACCCGATCAGAACGACGCGGCAAGCGCGTCCGCCAGCGCGAGAAGTTCTTCGCGGGCGGCGTCGTTCACGGCGGAGGGGACGGTCACGGTCTGTCCGACGAGCGTGATGTTCTTCATCTTTTCGAGCTCCGCCGCCATCAGCTTGCCGCTGACGGGCGCCCAGGAGCCGTTTTGAACGAGCGCGGCTTTGCGGTTCTGGAAGTTGTGCGCGGCGAGGTCGTGCAGGAAGTTCTCCATCGGCGTGAAAATGCCCATGTTGTACGTCGGCGCGGCGAAAACAAGATGGCTGCAGCGGAACGCGGCGGCGACCAGTTCGGAAACGTGCACGACAGAGACGTCGTAGATGTCCGTCTTGACACCGCGGTCGCGCAGCGCGGCGGAGAGAATGTCCGCGGCGTTTTTGGTGTTGCCGTAGATCGAGCCGCAGAAGATCGCGACGCGGTTCTCTTCGGGTTCGTAGCGGCTCCAAAGGTCATATTTTTCGACGAGCGGGCCGAAATCCCCGCGGAAGACGAAGCCGTGCAGCGGGCAGATCATGGCGATCTCCAGCGCGGAGGCTTTCTTCAAGAGCGCTTGCACCTGCGGCCCGTATTTGCCGACGATGTTCGTGTAATAGCGGCGCGCCTCGTCCATATAGTCTTTTTCAAAATCGATCTCGTCGGCGAAGATCGCGCCGTCCGCCGCGCCGAAGACGCCAAACGCGTCCGCGCTGAAGAGGATCTTGTCCGTCTCGTCGTAAGTGACGAGGACTTCCGGCCAGTGCACCATCGGGGCGGCGACGAAGCGCAGCGTGTGTGTGCCGGTCTGGAGCGTGTCGCCCTCTTTGACGACCTGAACGCGGTCGGCAAGCGCCGGACCGAAGAAGCGGCCGATCATGTTTTTTGCCTGCGCGCTGGCGACGATTACGGCCTCGGGGTACTGCGCCGCAGCGGCGGCCAAAGAGGCGCTGTGGTCGGGCTCCATGTGCTGTACGACGATGTAATCGAGCGCGCGGTCGCCGAGCGTGTGCGCGACGTTTTCCAAAAACAGATCACGGACGGAATCGTCGACCGTGTCGAACAGGACACACTTTTCGTCCGTCAGCACATAGGAATTGTAGCGCACGCCGTAGGGAACGGGATAAGCGCCCTCGAAAAGGGACAGGCGGCGGTCGCAGCCGCCGACGTAAGTCAGCGTATCGGTAATGGATCGGGTACAGAACATGGGAACCGACCTCCTTTTGAAAAGATAAATCTACCTGTCTATTGTATGCGAAACGACGCGTAAAACGCAAGGCGAAGCGGAGAATTTCTGCAAGAAAACGAACAAGCGGGCAGTTTCGCCCGCTTGTTCAACACAGATTCGCTTTAGTTTCCGCGCTCTTTTTCGCCGAGAACGAACCCGGCGAGATACAGCGAGCCGCACGCGACGGCAATGCCGCCGTCTCTTTTTGCAAGATATCTGCAAAGCGCGAGCGCCGCTTTGGGATCGGACACCGCCGTTACGTCGCGGACACCCTGCGCGCGGAATCGTTCGCAGAGCGCCTCGCAGCTTTCGCCGCGCACGGGCATGATGTCCGTCGTGACGACGCGGGCGCAAAGGGGCGCGAGCTGTCTGACGCAGGCGGAAATGTCCTTGTCGCGCATGGCGGCGTACAAAAGCGTGATCTTTTCCGGGAGAACGAAACGGGAAAGGTAGTCGCACAGCACCTTCGCGCCTGCGGCGTTGTGCGCGCCGTCGATCAAAAACCGATCGTCCAGCCACTGGCAACGCCCGTCCCAGCGGGCGGTCTCGATTCCGTGGCGAACCGCGTCTTCGGAAATGGCGAAGCCCTGTTTTTGCAGCGCTTCGACGATCCCGAGCGCGCAGGCAAGATTGATTGCCTGATGTTCGCCTGCGATGGAAAGCGTCGTGCCGTCCGGCATCGTCAGTCCGTTTCGATGGAACGTGCAGGGGGTGGGAGCGGTTTCGAGAACTTCGGCGTGTTTTTCGGCCGCGGTCCGTCGGACGACGTCCGCCGCCTCGGGAAACGCTTGCTGCGAAAGAACGACGGGACGGTTTTCCTTAATGATTCCGGCTTTCTGCGCGGCGATTTCTTCGATCGTGTCGCCCAAAATGCGCGTGTGGTCAAAGCCGATGGGCGTGATCGCGCACACGGCGGGATCGACGACGTTCGTGGAGTCGAGCAGCCCGCCGATGCCGACTTCGACCACGGCGATATCGACCTTTTGCTGGGCAAAATAGAGGAACCCGAGCGCCGTGACGACTTCAAATTCCAGCGGATGCGCAAATCCTTCGGCGACGACGCGTTCGCATGCCGCGCGCACCGTCTCGCAAAGGCGGACGAGCTGCGAATCGGGGATCTCGGCGCCGTTTATGCGAATGCGTTCGTTGAAGCGCACGAGGAACGGCGAGGTGAAAAGGCCGGTTCGATATCCGGCGCATTCGAGGATGCGCGCGCTGATCGCGGCGGTCGAGCCCTTGCCGTTGGTCCCTGCAATGTGGACGACAGGATAAAGACGCTCGGGCGAGCCGAGCGTCTTTAAAAGCGTCCGCATGCGCGCAAGATCGTCCTTTTTCCCGCCGAATTTGTTGCAGGAGTGGATAAAGCTGAGCGCCTGTTCTGCGGTCTGAATCATATTCGATTACGCCATTTCGCGCAGCTCGGCGATGCGCCCTTCGAGCGTCGCGGCGAGCGTGCGGTTATCTTCCAGCTTGGCGCGTTCGGCATCGACGACGTTCTGCGGCGCGCGGGCGACGAATTTCTCGTTGCCGAGCATGCCTTCGCCGCGGGCGATCTCACCGCGGGTCTTACCGAGCTCTTTTTCAAGACGCGCGAGTTCTTTTTCGATGTCGATCAATTCGCCCATCGGGATGAACCCTTCGACGGCGTTTGTCACGACGGCGACGCTCTTTTCGGGCTTTTGATCGTCCGCGCCCATCCAGGTGATGTCGCTGACGGCGGCAAGGCGGCGGATCGCCGCTTCCGTCTCGGCAAGCGACTGCGCGGGGTCGAGGCTGCGCAGGAAAAGACGCGTGCGCACGCCGGGCGCGACACCCATTTCGCTGCGGATGTTGCGGATGCGGCGGATCATTTCCATCGCGTCGTCCATCGTTTGGACGCGTTGCGCGTCGGAAATGCCGCGGACCGTCGGCCAGGACGAAAGCATGATGCTTTCCACGCCGGGCAGATAGGAGCCGATCTCTTCTGTGACGAAGGGCATGAACGGATGCAGCAGCTTCATCGAGTCGGTGATCACGGCGCAAAGCACGCTCTTTGCCGCATCCTTTTCCTCGTCCGTGCCGTCGTACAGGCGCGTCTTGGCCATTTCCACAAACCAGTCGCAGAAATCGTCCCAAATGAAGTCATTGCAGCGCTGTGCGGCCATGCCGAGATCGTAGTTGTCAAGATAGCCGGTGATCTCGCGGATCGCATCGTCCAGATGGCCGAGGATCCAGTGGTCGGCGATGTCGAGCTTGACCTCGCCAAGAGGTTTGACGGGTTCGTCGCCGATGTTCATCATCACGAATCTTGCGGCATTCCAGATCTTGTTGGCGAAATTGCGGCCCGCCTCGACGCGCTCCCAGTAAAAGCGCAGGTCGTTGCCGGGCGAATTGCCGACCGCAAGAGAATAGCGAAGCGCGTCCGCGCCGTATTTGTCGATGACTTCCAGCGGATCGATGCCGTTGCCGAGGGATTTGGACATCTTCCGGCCCTGCGAGTCGCGAACCAGACCGTGTACGAGAACGGTGTGGAACGGCGGCTGACCCATCTGCTCCATCGAGGAGAAGATCATGCGCGCCACCCAGAAGAAGATGATGTCGTAACCCGTGACGAGCACATCCGTCGGGAAGAACTGTTCAAGATCCGGCGTCTTGTCGGGCCAGCCGAGCGTTTCGAACGGCCAGAGCGCCGAGGAGAACCAGGTATCCAGCACATCCTCGTCCTGCTTCAACTCCGTGCAGCCGCACTTGGGGCAGGAAGTGGGCGTCTCGCGCGAGACGATGATCTCGCCGCAGGGGCAGTACCACGCGGGGATCTGATGGCCCCACCAAAGCTGACGGGAAATGCACCAGTCGCGGATGTTCTCCATCCAGTTGTAGTAAGTGCGGGAGAAACGCTCCGGCACGAACTTCGTGCGGCCGTCGTACACGGCCTCCAGCGCAGGTTTGGCCAGGGGCTTCATGTCGACGAACCACTGCTTGGAGATGATCGGTTCGACCGTCGTATGGCAGCGATAGCATTCGCCGACGTTGTGCGCGTAGTCTTCGATCTTGACAAGATAGCCCTGCGCCTCGAGATCGGCGACGGCCTTCTTGCGGCATTCCTCGCGCGTCAGGCCGCGGTATTGCTCGGGGCAAAGATCGCTCATCGTCGCGTCGTCGTTCATGATGCGCGGCATGTCGAGGTTGTGGCGCAGGCCGACTTCAAAGTCGTTCGGGTCGTGCGCGGGGGTGATTTTCACGGCGCCGGAGCCGAATTCCATCTCGACGTATTCGTCGGCGATGACGGGGATCGTGCGGCCCGTCAGCGGCAGAATGAGCTGCTTGCCGATGAGGTTTGTGTAGCGCGCGTCGTTCGGGTTGACGGCGACGGCCGTGTCGCCGAAGATCGTCTCGGGACGCGTCGTGGCGACGGTGATTCCCTCGCCGCCGTCGGCCGCGGGGTAGTGGATGTGCCAAAGGTGCGAGGCCTGCTCGGAATACTCGACTTCCGCGTCGGACAACGCCGTCAGACACTCGGGGCACCAGTTGATGATGCGGTTGCCGCGATAGATCAGGCCCTTTTCATAAAGACGCACGAACACTTCCGTGACCGCGCGGTTGCAGCCCTTGTCCATCGTGAAGCGCTCGCGCTGCCAGTCGCAGGAGGAGCCGAGCTTGCGCAGCTGCTTGACGATGCGGCCGCCGAACTTCTCGCGCCACTTCCAGGCGCGCTCCAAAAATTCTTCGCGGGAGATGTCCGCCTTGGTCTTGCCTTCCTCGGCGAGCTGTTCGACGAGCTTGACCTCCGTGGCGATGGACGCGTGGTCTGTACCGGGCAGCCAGAGCGTGTTGTCGCCGAGCATGCGGTGATAGCGGGTCAGCACGTCCTGCATCATATTGTCAAGCGCGTGCCCCATGTGAAGCTGACCGGTGATGTTGGGCGGCGGCATGACGATGGTGAACGGTTTTCTGGACGGATCGGGTTCCTGATGGAAGGCGCCGGACTCTTCCCAGTGACGGTAGAGTCGCTCCTCCACGCTGGAGGGATCGTAGGTTTTCTGCATTTCGGCCATGGGATCTGCTCCTTTTTCAAAATAAAATCGCCGCTTCCTCCATTTCAGGACGAAGCGGCGCTCGCGGTACCACCTGAATTGACGAAAGCTTAAAAGCGTCCGCCCACTTGATTGAAACGGGCGATATCGGGCCCGACCCGTGACGGCTGAGGGCGAAGAACGCCTTTGACCTTCATGCCTCCCGGACGACTTTCCGCCGCGCGCGTCTGGAACCTTTCAGCCGATGAGTTCCTCTCTTTTCAAAAAAACGCGACAGCCCGGCGTACTCCTTCCGTTCAACGGCGAGTGCTATTGGATACAGAGTTTATTTTATCACGGCGCGATTCAAATAGCAAGAAAATTCACGGTTTTCGCGCTGTTATACTACGCATAACAGAATCGCTGTTGACAAGCAACAGCGATTCATTAAGTTCTTTTAGACAAAAGAAAGGAGGAAAGACCGTATGTTGCAATGGGAATGCATATTCAGAGTCGATGGCATACGGACCGAGACGACCGTTTCCGCAAGATCGGGCAACGAGGCGAAAAAACTCGTCGAAGCGCAGTATGCGGGCAGCAAAATCTCGTGGATCACTTGCAGGCGCGTGTGATCGTTTTACACAACACAAAAGCCGATCGGTTCCGATCGGCTTTTGTGTTGTATGACGATTTACTTGATCTCGATCCCACCGAACACGGCGCTGCAATTGACGGTGACGAGCGGGGCGTCCGCATTCGCAGAGGAGACGAACTTGCAGTCGTGTGCGCCGAATACGGGCGAACCGACGACGGAAGTTCGAACGTTCGCGGGAAGGAAAAGCTCCACGCCGCCGAACACGGCCTCGCATTTGATCGCGATGTCGTGCGAGATCACGGCTTGACGCAGGTCGACTTTCGCGGCGCCGAACGTCGCGCTGACGGTCGCGCCTTGAAGGTTCTGCGAGGTGTTGAGGTGATCCGCACCCGCGAACACGACGCTGTAGGAGGGATAGTCCTGCGTGTCGGTCGAGGCGGAAGCGCTCGGTGCATCCGACTGTTTTTTGCCGCGCGATGAAATGCCGAGCGAGCTTAAAACGATGGAGACGCCGGCAATGCCGAGCACGAGTGCGGCGATCCAAAGCCCGGAGAGCTT
>CAKTSO010000109.1 GCA_934613185.1 uncultured Clostridia bacterium | reverse complement strand
CGGATATGATGAAGGGCTTGAACATCTCCTATTCGGAGGCGGACGCGCTCAAGCGGCGCTATGTCTTCGGGCTGGACAACGATTCGGGGCAGATGCAGCTGATGCACATTATGGATCGCACCGACAAGGCTCGAAAATACGAAACAGCGCTCGTGTCGGAAGTGATCGAAGCGCGCATGCGTGACACGCTCGAGCGGATCGCCGCAGTGATCGAAGAATCGGGCTTCCGCCTTGCGAACCGTTCGGCCGTGTATTTGACCGGCGGGGGATTTTCAATGATGCACGGCATTCGGCAGTTTTCGTCGGCAATTCTGGAGCGAAACGTGCAGGTGCTCACTCCGCAGTCTCCGCGAATTAATTCCGCGGTTTATGCCGGCGTTCTCGGCGCCGTTGATTATATATGTATGCAGAACGCGTCCATGAAAAAATCGCGCGGGCTGTTCGGAAGAAAAAAATGAATCGAGCCTTTTCCCCACAATAAGCGGAAATCGCTTCATCAGGCAGGAGGAATACAACATGTTGGAATTTGATTTTGGAATGGATCAGGCGGCGCAGATCAAGGTCGTCGGCGTCGGCGGCGCGGGCAACAACGCCGTGAACCGAATGATCCAGTCCGGTTTGAAGGGCGTGGAGTTTATCTCGGTCAACACCGATCGCCATGTCCTGTACCTTTCCAAAGCCAATCAGAAGATCCAGATCGGCGAGAAGATCACGCGCGGCCTCGGCGCGGGTGCGAACCCCGAGGTCGGCCGCCGCGCGGCGGAAGAAAGCCGCGAGGAGATCATGCATAATTTGAAGGGCGCCGATATGGTCTTTGTCACCGCCGGCATGGGCGGCGGTACCGGCACGGGCGCTGCGCCCGTCGTCGCAGAGATCGCCAAGGAGATGGGGATTCTGACCGTCGGCGTCGTGACCAAGCCCTTCCTCTTTGAAGGCCGTCAGCGCGCGGTCAACGCCGAGGCCGGCATGATCGAGCTCAAGACGCGAGTTGATACTCTCGTCGTGATCCCGAACGACAAACTGCTTCAGGTCGTTGGCAAGGGCACGACGATGGTCGAAGCGTTCCAGATGGCGGACGATATTCTGCATCAGAGCATCCAGGGCATTTCCGATCTGATCGTCGTTCCCGGCCTGATCAATCTGGACTTTGCAGACGTGCGCGCAATCATGAAGGACCGCGGCATTGCGCATATGGGCATCGGTTACGGTTCCGGCGAGAGCCGCACGATGGACGCCACCAAACAGGCGATCCAGTCTCCGCTGCTCGAGACTTCGATCGACGGCGCGACCGGCGTTCTTTTGAACATCACCGGCGGCGAGGATCTCGGCATGCTCGAGATCAACGAGGCCGCGACGCTCGTGCAGCAGGCGGTCGATCCCGAGGCGAACATCATCTTCGGCGCGGGCATCGATCCGTCGCTGGAAGATCAGGTTCGCGTGACGATCATCGCGACCGGTTTCGAGGGCGCTCGCATGCCGGAACAGGAAGCCGCGCCCGCGTCTTCCGTCGCCGCGCCGGTCAAGAAAAAGGCTGTGGCGCGCCCGGTGTCTTCTCCCGCCGGCAATATGTCTTCGACCGCGGGAATGAAGCTTCCCTTCAATGTCAGTGAAAATTCCGCGCCGCAGGGCTTCTATCCCGGCACGCCGATGCCGCAGACACCCATTCAGCAGCCGATGCGTCCGACGCCCGTGCAGCAGCAGCCTGCCGCTCCCGTGCAGCAGCCCGCTCCGGCGCGCGACGTCATCGAGGACGATTACGACGATACGCCTGTCTTCCTTCGTCCGCGCAACCGCAAATAAGACAAAATCGATGAAAAGAGCCGCTTCTTTTGAAAGAAGCGGCTTTTAATATTCAAACGAGGGCGATTTTTGCATGGGATATTCGATGAACCAGCGGCCGAGCGCGGGGTCGTCGCGGCGTGCGGCGTGCTCGAAGAAAAGATAGCGTTTTTGCCCGCGGATGCGGACGGTATAGCGATCGCCCTGTCCGCCGGTTTTGTGGGAAGCACCGGGGCGGACGTCGTAGACGCAGTCGATCTCATACCGCCGCCCGTCTTCCCAGATCAGTTCCATGGGAAGAAGCCCGCGTTCGCTGAAGGCGGCGATGACGTCGACGTATTTTTTTGTGAGCATGGAACACCTTCTTTAGAAATAGAATTTGAAAATCGAAAATTTAATTGCGGTTTTCCGGGATAAAGGCGGGAAAATTGCGGAGAAAATCGCTTCGCGCGTAAAGCGACGCGTCGGAAGGCAGAAGTCCGCGGCGGTTCAGACTGCGCAGTTTAAATGCGAGAAGCTGCGGCGGGACGTAGAGCGCGGCGGCAACGCTGCAAAAATCGTTTTCTTCCCGCAGAGCGCCGAGCGTTTCGTCGTCGCCGAGCAGAAGTTCGGCGGCGAAAAGATTGGCTTCGTATTCAAGCCTTGAAGCGTCGTCGAATACGCAGAAATCCTGTGCGGCGGTTTTGTGAAGCAGCGCGTGCCCCAATTCGTGCGCGGCGATGATGCGCTGCATATCGACGCCGAGCGCGCTGTTGATCGTGACGCAGCCGATGCGATCCTGATGCAGATAGAATCCCTTGCAGGAATCGGGGCGCGTTCCCATGTCCTGAAAAAGTGTCAGAATGCCGCGTTCTTTTAAAATGCGCATGGGGTCGCGCGTGCCGTGGCGGCGGACAAGGTCGCATACGATATGGAAGATCTGTTCAATCGTCATGAGGCTGCTCCTGCCGCCCGAAGGTGCGCCGCGCTTCTTCCTTGCAGGCAAGATAGGCGGTCATAATGGCGCGGAAAAAGTCATCTTTCGCTTCTTCGCTGATGTCGCCGCCGGCGAACAGCGCTTTGTTTTCTTCGAGCAGGCGGGTCAGTTCCTGTGCGCCGCGGCTTCCATAGTCTGCCCGCGCGCGTTCGATATAATCCTCGCGAAGATCGTCCTGCGACAGGAGCCATGCGGGGGAAACGCCGAGCGCCGCGGCAAGCTTGTGCAGCGTGACGCCGCGCGGATTGGCGCGCCCGGTTTCGTAAGCGCTGATCGAGCGGATTGTCAAACCGCACTGCGCGGCGAGTTCGCTTTGGCTCAATCCCGCCTTTTCTCTTGCCGTCTTCAGTCTCTGCGCGAAATCCATGTCGGAAAACATCCTTTCGTAAATCCATCGTTACAATGAGAATATTTGTCAACTTTTCAAAGGAGAATTGACCTGCCTGTCGAAACTTGGTAGAATAAACAGGAAGTTTATAGAAGTTATCCTGAGTATACTTCCGAACTTTGCGTTTGTCAACGGGCAATCGAAAGCGTTTCGGGGAAAGGAGCGGCGTTATGCGGGAAAGAGTGATCCTGCACAGCGATTTGAACAGCTTTTACGCGTCCGTGGAGATCATGCGGAATCCATCGCTGCGCGGGAAGCCGGTCGCGGTGTGCGGCGATGCGGATAAGCGGCATGGGATCGTGCTTGCAAAGTCGCAGGAGGCAAAGCGCGCGGGCGTGCGCACGGCGATGGCGAACTGGGAAGCGCTTCGTCTGTGCCCGGATCTCGTCATGGTGCCGCCGGACTTTCCGCAATATAAAAAATATTCCGAACTGACGCGGCTGATCTATCAAAGATACACAGATCAGGTTGAGCCGTTCGGGCTGGACGAATGCTGGCTCGACGTGACGGCAAGTGAAAAACTCTTCGGCGACGGCGAAACGATCGCGCACGAGATCCGCAACGCGGTGCGGGAAGAACTGGGGCTGACGGTCAGCGTCGGCGTATCGTTCAACAAAGTGTTCGCCAAGCTCGGCAGCGACATGAAAAAGCCGGACGCGGTCACGGTGATCTCGCAGGAAAATTTCAGGCGCGTCGTCTGGCCGCTTCCCGCGGGCGACATGCTCTTTGTCGGCCGTGCGACACAGAAAAAACTGGAGCGGTTCGCCATCCATACCATCGGCGATCTTGCGCATTGCGACCCGGCGTTTTTGACGGAACAGTTCGGCAAAAACGGGCGAATGCTTTGGGTGTTTGCCAACGGGATGGATCGCGCGCCGGTCCTGCGGCTGGAGGAAGAGCCGGAGATGAAATCCGTCGGCCACGGCGTGACGAGCGCCAAACCCGTGCAAAGCGAGGAGGCGGTCGAGGCGGTCTTGGTCGAACTGGCGCAGGACATTGCGCGAAAACTGCGTGAAAATCGTCTGTGCGCGAACGGTGTGCAGCTTTGCGTCAAGAACGAGCTTCTGCAAAGCGTGCAGTTTCAAAAAAAGCTGCATCTGCCGACGCAGAGCGCCATTGACCTTGCAAGAGAGGGACTGGGGCTGTTTCGGCTGCATTACGATTGGCGGCAGGACGTACGGGCGTTGACGCTCCGCGCGATCGATTTAAGTGCGGAAGACGCGCCAGTGCAGCAGTCCCTGTTCGATTCTCCGCAAAGCCGCGTGCAAAAGCAGGCGCTGAACGCGGCGATCGACAGCATTCGAACCCGCTTCGGGCCGGACAGCGTCGTTCCGGCAAGCAGTCTGGACGGCGACGTCGCTCCAGATCACGACGTGGAGCAGACATTTTCCATGATCAAAGACCGCGGGATGCGCGGGTTCGGAAAATAAAACGGCAAAGAGTGCGGCGAAAAAACGAATCACCGCGCTTTTTGTTTGAAACGGGAAAAAGGATTTGCGGCCTTCGCATCGTAATAACAAAATAAGCGCAGATTTCAAAATGCGATCGATAATATAAATCAATATAAAAAGGAAGGGATGGGAACCATGACGGAAAATCTGCGGCAGAGACAGGAAGCTCTGGAACGGGAAATTCTGGCGAACTGGGCGACGAAAAGCGGCGAATCCGCCGGGCGCGAACATATGATTTCTCCGTGCGACATTCGGACGGAATTTCAAAGAGACCGCGATCGGATCATTCACTGCAAAAGTTTCCGCCGCTTGAAGCATAAAACGCAAATGTTCCTGTCTCCCGGCGGGGATCACTACCGCACGCGCCTGACGCATACGATGGAAGTCTCCCAGATCGCACGGACGATCTCCCGCGCGCTGCGGCTGAACGAAGATTTGACGGAGGCGATCGCGCTCGGGCATGATCTCGGTCATACGCCGTTTGGGCACAGCGGCGAACGCGCACTGAACGAAATTTTAAAAAACGACGGCGGATTCCGCCATAACGAGCAGAGCGGGCGCGTCGTGCGCTATCTCGAGCGCGGCGGGCAAGGGTTGAACCTGACGCGGGAAGTGATCGACGGGATCGTGCATCATACGGGCGAGCTTTGGCCGAAGACACCGGAGGGGTGCGTGGTTCGCTACTGCGACCGCATTGCGTATTTGAATCACGACATTCAGGATGCCATCGGCGCGGGCGTGCTCCGTGCGGAGGAACTGCCGACCGAATGCCTGCGCATTTTGGGAAAAACGCACGGCGAACGCATCGACACGATGATCCGCGACTGCGTCGCGCAGAGCGAACGCGCGCGGCGCATCTGCATGTCGGAAGAAGTCGGCGGCAGCATGATGGAACTTCGCGCGTTCATGTTCGAGCACGTCTATCTTGTGACGTCGGATGCGGCGATGGATCGGCGCGTTTTGCATGTGATGCAGAATCTTTACGAACATTTTCGCGCACATATGGACGAGCTTCCCGATTCGTATGCCGCGCAGCGCGAATCTTTCGGCGACGCGGTCGCCGTTTCGGATTATATCGCGGGCATGACGGATCGTTATGCTGTCGCAAAATTTGGAGAATTATTCCTGCCCATGCCCGCAAATTGAATGAAAAACGGAAAAAAGAGCAGTTTTTTTGAAAAGAAAAAAGGAAAACGGGAACGGCTGTCGAATTTAAACTGTCGCGCATGAAAAACGTGCGATGAAAAAACGATTCGGAGGGGAAGACCATGGCGGGATTTTTTCCGCAGCAGTGGCTGGATGAATTGCGCAGCCGCGCGGATATCGTGAGCGTCGTCTCCGAATATGTGCCGCTGACGCAAAAGGGGCGGCGCTATTGGGGCTGCTGCCCGTTCCATCAGGAAAAGACGCCGTCGTTTTCCGTCGATTCGGAAAAGCAGATGTACTATTGCTTCGGCTGCAAGGCGGCGGGGAACGTGATCAGCTTCGTCATGTCCGCCGAACGGCTCGGTTTTGTGGACGCGGTGAAATATCTGGCCGAAAAGTTCAACGTGCCTCTGCCGCAGAACGAGGAGGACGAGGCGCGGTACCGCAAAATGCGTCAGGAGCAGGAACGCATGTTCTCGATCATGACGACGGCGGCGCGCTTTTTCAGGGACAGGCTCTACGAACCCGAAGGCGAGGCGGCGCGCGGTTATTTAAAGCGGCGCGACGTCAGCGAGGCGATGGTTCGTCGGTTCGGCCTCGGGTATGCGCCCGATTCGTGGAATGCGCTGAAAGATCATCTCGAAAAAAACGGGATCCCGGCGCAGGAAGCGCAGAAGCTCGGCCTTTTGTCCGAATCCAAGGGCAGAAAATACGACGCATTCCGCGGCAGGCTCATGTATCCGATTTTTGACGAGCGGGGCCGTGTGGTGGC
>CAKTSO010000108.1 GCA_934613185.1 uncultured Clostridia bacterium | reverse complement strand
TTTATCTGCAAGACGGGGGATGGATTCGCTGTATCTATGATGGATATCATGAAAGCGATGCGTTGATCGTCTGGTTGAACGATCATTGCGTATCGATCAACGGAGAATCGCTGAATCTTGCGCAGGGCGATACCTATGATTGGAAGGAACCAAAATGGTGGCGGGAAGCGAAGCGTGTTGTGAAACACATTGTGAATGTGTTAAATGATGGAGAAACAGTGGTGCAATATTAAGGAGAAAATATGGATAGAATTGAGTGGCTGGAACGGCTTACGGAAGCGTATCGATTTAAGGAAGTAGCATCGGAAGACGGATATACCTACATTTTACGTGAGTCGTATGAACAGGAGAAAGTAGGAAAAATCGAAGATAAGACGGCGTTTGAAGCGGTGGAGAATCATGTCCATCTTCTGGATCGAGTGAAGCTGAAAGAATATAAAAAGCTTGAAAAAATTGCGCCGACGCTTTGCACGACGCTTTTGGCGAGTTTGAAATATCAATATCCGAGCCGAAGCTTCAGCGCCTATGTGACGATCACGTTACATGATTCGATGATCCTTCGATTCCACCAGAACTGGGATGGAGAACCGCCTTATTACGATGAGAACATGCAGGACTCTCAGACAAGTTTGTTTGCGGCGAGAGGATAAAGAAAATGGCGGCGTGCAAAAGAACGGTGAATTACGATGATGCGTCGTCAAAACGACGGGAATTGATCCGATACGCAATGCGAACGTCGACACATTTTTCGCTTCTGGTGCGCTTGGAACGGCCGTATCGGCAGGAACCGCCGATTTATCGATATTGTGAGGAACTTCATCCGTTTGAAATTCGCAGGTTTTACGAAGAAAAAGACCGACCTGTTCGGATTTTGAGCAGAGGAAAGCATCGGATTATGATCCAGTACCGATGCTGCAGGGCGAGCAAAGAACTTTTGTTGGCGCTTTCCGAATTATTGCTGACGGGAAACGACGAAACGCCGGAGGATCTGTGCTTTTATCGGACAAAGAAGCCATGGCTCGTATCCGTTACGCACGAAAAGCTGATATTCCTTTTTGATGAGACGGATGATGATATTGCGTTTTTGGATCAAAACGCAATCGCGTATGGAAGACGGCGGGGAGACTGACGGGAGGTGCTGTTGGATGTGCAGGATCCATTATGAAGACCTGAACGCCGCGTGGAAGGAAACGCTGAAATACTGCTTTCGAACGTCGGATCGTTTTTCCCTGATCACTCGGATTCTTTCAAAGAAAAAGGGCAACGCGGTCTATGCGCATGACAAAGCGTTGACGGCGCTGGAGCCCTTTTTGATCGAAAGAAAAGTCGGCGTAAAATCCTGGCCCGGCACGATCACAAAGGGAACGGATTATGTGATGGATCTGTATCACGCGAGAAAATACAGAAAATCCGTGACGGATCTTCCTAATTTTTTCGCGCCGAACGAAAGCGGACAGCCGGAAGATATTTGTTTTTATCGCAACGGAACGGTTTGGGTTGCGACCGTGTCGCATGAACAAATCGCATTTGCGTCCAACTTGACGAAGGAAGACAAAGCGTTTTTCGACCGCATGGGCGTGCGATATGACGAAAGAATGAATGACAGTTTTTAAATCACGCCGGGAAAAGGAGAACGGGGGATGCGGCGAAGACGGATCCTGTATGCCGCGACGGACGGCGCGGCGAATTGGCTTTTGTTGGCGGGTGTAACGATCTGCGCGCTTGCCGAAAAAACGGCGTGGATTTCGCTTGCATGGATGATCGCGCTGAGCGCTGCTGCGGCGGTGATCTCAACGGTTTGGTATGGGCGGCTTTTGATGCGTATCAAAAACGACGGAAGAAAAGCGATGCTGTGTTTTACACTGGAAAGCATTTTGAGCTTTTTGGTCTGCGTTGTGATCGATCTTGCTTTGAAGATGCAGGTTTCGTTTCCATGGATCCCTTTGCGGGAGACGAACGCTGCGGACGGGATTGTGATTTTCTTCCTTTGGGGATGTTTCATATTGATATCCGTCGTTGCGAAAATATGCGTTTTTGCGGCGATCGGCACGAAAAAACGATGAGGGGAAAATGGCGCGGCAGGGGACCTTGTTTTTCGGATCGCAGCGCGGATGAAAATGACGTAGGAAGTGATTCGCCAGTTGCGTTAGAAGAGGTGAACGTCCGACCGGAATGCAAAACGCATGGCTTGCGCGTCGGTCAGTCGAGCAATTTTGCGATCAACGAAAACACGGCGTAGGCGATGAAAACCCAGGACAGACAGCCGAAACAGCCGCAGCCGTCGGAAGTGTCCGTGTCGTTGTTCAAGTTGCTGAGCATTGCATAGAGAAAGTAATCGTCCCACCAATCGTCATGTCCGTCGCCGTTCATAACAATCCCTCCGAGATTTGATTTGCTTGAATTCTATCAGACGACATGTCCGATAAAACGGACATGTTTTTGCGTTTTTGCGCGAAAACGATTTATGGTGGGCGTTAAATTGGACAGTAAATGTGTTATGGTAAAAGAAGATAAGAAAAAGGGGAGGGGCGCGCATGGCATACAGCGAGCGGATTAAGAACTTTGCCCGCATTCGAGACATCATGCGGCAGTTTTATGTTTACGGCTTTCAAACGCGGGCGGAATATACGCAAAAAAGCGCTCGCACCTATGACGACGAGCGGCGGCGCGTGGAAAGCTGGCTGGGCGATTTGATGCGTTTTCGGCGCACGGCGGAGGGAAAACAGGTCTTTTTGTCCATCGACAGCCGCGCCTGCGCGCATAATCCGCTGTATGCGGCGTGGAAGACGAAGAGTTTTACGGACGGAGACATTACGCTGCATTTTTTGATTTTCGATATTTTAAATTCGGAACAGATCGAATTGACGCTCGACGAGATCGTGACGCGGATCGACGAGAATCTGCGCCTGTTTGCGAACGCGCGCCTGTTCGACCGATCCACGATCCGAAAGAAGCTCGGCGAATATGCGGCGCTCGGCATGATCAAAATCGGCAGACGCGGCCGACTGGCGACCTATCGCCGCGCGCCCATGCGGCAGACGGGAACCGGAGACGCGCTGGACTTTTTTTCGGAAGCTGCGCCTTGCGGCGTGGTCGGTTCGTATCTGCTCGATCGGCTGCCCGAACACGAAAGTCCCTTTGTCTTTAAACATCATTACATGACTGCGGCGCTGGACAGCGAGATTCTTTGCACGCTGTTTTTGGCGATGCGGGATAAGCGCTATGTGACGCTCGACGTATTTCGAAAAAAGAAAAAGCAGACCGTGGAAAAGCGCGCGCTGCCGCTTCGGATACTGGTCAGCGTGCAGAGCGGGCGGCAGTATCTTGCGGCGTATCTGCCGCGTGAAAAAAGGATTACGACGCTTCGGATCGATCTGATTGCATCGGTCGAACCCGCGCAGGTCTGCGCGCAGTATGACGAATACCGTGAACGGCTCGACGCGATGCGGCGGCACATGTGGGGCGTCAGCACGCAGGGCGATTCGGGGCGGCGGCCGGCATGCGTATCGTTTACCGTTCGTTACGCGGACGACGAAACGTTTATCCACGGACGGCTGGAGCGGGAAAAGCGCTGCGGCACGGTCGAACGGCTCGACGCGAATACCAGCCGCTTCACGGCGCAGGTGTACGACGCAAAAGAACTCGTCCCGTGGATTCGGACGTTCCTTTGCCGGATCACGGAGCTTTCTTTTTCCGAGCCCGAGCTGCAACGGCAATTTTGGGAGGACGTCGAAGAAACGGCGCGTCTTTACGGCGCGGAAAACGTGGAAGGAACCGCAGGAATCGAAGAGCGGAAGAATGGGGGCGCGAGATGATTTTCAGCGAAATTTACGGCGTTTATTATCGCACGCTTGCGCAGATTTTGACTGCGGCGGTCGATCATCCGCTGCAAAAAGGCGAAATGCACGCGATGATCGAGCGCTATGCGTTTGCCGAAAGCGCGCTTGCCATCGAACCGGCGCTGCAAAACGGAGACTGGCCGCTGCTTTATGAAGACGGAACGACGCCGCTTCGCCATGCGCCGTCCGCCCCACCGACGCTTTTGCAGCGGCGATGGCTTCAGGCGATCCGTCTTGACCCGCGGATCCGTCTTTTTGAAGACGGGATCGCGGAAGACGCGGAGGTCGAGCCGCTGTTTTTCCCGGAAGACGTTTTTGTCTTTGACCGCTACGCCGACGGCGATCCGTATGAAGACGCGGGGTATGTCGAACGCTTCCGTCTGATCCTGCGGGCGATTCGGGAGCAATGCCCGCTGAAATTGATGATACGGACGCGGCGGGGTGACAGGGCGCGGCGCGCGATGATGCCAAAAAAACTGGAGTATTCGCCGAAGGACGACAAGTTCCGCCTGATCGGCGCGGGGGATCGCTTTGGAAGCGTCGTCAATCTTGCGCGGATTTTGTCCTGCGAGCGATGGGAGGACGCGCCCGAGTCGCTTCGAACCGCGCCGCTTCGCATGGCGACGCAAAAGAGCGTCACGCTGGAAGTGGTCGATCGGCGCAATGCGCCGGAACGCGTGCTTTTGCATTTTGCGCATTTTGAAAAAGAGGCCGAGCGGCTCGAAGAAGGCCGCTATCGCGTGACGATCGTCTACGACGAGGCGGACGAGACGGAGATCGTCATTCGCATCTTGTCCTTCGGGCCGATGGTGCGCGTGACGGCGCCCGACACAATGATCGATCTGATCCGCGAACGCCTGCTCGCGCAGCTGCGTCTTCGAAAATGACGTTTTCGCAGCTTTTTTTCCGTGATGGAGCGCATGGCCTTTGCTACAATGACGATGTCGAAAGCGACAAGGCCTTTTAAAACCTGTCGCCGACGATTGAAAGACGCGAACAGCAATCCCATTCGGAAAAGCAATTGATAGCGAAACCATCGAGCCGGAACCGGAAATACCGGCGGCTCACGCGTCTTGTCTTCTTAAAAAAGGCGCCGACAGCAGTATTTTTTATCGACAGCCGGACCCGCAAAGCGGACGGCACAACCCCACGGCGCCTTGTTTTTTTTGCGACAGCGAAGGAGTGTGAAAAACATGCGGGAGTATTTAAAACAGGAGACGAACTTTGCGCTGACCGAAAACGGCGGCGCGGCTTACGCCACGACGGGCAGCGACTGCCTCGACCTTTTTTCTTTGATCGGCGCGATGCGCGCGCAAAGCGGCGAGCAGCTTTGCCGCATGTTTGACCGCGCCTGGGCGGAGAATCCCGATCTTGCGATGAAGATCCTCTTTTTTGCCCGCGATATCCGCGGCGGGCTGGGCGAACGACACATTTTCCGTACGATCCTGCGCGATCAGGCGGGCAAGCATGCGGACGCCGTTCGAAAGAACGTCGCCTTGATTGCGGAATACGGCCGCTTTGACGATTGCCTCTGCCTGATGGGAACGCCCTGCGAACGCGCGGCGATCGACGTGTTCCGCGCGCAGCTTGACGCGGATCTTGCGGCGCTGAAGAACGGGGAACCCGTTTCCCTGCTTGCCAAATGGCTGCCGTCCGTCAACGCGACGAACAAAGAGACGGTGAAAACGGCGAAGAAGATTGCCTTTTTCCTCGGGATGCGCGAAAGCGAGTATCGAAAGACGCTTACGGCGCTTCGCGCGCAGATCCGCCTGATCGAGAACGATCTTCGCCGCCGCGACTATTGTTTTGATTATGAAAAACAGCCCTCCCGTGCGCTGTTCAAATACAAAAAGGCGTTTCTTCGAAACGACCGCGACCGCTATCTGGATTTCCTTTCCCGTGCCGAGCGCGGGGAGGCGAAGATCCATGCGGACAACGTCGCGCCCTATGAGCTTGCCGCGTCTTTTTTTGACGAGTATGGCGGAATGCGGGCGATGACGCCGGAACAAACGCGCGTGATCAACGCGACCTGGGAACAGCTGCCGGATTTCGGCGGCGAGGAAAACGCGCTTGCGGTGATCGATACTTCCGGTTCCATGCATTGGACGGGGATCAAGCCGATGCCCGCCGCGGTGGCGCTGTCCCTCGGACTGTATTTTGCGCAGCATAATCGCGGTCGGTTTGCGAATTGCTTTATCGAGTTTTCCGAAACGCCGCAGCTGATCGAACTGAAGGGCGAGACGTTTGCCGAGCGCCTGCGCTACGCCGCGTCATTTTGTCAGGTGGCCAACACGAATCTTGCCGCCGTGTTTGATCTCGTGCTTTCCACGGCGCGAAAGCATCGCCTGCCGCAGGAAGAACTGCCTGCGAAGCTCGTCATCGTCTCCGACATGGAGTTTGACGTCTGCGTGGACGACGCGTCGAGGACGGTTTTCCAACGTGCACGCAAACGCTATGCCGCTTGCGGTTATTGGCTGCCGAAGGTCGTGTTCTGGAATGTGGCGGCGCGGCATGCGCATGTCCCCGTGACGCGGAACGAACAGGGCGCGGCGCTCGTTTCGGGCGTGACGCCGCAGATCTTTTCCATGGTCGCGGGCAATGCCGCGTCGCCGTATGACCTCATGCTCGAGATCCTGTCCGGCGAACGCTATCGAAAGATCACGGCATGACCGCCCGGCGCGGGAGACGATGGGATTCTCCCG
>CAKTSO010000107.1 GCA_934613185.1 uncultured Clostridia bacterium | reverse complement strand
GAACCACAGCATATTCTCTCTCCTCTCGGCAACGGTCTTGATGTTCAGAAGGTGTTTGACGCCAACGTTCTCGGAGACGCTGTTGCCGCCCCAGGAACCGCAGCCGAGCGTCAGCGACGGCTTGAGCTTGAAGTTGTAAAGGTCGCCGATGCCGCCCTGAGAAGAGGGAGTGTTGACGAGAATACGGCAGGTCTTCATACGCTCGGCAAACGCATCGATCTTGTCGCGCTCGGTCAGCGCGTTCAGATACACGCTGGAGGTGTGGCCGAAGCCGCCGTCGGCGATGAGGCGCTCGGCCTTGTTCATCGCATCTTCAAAGTCCTTTGCGCGATACATTGCAAGCACGGGAGACAGTTTCTCGTGTGCGAACTCTTCGGAAAGCTCGACGCTGGTGACCTCGCCGATCAGAATCTTCGTGCTTTCGGGGACTTTGACGCCCGCAAGCTCGGCGATGTGGAACGCACTCTGGCCGACGATCTTGGCGTTCAGTCCGCCGTTGATGATGATCGTCTTGCGGACAAGCTCCGTCTCTTTTTTGTCAAGGAAATAGCAGCCGCGCGCGGCGAACTCCTTTTTGACCTTGTCGTAAACTTTGTCAAGCACGATCACGGACTGCTCGGAGGCGCAGATCATGCCGTTGTCGAACGTCTTGGAATGAATGATCGAGTTGACGGCAAGAAGGATGTCCGCCGTTTCGTCGATGATCGCGGGGGTGTTGCCCGCACCGACGCCCAGAGCGGGTTTGCCGCTGGAATACGCGGCGTGAACCATGCCGGGGCCGCCGGTGGCAAGGATGATGTCCGCTTCCTTCATCAAAAGGTTCGTCAATTCAAGCGAAGGGACGTCGATCCAAGAGATGATGCCCTCGGGCGCGCCGGCCTTGACCGCCGCCTCGAGCACAACGCGGGCAGCCTCGATCGTGCAGCCCTTGGCGCGGGGATGGGGGCTGATGATGATGCCGTTACGGGTCTTCAAAGAAATCAGCGTCTTGAAGATCGCCGTGGAAGTCGGGTTCGTCGTGGGAATAACCGCCGCGACGACGCCGATGGGCTCGGCCACGCGCGTCACGCCAAAGGCCTCGTCGTGTTCGATCACGCCGCAGGTCTTGGTGTCGCGATAGGCATTATAAATATATTCGGAAGCGTAGTGGTTCTTGATGACCTTGTCTTCGACCACGCCCATGCCGGTCTCTTTCACGGCCAGCTTGGCAAGCGGGATGCGCTGCTTGTTCGCAGCGCTGGCGGCCGCAAGGAAGATTTTGTCCACCTGCTCCTGCGTATAGGTCGCAAAAATCCTCTGCGCTTCCCGCACGCGGGCGATCGCCGCCTCGAGCGTTTCCACATTTTCCACGATCGGATACGTTTTTTCCATGATAATCCTCTCCATTGTCTTTTCTGCCGTTTGCTCCGCGCACGCGAACCTGCGCGCTCCCTCTTCGGCGTCGGACGAGCCCCGCTCCCCCGACAAGAACTATCATAATATAATTTTTGATATGGCGCAAATGTCAAAAAGGCATATCGATATATCCGTATCGATATGTCCATATCGATACTTGTATATCCGTTTTGGTTTGCTCACCCCTCCTGTGAGGGAGACTGACTGCGCGCGCGCCAAAGTTCCGAGACGAACGCATCGTCCATATCGGAAAAAATATAGTTCTTTTTGTAGATCAGCACGTCTTTGTAGACACGCCGCTCGTCCACGCATTCGCGCTGCACGAGTCCCTCTATTTCCAATACCTGTTCCGGGATCGGCGAGACCCACATGAACGAGCGCGGCAGCTGCCGCAGGAGCATAAACTGGCTGGCACGTTCAAACACAAAGATTCGCTTGTCGATCGACTCGAGATATTCCCCCTTTTGCACGTCGGACATCGGCATGGACGGCACATACGGATCTGCGTGCGCGATCTCGACATAATCGGCCAGATCCGTATAATGCAGGACCTCTTTTTTCGCAAGCGGGTCGTTGCGATTCAAAAGCGCCACATGCCGGAAGGAAAACACCAGCTCCCCCTCCAGCCCCTTTTCCTCGAGCATGGAGCGAAACTGCTGGTCGTACACGGACTGATAGCGGATGATCCCGAGGTTGTAATCGGAATCCAGAATGTTTCGGATCGCGCGAACGGCGTTCGTTTCCTTATAAAATAATTCCACGCTCTGACTGCGGTCGATCCCCTTTGCGAAATTGGAGAACGCCTCGCAGATGTACGTCGCGCGCGGAACGGAGACCGAAAAGCGCGTGCGCGCGCCCTTGCCCTCGCGAAAGAGCGTCTCGATCTCGTTGATCTGATAGAGGATGCGCTGGGCATAAATAATGAAGTCCTCACCCTGATGGGTGAGTGTGATGCCCTTGGAGGTGCGGTTGAAAAGCTGAACGCCGAGCGACTCTTCCAGTTCCTTGATGGCGCGGCTCAGGTTCGGCTGGTTCATATAAAGATTTTCCGCCGCCTTGCTGATCGAATGCGTCGAAGCGACCTCGACCGCGTATTTCAAATGCATCAGGTTCATGCTCATGCCGCGTCATCCCTCCTTTCGCCGCGCAAACGTCATTTTTCTCAAAGCCCGAACATCGCGTTTAAAATGCGGATCGCCGACGGCGTGCGGAACACGCGTTCCCGTGCGGCGAGCATGGCTTTTTGATCGTTTCCGTTTTCAAACAGATTGACGAGGAAATCCGCCTCGACGAGGATCCGGTAATCCGCGCCGTCGATGTTCGTGTAGGTGTGATGGTGCGCCACGAGATATTGCACGCGCGCGATCACGTCGCCCGAAAAGCCGAGTTTTTTCATCATTTCGCCCGCAGGCACGGGGCCTTCGATCTGTTGATACTGCCCCGCGGAGGAGCCATACTTTTCCTTCGAGGGCTTGATGCCGATGTCATGCACCAGCGCCGCCGCTTCAAGAATAAAGCGCGTATCTTCATCCAGACCTTCTTCCTGCGCAATCATCGACGAAAACGCATGAACTTTTTCAAAATGTTGAATATATTTGGGCATCCCCGTATAGTAATCGATCATGGCAAAATTGAGCGCACGAAGCTTTTCGGCGTCAAACATGGCTTCTTCCTCCTTTTTTTCACAGGCGATTTGTCACAGGTTTCGGGCAAATCTCATTTGTTTTTTATTATATCATTTCAAAACCGTTCAACACAAGGCTTTCGCCGTGTGATTTTCCGTCTGTACGCTTTTCTTTTCCCTCATTTTTCACTCTCGTCCGCTCCGTATCCGACGCAGTCGGTCACCGTGCGTTATCTTAACGGTTTTCTTGCGTTTCTTAGCGATTTATTATCGATATTCTTGTATTTTTTTACGCTTCTTTCACATTTCTTGTCGACTTCTTAACGAAACAGCCTTGTGCAACCCTATGAAGATTCGATATAATGAGGCACGGAATCTGCGCCGAACGGCGAAAAAGTAACATAAAGGAGACAATAAGAAACCGTCATGATGTCCATCGTCATCCTCTCCGCCTGCCTTGCGCTTGCATACGTCGCATTCAATTATGCGCGCGTCAAGTCGCTCGGCGAGGGCACTGAAAAGATGCAGGAGATCGCAGCCGCCATCCGCGTGGGCGCGAACGCCTTCATCAATTACGAATATCGCATTATCTGCGTCGTCGCGGCGATCATCGCCGTGATCATGTGCGTGCTGATCTCGTGGCAGTCCGCCGCCGCGTTCCTGATCGGCGCGGTCATGAGCGCCTGCGCGGGCTACATCGGCATGAAGGTCGCAACTTACGCCAACGTCCGCGTGTCCAACCGCGCACGCGAAACGGGCCAGCTCGGCGAGACGCTGCGCGTCGCCTTCCAGGGCGGCTCCGTCATGGGCTTGAGCGTCGCGGGTTTTGCGCTTCTCGGCATCTTCATCGTTTATGTCGTCTTCGGCAAACTCCTGGGGCAGCTTTCGATCGACGCGATCAATTCTTCCTCCGCCAACTGGCTCGGCATTGAAGGCAACTTCACGATGACGCTTTCCGGCTACGCCCTCGGCTGCTCGACGATCGCCATGTTCAACCGCATCGGCGGCGGCATCTACACCAAGGCCGCCGACATGGGCGCCGACTTGGTCGGCAAGACCGAGGCGCACATTCCCGAGGACGACCCCCGCAACCCCGCGACCATCGCGGACAACGTCGGCGACAACGTCGGTGACGTGGCGGGCCTGGGGTCCGACCTTCTGGAAAGCTTCGTCGGCGCGATTTTGGCCACGAGCATCCTCGGCGTGCACCTTTTCCTGACGGCGCAGTATCATTCCCTCGCCGTGAGCGAGACACAGCTCGTGCGTGTCATCACCTACCCCATCGTCTTCGCCGCGTTCGGCCTGATCGCCTGCATTCTCGGCGTCATGTCCCTTCTTTTGAAAAAGAAGATCAGCGAAAATCCGCATAACGAGCTGAACCTCGCCACCTGGATCTCCGCCGGGCTTACGATCGTCTTCGGCTTCGTTCTTTCCCGCGTCATGTTCGGCGGCGACGACGCGCTTTGCGCCGCGTTCGGCTTCAAGACCGGCTGGAGTGGACCTTTCATCGCCGCGGCCGCGGGCATTGTCAGCGGCATCGTCATCGGCATGCTCGCCGAGTACTACACAAGCTATGACTACAACCCCACTCGCCGCATCGCCGAGGCTTCCCGCGAAGGCGCGGCGCTGACGATCACGCAGGGCCTTGCCATCGGTATGCGTTCGTGTATGCTGCCTTTGATCGTGCTTTCCCTCGCGCTTTTGATCTCCTACGCCGTCTGCGGCCTTTACGGCGTCGCCATGGCGGGCGTCGGCATGCTGTCGTTTGTCGGCATCACCGTCTCCGTCGACACCTACGGCCCCATCTCCGACAACGCCGGCGGCATCGCCGAAATGAGCGAACTGGACGAAAGCGTCCGCAAGATCACCGACCATCTGGATTCCGTCGGCAACACCACCGCCGCCATCGGCAAGGGCTTTGCGATCGGCTCGGCGTCCTTCGCCGCGCTGTCGATGATGGTCTCCTATCTTTACAGCTATAACGAGATCGGCACCGATCTTGTTTTGAACCTGATGAACCCGCTGACCCTCGCGGGCGCACTTTGCGGCGCGGCGCTGCCGTTCCTGTTCTCCGGCATTCTGATTGACGCGGTCGCCATCGCGGCGCGCAAGATGGTCGAAGAAGTCCGCCGCCAGTTCCGCGAGATCCCCGGCATCCTCGAAGGCACGGCCAAGCCCGACTACAAGACCTGCATCGAAATCTCCTCGCAGGGTTCCCTTCAGGCGATGCGCTTCCCCGCGCTGATGGCGATCGTCATTCCCGTGGCGACCGGCTTCATCTTCGGGCCGGACTTCGTCGGCGGCCTTTTGATCGGCGGCACGATCACTGCGATCATGCTCGCGATCTTCACCGGCAACGCCGGCGGCGCATGGGACAACGCCAAAAAATACATTGAAACCGCGGCTCTGGGCAAAGATCACGCCAAGGGCAGCGACACACACGCGGCGGCCGTCGTCGGCGACACCGTCGGCGACCCGCTCAAAGACACCGTCGGCCCGTGCCTTGACATCTTCATCAAGATCATGTCCACGGTCTCGCTCGTGTGCGTGCCGTTGTTCATCCGCTTCAACCTCTTTACGCTTCTGCCGAAGCTGGCCGAGCTGTTCCGCTAAACATCGATCCTTAAACCGACCGCATTGTGCGGTCGGTTTTTTATTGCGTTTATCAAATCTTAATAATTTGAGAATGATTCTCATATTGACATTTTCATAGGGCTCGTCTATCGTAAAAACGATCCTGTTCGGCATCGTATCGCAACGAGATCTCGATTCAGCGGCAAAAGGAGGTATCGCAGTTATGAAAAAAAGCTGTCATGTTTTTGCATGGATCGCTTTTGCCGTCGCGCTGGCGATGTTTTTCTGTGCCGCTTTCCTTTTCTTTGAAGCAGACCATGACTGCACCGGTGCGGATTGTGCCGTATGTGCGCAGCTTTCCGTTTGCAAAAACGTCCTGTGCTGCCTTTTGATCGCTGCCTTCACCGACAGCTTTTTCTTTGAAATTGCGTTTTCCCGTTGCCGTTTTCTGCAAACGCCGTCTGTGGCGCACCGCACGCTCGTTTCTTTAAAGATCAAACTTTCGAATTGACAAAAAACAGAACGAGAGCATCCATCGTCCGCTTTATGAAACGCGGTTTTTTTGATATGGTTTTGCTTTCGTTTTTTTGACGTGCTTTTTTAAAAAACATCGAATTTCAATCCATTGTTTGTCATTTGAAAGGATTATCCCATGAAAAGAATAACAGCACTGTTTGTCGCTTTCTTTCTTCTGGTCGGCACACTTTCCGGCTGCAATCGTGCCGTTCCCGCGCAAACCGCCGAGCATACGCAATCCTCTATGCAGGAGAAACCTTTGAACATCGTCACGACCATTTTTCCGGAATACGACTGGGTCCGCCAAATTCTCGGCGACAAAGCCGACAGCGCCGATATCACAATGCTTCTGGACAACGGCGTTGACCTGCACAGCTATCAGCCCACCGCCGATGATATTGTCAAGATCTCCGATTGCGACCTGTTCATTTATGTCGGCGGCGAGTCCGACGGCTGGGTCA
>CAKTSO010000106.1 GCA_934613185.1 uncultured Clostridia bacterium | reverse complement strand
GGCACAGCGTATCCTTTCGGCGAAGAACTAGATCTTGGCGTGATCCCGTTTGAAACGGGCGATTTCCGCACCGACGGAATCACGAAGATCGAGGGCGAGCTGACGGCGATGGATGGGGAGATCTTCGCAAAAGGCGAGATCACGACGACGCTTTCGCGTCTTTGCGACCGTTGCGGCGAAGGTTATATCAGAACTTATGTCCTTTCGTTTGAGGAGACGTTCACCGGAAATCACGAAGACGATGATTCCGACAACTATTCGTTTGAAAACGAGGAGATCGATTTTGAACGCATGGTTCAGGATTGTATCGTGTTGCAGACGCCTACGGCGAGCCTTTGCAGCGATGACTGCAGGGGATTGTGCCCGATTTGCGGCGTCAATCTGAACAGCGCGCAGTGCAATTGCGTCGCAAATGATCAAATCGGTCCCTTCGGCGTGCTGGCCGGGTTCGTGGATCGGGATAAGGAGGACTAAGAATGGCTGTTCCCAAGAAAAAGGTGTCCCGTAGAAGGGGTCGTAACCGCCGCGCCGGCAGCTTCAAGCTGACGCTTCCGGGCATGATGGAATGCCCGCAGTGCCACAAGATGAAGCTTGCGCATCGCGTCTGCAAAAACTGCGGTTACTATGACGGCAAACAGATCGTGAATGTCGAAGCGGACGCGGAATAAATCTTCCCGTTCGTTCCAATAGCAGGAACTGTTGTCTCCGTTTGTCGTTCGGCAAACTGTGAGAACAAAAAACGTCGCTGCAAACGAGGCTTTCGAAAGAAGCTTTGGCTTGCGCGGCGTTTTTTGTGTGTTAAAAACAATCTCTGCCGGGCTTCGGAGAAAAACAAGCCGCGGCGCAAAAATACCGCGGCTTGTTCTTCCAATTTCTGCGACGAATGTTGATTTTGAAATTAACCGATTTTGCCGTCTCGGAAGGCGAGGATCATTTCGCGCGTCAGACTGCCTTCGCCCATATCGTCGGGGATGTCGGCTCGATTGACCCATTCGGCAACGGAAAGCTCGTTTTTGTCCATGTGGATCTCGTCGCTGCCGGAAAGATGCGCGACAAACCCCATCAAAAGCGTTTCCGTGAACGACCACGGCTGGCTCTTATAATATTGAATGTTGTCCACATGAAGACCCGTCTCCTCAAAAATTTCGCGGCGGACGGTATCCTCGGGCGACTCGCCGACTTCGCAGTATCCTGCCACCAGCGCATAACGCTTGAATGCGCGGCCCGCGTATTTGGTCAAAACGATCCGATCGCCGTCGACGACCGCCGCGATGACTGCGGGGGAAATGCGCGGGTATACGATCCTGCCGCATTCGGGGCAGACGAGCGCGCGTTCGTTTTTATGGTGCTCCAGCGGGTGCGCGCAGGTCGAACAGAAGCGATTGCGGCGATAAAAATTCACGAGCTGAAACGCCGTGATGCCCGCAAATGCGCAGTAGCGCGGCTCGACCGTGCGGAAACTGGAAGACGGCGCGAAATGAAACGCCGCGTCGTTTGCGTCCGCGTCGACCATATAGTAGGCGTCCGTGTCCATCGTGAACAAATACTGCGCGCCCTTCGGAGAAAGGCCGAGCGCGTCGAACGTCGGAATGCAGCCGTGTTCGTCGACCAGAAGCTCGCCGTCTTTTGCGGCGACGGCAAAATCGTGCCCTTCTGCGTCGCGGCGAAGCTCGTAGCCGATGTGAAGCTGATGCGGCGCGATATCCTGAATCATAATAAAACCCTCCCTGATGTAAGCGGCGCGCGTGCGTCTTTGGTTCGGGACGCGAAAACGCGCCCTTTTATCATGGAACAAAATAGAGCGGTTTTCAAGCATTTTTCGCGGATCGGGGAAAACGAAGGGCAAAGTTGAAAGCAAATGGCGTAAAATGATATACTGAAATCGTAGGCGTATCAAACAGGGAAGAAGGACGTGTTTTGAAGAAGGTGCTGCGTGCCATTGGGTTGTTTTTGCTGACGGTCGTGCTTTTCTGCACGGCGGTCAATTTGATCGTTGTTTTTTCGGCGATGGGAAGGATTCTGCCGGAAGAAAAGGCGCCGCAGGCGGATGCGATCCTCGTGCTCGGCGCGTCCGTGATCGCCAATTCGGAGCCGAGTCCCATGCTGGAAGACCGCATTTTGACGGGCGTGGACTTGTATCACGCGGGCGCGGCGCCGACGATCGTGATGAGCGGTGACCATCGGCGCGACGATTATAACGAAGTAGGGGTCATGCGGCGCTGCGCGGTGGAAGAAGGCGTTCCCGAGGAGAATATCGTGATGGATCACGCGGGGATCAGCACTTACGATTCCGTTCGGCGCATGGCGCTTGCGTCACCCGGCGCACGCGTGATCATTGTGACGCAGCGCTATCATCTTTATCGCGCGGTGTTCATCGCGCGCTCCATGGGTCTTGACGCCTACGGCGTCGCGTCGGATCGGCGTTCCTATGCGGATTTCTGGTATAACCAGGCGCGAGAATGTATGGCGCGGATCAAGGACTTCGTCGCTGTGATTCTGCGCCCGGAAAGCTCGAACATCGACGGGATCTGACACGCTTAAAATGCTGAAGAATCAATTAAAAACAAAAAGAAACAAAATATAAGAAATGAATATAATTTTGCGGCATATTTCCGACTGAACGGTTTCTTAACGGAAAAATATCGTATAATCAAAACAAACGATATCGATGGAGGAACGCGAATGGGGAAAAAGAGAACGAAAACACATCACATCAAGGCGGCGCGACACGAGAGCGGGAGCTTTCAGGGAAAGTTCAAAGAGGCACTGTCGTCCGTTTTGCCGGTGACGGCAATCGTTCTTGTTCTGCATTGGTTCCTCACGCCGCTGCCCGGCGGCACGCTCGGACTGTTTTTGTTCGGAGCGCTGTTTTTGATTTTGGGAATGACACTGTTTACCATGGGCGCGGATATGGCGATGATGCCGATGGGCGAGCGCGTCGGCGCAAAGCTGACGGGGAGCCGAAAACTGTGGTTGCTCATTCCTGTCTGCTTTTTGATCGGTATGCTGATCACCGTGGCGGAGCCGGATCTCACCGTGCTTGCCGAGCAGATTCCGTCGGTTCCCAATCGAACGCTGATTCTGACGGTCAGCGTAGGCGTCGGCGTGTTCCTCGTGTTTGCGCTTCTTCGAATCGTTTTTGCAAAGCGGCTGAATCTTGCGCTTTGCGGCTGTTATCTTCTCGTCTTTGCGCTCGCCGCGTTTGCGCCGCAGGATTTTCTCGCCGTCGCGTTCGACTCGGGCGGCGTGACGACGGGGCCGATTACAGTGCCGTTTATTATGGCGCTGGGGCTTGGTGTGGCCGCAGTACACGGTGGCAAACACGCGCGGGAGGACAGCTTCGGTCTCGTTGCGATGAGCTCGGTCGGGCCGATTTTGGCAGTTTTAATTCTCGGATTCTGCTTCGGTGCGTCAAGCAGTGCCTATGTGCCGCCAGACGTTGCCGACCCCGTGAATTTCGCCGAGGGCGTGATTTGTTTTGCCTCGGCGTTCCCGATCTATGCAAAAGAAGTTGCCGTCGCACTGCTTCCCATTGTTGCGTTTTTTGCGATATTTATGCTTCTTGCGTTGAAAACATCGCAGCGCGAGATTTTGCGCCTCGGCGTCGGCGTGTTGTATACGTTCGCAGGACTTGTACTGTTTTTGACGGGAGTGAACGTTGGGTTCCTTCCGGCGGGATATTATTTGGGCGGCGCCATCGCGAACGTCTCGGCAGTGTGGCTGATTCCGATCGGCATGCTCATGGGATTTTTCGTCGTCATGGCGGAGCCTGCGGTTCATGTGCTTAATCGTCAGGTGGAGGAGATCACCGTCGGCGCGATCTCAAAAAGCGCGATGCTTTTATCGCTGTCCTTCGGCGTGGCGGTGTCGATCGGCATTTCCATGCTGCGCGTGATCACCGGCGTCTCTATCTGGTACTTTTTGCTCGGAGGTTATGCACTGGCGATTGCGCTGTCGTTCGTGTCGCCAAAGATCTTTACGGCGATCGCGTTCGACTCGGGGGGCGTGGCGTCGGGGCCGATGACGGCGACGTTTCTATTGCCGTTTGCAACAGGCGCGTGCGGCGCGTTGGGCGGCAATGTTCTGACGGACGCGTTCGGACTGGTGGCGATGGTAGCCATGACGCCGCTTTTGACGATCCAGATTCTCGGCCTTATCTATCAGGCGAAAATGCGGCGGACGCGGGACAAAGAGCTTGCGCATGAAGACAATGCCATTGAGATCATTGAATTTGAATGGAGGACGTCGAATGGAACCGATTAAAATGATTCTTCTGATTCTGCCGCGCGGAAATGCCGAGACGGTCACGCAGATCTGTCTTCGACACAAAGTCGCGTTTCATTTGACGCTGCACGGCCGCGGGACGGCTGCGGCCGATATTCTGGAACTCTGGGGGCTGGAAGACACCGACCGCGACGTTGTTCTCGTCTGCATTCCGCAAAGTGTGCGGGACGGCTTTATCAAAGAAGTGACACAGCGGCTGGAACTGGAAAAGCCCGGGCATGGGATCCTGCTGTGCGTGCCGCTGTCGAGTGTGGCGACACGGGAAACGCTTGCGCTTTTGTCCGGCTTTGCGAACTGAAGAAAGGAGAAACGGATGCACGATTTGATTTTGACGATCGTCGACCGCGGCTTTGCCGACGACGTGATGGACGCCGCGAAAAGCGCGGGGGCGCGTGGCGGGACAATTCTTCATGCGCGCGGAACGGGCGCGCAGGAGGCGGAAAAGTTTTTCGGCATTGTTGTTCAGCCGGAAAAGGAACTTGTGATGATCCTCGTCGAGCATGCGATCAAAAACGACGTCATGACGGCAATCTGCCAAAAGAACGAAATTACCGACGCGGGGCGCGGCATCTGCTTTTCCCTTCCCGTGGAAGCGGCGGCGGGGCTGCATCGTCATACGGAATCGGAAGAAACGGTGTGAGAAGAAAGCCGTAAATCGAAATCAAGGCGCTGTGCGAAAGTTTTCGCGCGGCGCTTTTCTTGACAGAAAAAATATACGCGGCTAAAATCGAATTCGAAACGGGGGGATACGCATGCGTTGGTTCAACGGTTGGGGGCTCTTATGGATCGCGGCGATCATGCTGCCGAACATTGTCTTTGCGTTGACGCATAAAGACGGTTTTGAAAATCTTTGGCAAAATCGCGCAGTGGAAGTGCTGGAGCAGATCGGCCGCTTCGGATGCTTCTTTTTGATGATCGTGAATATCGTTCCGCTCTGCGGCGGATTTTGGTCGGCCGACGCAAAAACGGCGTATTGCGCGGCAAGCGCGGGCTTGGCGGCCTTATATCTTTTTGGCTGGATCGTCTTTTGGCGTGAGGATTCCATGGCAAAGGCGCTCACGCTGTCGATTCTGCCGTCGCTGCTTTTTCTGGAAAGCGGCGTTTTGATGCGGAATTACCCGCTGATTTTGGCGGCAGTGATCTTTGCGCCGTGTCATATTCTGATCAGCGCCAAAAACGCGGCGCGAAAAGCGGGGAAGAAATGAAAAAGAGAAAAGCAAAAAAAGAAAGGCGTCCGCATTTTGAGAAAATACGAACGCTTTTTTGACGGTCAGAAATTCATTTTGTAGATCTCGTCGGCGCCGGGCGGGTCGAGCGGAAGAAGCGCCTCTTCCGTTTGCAGATAGACGCCCTCGTCGGTTGCCGTGCCGATCTGCGCGCAGGGAATCCCTTCTTTTTGAAGCGCGCCGCAGAGCGCTTTCCCGTCGGGACAGGCGATCAGAAGGCAGCCGCTGGAGATCAGGCGATAGGGGTCGAGCGCCATTTCGCGGCAGATCAAGCGCGTGCTCTCGAGCATCGGGATCTTGTCTTTTTCGATTACTGCGCCGCAGGACGAAGCGTGCGCCATCTCCCAGACCGCGCCGTAGACGCCGCCCTCGGTAATGTCGTGCATGGCCGTCGCGCCGAATCGTGCGGCGATGCGGCTTTCGGGAAGAACGCTTAAACAGTCGGCCAGGCGGCGGCAGTCGGAAAGCAGCGCGTCGGGCAGCGTTTTTTGAAGACGATCGTGAAAATCGCGTGCGAGAATGAGCGTACCTTCCAGCCCCGCGTATTTGGTCATGACGATCGCGTCGCCGCTTCGCATTCCGGACGTCGAGACGACGCGTTTTTTTGCGCGGCCGATCGCTGTGGCGGAAATGACGATGCGCGTGACGGCGTCGGTGATCTCCGTATGTCCGCCGACGATATCCGCGCCGACGGCGTTTGCCGCACGTTCGGCGTCGCAGACGACGGCTTCGATGTCGGAAACTTCCGCGCTCGGCGGAACGAGAAGCGTCAAAAGCAGCGCGACGGGTTCCGCGCCGGCGGAGGCGATATCGTTGCAGCAGACGTCGACGGCAAGCGAGCCTGCGCCTTCTGCGGCAGCGGTGATGGGGTCGGTCGTCATGACGAGAAGATCGGCGTCCCAGTGTATGACAGCGCAGTCCTCTCCCACGGCGGGGCCGATCGCCGTCTCGCTGCGGCGCTTGTGAAGATGGGACAATACGATTTGATTCAGCTGTTCGTTTGTCAGTTTTCCCTGTTTCATGCCTGTTGCTCCAAACGGTCCAAAAGTGCGGTCAGCGCCTCTTCATCCATCACGGCGACGCCGAGTTTCTCCGCCTTCG
>CAKTSO010000105.1 GCA_934613185.1 uncultured Clostridia bacterium | reverse complement strand
CGTCAAGATCGTTCACGAAGAATTGATCGAACTGATGGGCAAGTCCACACGCCAGATCACGTTCGCCTCCAAACCGCCGACGGTCATCATGCTCTGCGGCCTTCAGGGCGCGGGCAAAACGACGCTCGCGGGAAAACTTGCGCTGATGCTCAAAAAGCAGGGCAAGCGCCCGCTGCTTGCGGCGTGCGATATCTATCGCCCCGCGGCCATCGAACAGCTTCGCATCGTTGCGGGGCGCGCCGACGTTCCGTTCTTTGAGAAGGGAACGATCGCGCCGCTTGAGATCGCCCGCGCGGCCAAGGCCGAGGCGATCCGTCTGGGGTGCGACGTGTTGATCGTCGACACCGCCGGCCGGCTTCATATCGACGAAGCGCTGATGGAAGAATTGAAGGGCATTCACGATCAGCTTCCCGTCGACCAGACGATCCTCGTTGTCGACGCGATGACCGGTCAGGACGCGGTCAACGTCGCAAAGTCCTTCGACGAACAGCTCAGCGTCGACGGCGTCGTGCTTTCCAAGCTCGACGGCGACGCGCGCGGCGGCGCGGCGCTTTCGATCCGCGCGGTGACGGGAAAGCCGATCTTTTATTCCAGCATCGGCGAAAAGCTGGAAGATTTGGAAGTTTTCCACCCCGACCGTATGGCTTCGCGCATCCTCGGCATGGGCGACGTGCTGACGCTGATCGAAAAAGCGCAGCAGGCCTATGACGAAAAGAACGCGCGCGAACTGGTCGAGAAGATCCGCAAGAATTCCTTCACGCTGGAAGATTACCTTGCGCAGTTCCAACAGATGAAGAAAATGGGCAACATGAACGACATGCTCGCGATGATGCCCGGCATGAAGGGCAAGCTGGACGACGTCCAGATCGACGAAAAACAGCTTGCGCGCACGGAGGCGATCCTGCTTTCCATGACGCCGCAGGAGCGCGCCAAGCCCGAGATCATCAACGCCTCGCGCAAGCGCCGCATCGCAAACGGCTGTGGGCTGGAGGTCGTCGAGGTCAACCGCCTGCTCAAACAGTTCGAACAGACGCGAAAACTGATGCGCCAGATGGGCGCGATGAGCGGCCGCATGGGCCGCCGCGGCATGAAGTTGCCCTTTATGGGCTAAAAAACGGCAAAACCTGCGAAAAGCGCGGTTTGCATAGATTTTACACGACATATTTTGGAGGAAACAATCATGGCAGTACGCATTCGTCTCAAGCGCGTCGGCGCGAAGAAAGCTCCCGTTTACCGTATCGTGGTCGCGGATTCCCGCTGCCCGCGCGACGGCCGCTTCATCGAGGAGATCGGCTACTACAACCCCATTTCCGAACCCGTTGAGCTGAAGGTTGATCTTGCCAAGGCCGACGAGTGGATCAAAAAGGGCGCGCAGCCTTCCGACACCGTCCGCGGCCTTCTGAAGAAAGCCGCCGAATAATCCGTCTTTCGGATTATGCGCCAAGGGTTATTGCAATGGAAGAACTTTTGAAATACCTCGCGCAGTCTCTTGTGGAACAGCCCGATCAGGTCAGCGTCACGCGCGTTGAGAACGAGCGCAATATCGTTCTGGAACTGCGTGTCGCCGAGACGGACATGGGCCGCGTGATCGGCAAGCAGGGCCGCATCGCCAAGGCGATCCGCACGGTCGTCAAGGCGGCCACCGCCCGCGAAAGCAAGCGCGTCATGGTCGAGATCCTGTGATGCAAGAGGATCACGGCCGCCTGGCTCCCTATCTTGCGGTGGCGCAGGTCTTAAAACCGCAGGGGATCACGGGTGAATTAAAATGTAAACCGCTGACGGACGATGAAGCGCGATTTGACGCTTTGAAGTCCGTCTATCTTTATCGGGACGGCGCTTACGTCAAATGCGCCTTTCGCCTTGTTCGCGTGCATAACGGGTTCGTCTATGCGCGCCTTGCGGGCGTCACGGATCGCAACATCGCCGAGACGATGCGAGATCAGATCCTTTACGTCGATCGCGCACACGCGGCGCAGCTGCCGCCCGGGCGTTATTTTATCGTCGATCTGATCGGCTGCCGCGTGATCGACCGCGCGAAAAACGTCGTCGGGACGCTCAAGGATGTGATCCAGACGGGCGCGAACGACGTCTACGTCATCGAGGACGGCAAGCGCCAGTGGATGCTTCCCGCGCTCAAGCGTGTGCTTTTGCGCGTCGACGTGGAGGCGGGCGTGGTTCAAATCGACGAAAGTGCGCTTTTAGAGGTGGATCAGGGTGCATATTGACGTGCTGACGCTTTTCCCCGAGATGTTCGGCGGGGTATTGTCCGCAAGCATTTTGGGGCGCGCCATCGACAACGGCCTTTTAAGCGTCGAAACGCATGATATCCGCGCGTGGGCGGCCAATAAGCACCATCGCGTGGACGATTACGCCTTCGGCGGGGGAACGGGGCTCGTCATGATGCCGCAGCCGATCTTCGACGCGATGCGCGCCGTCGATCCCGAGCATCGCGCGCGGCGCATCTATCTATCCCCACAGGGGAGGCCGTTGGACGATGCGAAGGTGCGAAGTCTTGCCGGGTGCGAGAATCTCGTGCTTTTGTGCGGACATTACGAGGGCGTGGATCAGCGCGTGATCGATACGCTGATCGACGAGGAGATCTCGATCGGCGACTATGTTCTGACCGGCGGAGAACTTCCCGCGATGGTGTTGATCGACGCGGTCAGCCGCCAGATCGACGGCGTTCTCGGAAACGAGATGGGCGCCGACGAGGAGTCCTTTGCGGAAGGGCTTCTTGAATATCCGCAGTATACCCGTCCCGCCGAGTATGAAGGGCTTTGCGTGCCCGACGTGCTTTTGAGTGGGCATCACGCCAATATTTTACAATGGCGGCGGAAAAAAATGCTGGAAAAGACGTTCGCCGTGCGGCCCGATCTTCTGGATTCGGCGCCGCTTAGCGAAAAAGAACGTCGATTGATCGAGACCTGGAAGAAAAATGCCGCGAAGTGAGCGGAAAACGAGACGTTTTCCCTTGCGATGCGGTTTTTCCCGTGGTATAATACCTTTTGTGTAAATTGTCGGACGGTCCGCTGGCGGCAGAAGCTGTGTATGAACGTCTAAGATGGAAGGAGAGCAATCTAAAATGAACGACATCATTCGCGCAATCGAATCGGAACAGCTCCGTTCCGACCTGCCCGAGATCCGTGTGGGCGACACCGTCCGCGTCAACTACCGCGTTGTTGAAGGCACGCGTGAACGTCTGCAGGCCTTTGAAGGCGTCGTGATCGGCAAAAAGCACGGCGGCCTCCAGGAGACCTTCACCGTTCGCCGCGTTTCCTACGGCATCGGCGTGGAGCGCACGTTCCCCGTGCATTCTCCCCGTATCGGCGACATCACGGTCGTGCGCGGCAGCAAGGTTCGCCGTGCGAAGCTGTACTTCCTCCGCGACCGCGTCGGCAAGGCCGCGCGTCTTAAGGAAGTGCGCCGCTAAAAGCATTGCTTTTACCGCAAAAAACGGATCGCTTTGTGCGATTCGTTTTTTGTTTTTGTCAAAAAACAGGTTATGTTGACGAATTTTTGAAATCTTCCGTCAAATGCATTATAATAAAATCCGAATAAAAAAGACGAGGTAACTTCCAAGTGCAGATCCAGTGGTATCCCGGGCATATGACAAAGGCGAAACGCATGCTGAGCGATAATTTGAAGCTTGCGGACGTCGTTGTGACGCTTCTTGACGCGCGGATCCCGCGCGCAAGCTGGAATCCCGACGTGTCGGAGATGATGCGCGGAAAACAACGCATCGTGATCCTGAACAAAGCGGATCTGGCCGACCCCGCGGCGACGGCGAAGTGGCGGGCGTATTACAACGCTCAAGGCATCGAGACCATCGCGGTGACGAGCGTCAAAAAGGGCGAAAAGAAGCTTGTTATGCAGGCCATCGAGCGCGCGGCGAAAAAGCGCGTTGCGGCGATGAACGCGCGCGGCGTGCGCAAGATCGTCCGCGTCATGGTCGTCGGCATTCCGAACGTCGGCAAGTCGACGTTCATCAATATGGTCGCGGGTCAGGCGGCTGCCAAGGCGGAGGATCGCCCCGGCGTGACGCGTGGACGGCAGTGGATCCGCATCGGGCCGTATCTGGAACTGATGGACACGCCCGGCATGCTCTGGCCGAAGTTCGACGACGAACAGACGGGACTGCATCTCGCCTTTTGCGGCAGCATTCGCGACGAGATCATCGATTCGGAAAAGCTCTGCACGCTTTTGCTGCAAAAACTTTCAGAAATCGCGCCGCAGAAACTTGCCGCGCGCTATAAATTGGAAGCACTCCCCGACGATCCGGAACAGACGCTGGAGGTGATCTGCCGCGCCCGCGGATTCATTCAAAAAGGCGGCGTGATCGATTTGCAGCGCGGCGTCCGTACGGTTTTGGACGAATTTCGCGGCGGAAAAATCGGAAAGATCACGCTGGAGATGCCGTCGGAGGAAGCTTAAATGACGCAAAGAGAATTGGATCGCCTTTCGGCGCTTCTTCGCGCCGAGGAACTTTGGCGCGGCAATCATGCCGTCGTGGCGGGGATCGACGAGGTCGGCCGCGGCCCGCTTGCGGGGCCTGTGACGGTCGCCTGCGTCGTCATGCCGCAGGAGCCGCTTGTGGAATACGTCAACGATTCCAAGCACGTGACGCAGCGGCGGCGGGGGATCGCCGCGGAAAATATCAGAAAAACGGCGCTTCGATACGAGATCGTGTCGGTCGGCCCAGAGCGGATCGACGAAATCAATATTTTAAACGCGACGAAAGAGGCGATGCGGCAGGCGGCGTGCGCCGTCATGCCAGACACGCTTTTGGTCGACGCGGTCGATCTGGGGAAAATGCCGTTTGCCTGCGTGCCGATCATCGGCGGCGACGGAAAATGCTATTCCATCGCGGCGGCGAGTATTCTTGCGAAGGTGACGCGCGACGAATATATGCGAAAAATGGACGAGATCTATCCGCAGTACGGCTTCGCCCGCAACAAGGGGTACGGCACGGCGGAGCATATCGCGGCGCTGCGGCAATACGGGCCGTGTCCGATCCACCGCAGAAGCTTTTTGAAGAATATTCTGCGGGAAGCTTAAATGCGCGGACACAATAAACAGCTCGGCGAGCGGGGCGAGACGCGCGCGGCAGAATATTTGGAAAACGCGGGATATTGCATTGTTTGCCGCAATTACCGCACGCCGTATGCGGAGATTGACATCGTCGCGGAAAAAGACGGGACGCTTGCGTTCGTCGAAGTGAAGACGCGCGTGAGCGACCGCTTCGGCGCGCCGCGGCTTGCCGTCGATCGAAAAAAACAGCAAAAGATCGCGATGGCGGCGCTTTCCTATTTACAGCAAAACGCGTTGGAGCCGCTCGAGATCCGATTTGACGTTATCGAATGTACAAAAAACGGCGTGACGCATTTAAAAGACGCGTTTCGCTGCGGTGAGGAGCTTTAATCCATGGACAACAGCGCGAACAATCGAAAGCGAACGGTGCAGCCGGTCATATTGCTGCTCCTTCTGCTCGGCGTGATGTACTTTGCGGCTTCCGCCGTCGGCTACAGCGGCACGACGGCTTCGCAGTATGCACAAATGAACGACGGCTATGTCAAAATGTCGTCGGAGCTGTTTGCGTTTTTGTTCGGCGGCGTCTGCCTTTTGTGGATCGCGCTTTGCGCCTTTACGGCGCGCTGGTTCGGTGTGAATGATCCACGCACGGATAAGCGCGAATACGTTCCGCTGTTTGTATTCGTGTTGGCGGCGCTCGTGCTGCGTGTGGTGCTGAGCCTGTGCGTCACGGGATACGAAAGCGACGTGTCGTGCTTCAAAGCCTGGGGCTGGCGCATGGTGCATAACGGCCCGGTCGGCTTTTATGCGGAGGATTATTTTTGCGATTATCCGCCGGGATATCTGTATCTTCTGGCGATTCCGCAGTGGTTCTGCGAACTTTTGAATCTGCCGCTTGGTTCCGCGGGAAGCACGATGTTCTATAAACTCCCCGCGATCGCGGCGGATGTGCTGATCGCCGTTTTGATCTATCGACGGTTTTATCCGCGCTATGGGCATATGAACGCGGCGTTTGCCGCCTGCGCGATTTTGTTTTCGCCCGCCATGTGGCTCGACAGCGCCGTGTGGGGGCAGGTCGAATCCGTCTTGATGCTGTTTTTGCTGCTTTGCTATTTCGCATTGGAGGACGACCGCGTCCCGGCAGGGTGTCTTTGGTATGCTGCGGCTGTTTTGGTCAAGCCGCAGGCGCTTTTGTTCGGACCGATTCTGGCGGTCTACGCCGTTCACTATTTTATTCGAAAAAAACGGGAGGCGATCCGTCCCGCGCTTCTGGGTGCCGCAGGGGCGGTCGCGCTGTGCGCGGCGGTCTGCGTGCCGATGTGTATCGGGCAGGCGTCGGACGTTCTTTTGTCCAAATACTTCGGGACGATGACGTCCTATCCATATATCACGCTCAACGCGCTGAATCTCTATCAGTTTTTCGGGCTGAACAACGCCCCGCTTGATAAGGTCTTCCTCGGCCTGACGTTCCGAACCTGGACGTGGATCGGCACGGGGATTTCCGCGGCGCTTGCGGCGTTCGTCTATTGGCGCTATCGAAACGACCGCCCGCTTGTGATTTCGAGCGTCGTGCTCATTTGGGCGCTGTATCTG
>CAKTSO010000104.1 GCA_934613185.1 uncultured Clostridia bacterium | reverse complement strand
TAAATATCACCTTCCATATTTTTTCGAACGCCGGAAAAAACGAAAAACGGCCGCAGCGCTCGAATTGTCGAACGCCGCGACCGTGTATATCTCAAGGTATTATTATTTTGCCGTCAGCTCGTTGACCTTCTCGCGCACCCATTCAAGATGGCAAAGCGGCGTATCGGAAGGAACCGTGCAGTCCGCGCCGACGACGATGCCGACGTTGCCCGTCTCTTCCAAAAGGCCCTCGGTAAATTTCTGAATGTCTTCCTTGTTTCCGATGTTGATCAGTCCGCCGGGCATCTGATCGAAGCCGCCGATGATCGGCTTGCCGCCGAACATCGCCTTGCCCTCGGTCAGCGACACGCCCTCGACGTGCACCGCCCAGTTGAACACGGCCGCCGGATAGTTCCTGTACGCGGCAAGATAGTTCTGCGCGCCGTGATAGCCGCAAATATGAAGGATCTGATATTCGCCCAGTTCGTTCGCCGCTTCGAGCACTTTGACCTCGGAAGGCGTGACGTATTTTTCATACTGCGCAAGCGGAATCACGCGCTGGCAATTGTTGACGGAAAAATAGATGCCTTCGGTCATGACGAGCTTTGCAAGATAGGCCATGTCGTCGCCGATGACGTCCAGCGCGTATTTCACGGCGTCGGAGTCCTGCTGCATGAGATCGTAAACCGTGAACAATTCGGAAGAATCGTTCAGATAGCGGGAAAGGTTGAACAGAGGCGAAAAGATATTATAGAACATCATGCGGTCGTCGCCCGTGTAGGTGCGGACGGTCTTTGCAAGCTCGACGCACATTTTAAAATACACATGGTCGTGCGGCAGGGGCTTGATGTCGTACAGATCCTTCGCCGTGAATACGGCGGGCATCGTGTTGGCGGGACGGCAGAAGAGGCCGTCCGTCATGATCTTGACGAAGTCGGGATCGAACGCTTCGATATACGCCTTATGCCCCGCGTAGCTTTTTTCCATCAGTTCCGGATGCGCGACGGCGCTGTTGAGCTGATCGTCGGTCAGAAAATGGAACCAGAAGCCGACCGGGACGCGCTCGGCGGGTTCGTTGTGAAAGACCTTCTGCATGAGTTCTCGTTTGCTTGTCATGGAATTCTCCTCCGTATTATATAGTAGAAATCAATTGCAATCTGTTTCAGCACATCGGGCTCGGCGTCTTTCTCCTTTTGAAAACGAAATGCGCATAAGCATTGGGCGCTCCGTAAATCTGCGATTGCCGCAACCCGCAAACGCCGAATCTTTGTCATATCTTAAAGCGCAATGTTGAAATACGCACACGCTCGTTATATTTATATTAACACATCCTCGCACTTTGCGGCAAGTTTTCGGCTTTTCGCAGTTGCGTTTTTATGATAAAATAAATCCATCAGTGAAATCGGGAACGAAACGTTCCGCAGGAGGTAAATTTGATATGGCATTGATCGGACTTGACGTCGGCGGCACCGGCGTAAAAGCTGTCGCGTTCGGCAGAGGCGGCGCGATTTTGTCGTCTTCGTATCGGGAATATGACATGATCCAGGATCACCCCGGCTGGTATGAACTGGAGCCCGCGCACATTTTTGAAGCGGCGCGCGGTGTTTTGAAGGAAGCGGCGGGTGCATGCCCGGAAGAGGTGCTTGGCATCGGCGTGTCGTCCTTCGGCGAGTCGTTCGTGTGTCTGGACGAAAACGACAACATCATCTCCCGCAGCATCATGTATCTGGACAACCGCGGCGAGGAATACGTCCGCGAAATGACGGAAAAGCTCGATCTTGAGGCGTTCCGCCTGCGCACCGGCACCGTGCCGCGCAATTTGCAGTCGATCTACAAAATGCGCGTTCTGGAGCAGTATCATCCCGGCACGCTCGCACGCACGAAAAAAATCCATTTTATCGCCGATTTCATCCTCTCCCGACTGGGCGGCGGCCATTTCACCGACTACGGTCTCGCCGCGACGACGGGCGCGTTCGATCTTTCGACCAAAACGTGGATCAACGATATGTTTGAGTGGGCCGGACTCGATCCCGCCGTGCTGCCCAAACCCATCGCCGCGGGCGCCTGCTTCGGGCATCTTTCCCGCGCCGCCGCGGAAGATCTCGGTTTGAAAGAAGGGATCGTCCTCGTCTCCGGCGGGCACGATCACGTCCCCAGTTCTCTCGGCTCCGGCGTCTATCGCGCGGGCACGGCGATGAACGCCATCGGCACGGTCGACACGTTCATGATCATCACCGACGACGCCGACACGATGCTCCATTATAACGGAAATTACGGCTTCAAGAACCATCTTCTGCCCGGCAACTATCAGGTCATGCCCAGCGGCAATCTGACCGGCGGTGTGCTTTTGAAGTGGTTCCGCGACCATATCGGCAAATACGAGAAGGCCATGTGGGCAAAGGAAGGCCTTGATTTTTACTCGGAATATGAAAAACAGATGCCGCAGAAGCCGACCGATCTTCTCGTTCTCCCCCGCTTCGGCGGTTACGGCACGACGTTCGCCGACCGCGCCGGCATCCTCAATCTCACGCTTTCGACGACAAACGAAGAAATCTACCGCGCCTTTATGGAAAGCGAAACGTATGAAATGTACACCTCTTTGAAGGACTACATGGATCAGAATAAGCCCTTGAGCGGCATCACGGCCGTCAACGGCGGCGCCAACTGCAACACCTATATGCAGATCCGCGCGGATATCTACAATATTCCCGTAACGACCGTCAACTGCCCGCAGCCCGGCGCGCTGGGCGACGCAATGTTGGCCGGCATCGCCGCGGGAATCTACAAAGACGCGAACGAGGCCGTCGCCGACTGCGTCGCGATCCGCCGCGTGTTCGAGCCGAACGCCGAAAATCACGCCTATTATATGGAAATGTACGACAAATACCGCAAGATCTACGACTTCATGCGCTCGATCGAGTGCAAGGCGCAGGCGTAATTCTTAAAACCTCATCGCCGCATTTGGAAACAGATGCGGCGTTTTTTTAATCGATCCGAAACATGTTTCGACGCCGCTGCCCCCGTTTCGACGAAAAACTTTTTCTTTTGCGCAAAAAAGGGTACAATAAAAAACGGACTGTCCGCCGGCTTTTCGAAGCGGGACGCCCGTCATTTTATCTTTTTAAGGAGAACACGCTTCATGGTCTTCGGGATCGTCTGCGCCATCCTCGTTTTGATTTTGTCGCTCGCCGCATTTTTGTTTTGCCGTGCGGCGCTGCGCCGTCCCTCGCCCGAACGGGCGGAAGATCCGCATTTTCAAAAGACGCAATGGGGGCCGTACCAAGCGCAGCTCAAAAAAGGACGCGACGAGATCTATGCGCTGCCGCACGAGCGGGTGTATCTTGAAAACGGAGAACATCTTCATCTTGCTGCCAGCTTCTTTCCCGCAAAGGAATCGACAAACCGCGCCGTGATCCTCGTCCACGGGTTCCACACTCTGCCGCACAATAATTTTACGCCCGCGTTTTTCAGTTATTATCGCCGCGGATTTCATATTTTAATGATCGATCAGCGCGCGCACGGCGCAAGCCGGGGAAAATTCATCACCTACGGCGAACGCGAAAGCGGCGACGTCTGCCTTTGGGCGAACTATCTTGCGGACAGACTGGGAAGCGATACGAAGATCGTGCTGCACGGCGTCTCGATGGGCGCGGCGACGGTCATGCTTGCCGCGCCGAAAGCGCCGCAAGAGGTCTGCGCGCTCGTCGCGGACTGCGGCTTCACGACGCCGTACTGGCAGTTCACTTATCTGATGCACAAAAGCATTCGCATTCTTGCGCCGCTGACGGTCTTGTGCGTGCTTTTGTATTACCGCATTTTTACCGGATGCAATCTGTTTCATACCGATACCAAAAAGGCTTTGGCGCAATGGACGAAGCCCACGCTGATCCTGCACGGGTTTTGCGACGATTTCGTCCCCGCCACGATGTCGAAAAAGAACTTCGCCGCCTGCGCCGCACGCCAAAAGGAACTGGTCCTCGTTCCGAACGCCGCACACGCGATGTGCTTTCTCGTCGCGCCGAAAGAATGCGACGCCGCGCTTTTGCGTCTTTTGCGCCGCGCGCATCTTGCATGAGATTTTGCGCCGTGATAGGATAATACTGTTTTTGAACTTCACTTTTTGATGGCAAAACTGGAAAGGAGAAAACACATGCCGAACAATATTCTCGTCGTCATTCCCGCGCAGGAATCGCACAAAAAGCTGCTCGAAGCCGCCGCGCCGGATGCGAATTTCATCTATTCCACGCCGAAAACCGTCACGCCCGAGCAGGTTCTGGACGCGGACGTCATCGTCGGCAACGTTCCCGCCGCCATGATCGCCGCCTCGCCGAAATTGAAGCTTTTGCAGCTCAACTCCGCGGGCACGGACGCATATATCAAGCCCGGCGTTCTTGCGCCGCAGACGGTTCTTGCCAACGCCACCGGCGCGTACGGCAAAGCCGTCGCCGAGCATCTTTTTGCGATGGGGCTTGCCATTCAAAAAAAGCTGCATCTTTATCGCGACGACCAGAACGCCTGCGTCTGGGGCGATGAAGGAACCGTTTCTTCCATTTCCGACGCGACGGTTCTCGTCGTCGGCCTCGGAGACATCGGCACGCATTTCGCCCGCATGGCGAAGGCTCTGGGCGCGTACACGATCGGCGTCAAGCGCCGCGCCAGCGCCCCGATCGAGGGCGTGGACGAGATCGCGCTGACGGAGGATCTCGACAAGCTCCTGCCCCGCGCGGACATCGTCGCCTCGTTCCTGCCCGGCACGGGCGCGACGCGCGGCATGTACAACGCCGAGCGTTTCCAATTGATGAAGCCCTCCGCCATTTTCTTGAACGGCGGACGCGGCGGCGCGGTCGACACCGACGCTCTTGTCACGGCGCTTGAAAACGGCACGATCTTCGCCGCGGGCCTCGACGTCACCGATCCGGAACCGCTGCCCGCGGATCATCCGCTTTGGAAAGTGCGCAATGCCGTCGTCACGCCGCACATCTCCGGCGGCTTCCATCTGCCCGAGACGTTCGAGCGCATCGTCGGCATTGCCGCGCGCAACCTCGCGCATTTCACGGCGGGCGAGGCGTTTGAAAACGAGGTCGACTTCACGACCGGCTATCGCAAATAATTCACACGAAAAAAATAGAGCCGTGCGCTTCGGGAATGTGAACCGCAGCGCGCGGCTTTGTTTTTATTCGATTTTTGATAAAACGATCTGCCCCGAACCGCCGCAAACGCAGGCGCAATACCCTTCAATCGGCAGTTCGAGCGTTCGACACCGCACGCCGTCGATCTGTTTTTTCGCGCTTGTTTCGCCGCCTGCGTCGACGTTGCAGTGCAGCCAGTCAAGCCCGCTTCCGGCGTATTTCAGATACGCTTCCTTCGCGCACCAGATCTCATAAAACATCGACACGCCAAACGCTTCGACAAGTTCTCTTTCCCGCGGAAAATAAAAGCGCCGCACGATCGGTTCCATACGAATGTCACGCATTTGTTGAAGATCCGCGCCGACAGGCGCGCTTGAAAACGCGCACAGCCAGTATTCGCCGCTGTGCGACAGGGAAAAATGCACCTGCGGCACATGAAGGAAATACGGCTTTCCTCCCGCTTCATGTGCGATCTGCCAATCGGCCGCCGCGATCCCCCTCCTTGCCGCGTAATCGGCCGCGCAGTGCAAAAGCAGTCTCCGCGACGCGCCGCGATCCGTCATCGGCAGAAGATAGACCTGCGTCCCCGGCGCGTTCATGCGGGATTCCCCGTTTCGGCCAGCATGCTTCGCATGACATACTGTTCGATCAGCTCCATGTGCACGTCCATCGCCTTTGCCGCCAGATACGGGTCGCCCTGCGCGATGGCCTCGACGATCTGTTTATGCTGTTCGTCGATCGCGCCGCCCGAATCGTCGCACAGGATCATCGCGCGAATGCCGTGAATGACGTCGTCCACAAGCGTGGAAGACGCGTTGAGCGTGCTTAAGATCAGCGGGCTGTCGGCATATTGGGCGATGCTGAAATGCAAAACGCGGTCAAGCCTGACGCGCTCGTCCTCGTCCGTGCTGTCGGCCATTTCACCGCACAGCGCGCGCAGGTATTCGACCTGTTCGGGGTTTGCGTTCATGGCGGCAAGACGCGCCGTCTCCCGCTCCAGCGCATGGCGCAGATGCTGCACCTGCGCGATGTTCGCGCCGCCGATGGAAAACATGATCGAAAGCGGCTCAATCAGGCAGGACGACGTGTCCTGCGCAAGATAATTTCCCTCGCCGTGGTTGCAGCGCACGAGGCCGATCGTCTCCAGTGCACGCAGCGCCTCGCGCATGGCGGGGCGGGAAACGCCGAGTTCTTCGCAAAGCACGCGCTCGCTCGGAAGCTTGTCGCCCGGCCTCCATTTGCCGCTCGTGACGTTTTCTCTGATTTTTTCGATGATCTCATCGAACGTCTTGCTGCGCCCCACTTGTCTCAATTCCTTCCGCGTTGATTTCTTCGCATCCGATTTTCTCGTTGCCTTTTTCTTCGTTGTTTTCTTCATTATATAAGCAGCCGCCGTTTTTCGCAAGACACGCCGAATCGGACGGTACACAAGACGCGAATTTGTGTTAAAATAAAAAACAGAATCTGCCGCCGCGCATCGGACGGTTTTGCTTGCGGCGCAAAAATACGATACAAGGCAGGGCTTTTTCATGAATGACGCAATGGCGACTGTGTATCTT
>CAKTSO010000103.1 GCA_934613185.1 uncultured Clostridia bacterium | reverse complement strand
GCAGCAAAAAACCCCGATAAAATCGGGGTTTTCGCAGAACATATCTTTTTTATGTTCCTTTTATGGCGGAGAAGGAGGGATTTGAACCCTCGCGCCGCTATTCGCGACCTACACCCTTAGCAGGGGCGCCTCTTCGGCCTCTTGAGTACTTCTCCAAGCCCTACACAAAAGTGAAATATTCACTTGGCGGAGAGAGAGGGATTCGAACCCCCGGTGCCTTTCGACATCACTGGTTTTCAAGACCAGCTCCATAAACCGCTCGGACATCTCTCCCCGATACCCGATCAGTATAACAGAACACATACTGTCTGTCAAGATTTTTATTGCCGGTTTTCCTTTTGTGCGGGGGCTTTGCGGCGGATTGCCAGCTGCACAATAGTGTGGTATAATTCATGGCAATGAATAAGCCGCGGAACGTGTCAATGGCGGCGACGGAGGATAACTTATATGGAAAATAAAGTCGTCTCAAGGGACGATCGGCTGAACGCAGCTTTTTGGGTCTGTCTTGTCTTTTTCGGTGCCGCCGCGTGCTGGCGGCTGTTTCTGGCGCTGGAAAAACAGCTTGCGCTTTATGCGTATGTGGACTATTTTATCATGCTCGGGTGTCTGGTTGTCGGTGCGATGCAGAAAAACCGCTGGCACAACAGGCTTCCCGCCTGTGGGATCGTATTGGTCTGCATCCTGACGCAGATCGTAAACGGCGGCTGGTCGGTCAACATCGGCGGCATTTTCATGAGCGGGCAGCCGACGCTTGCCCTGCGGCATATGGCGGATCTTGTCTATTACATTGCGCTGCTTATTACGGCGGTCTTTCTGTTTCTGGATCGCGGCCGCGCGTCGTGCTTTTCGTCGCTTGCGGCGCTGTTGGCAAGCCTTGTGTTCATCGTCACGACCTGTGTTTTGACGGCGGAATACACGGGCGATTTCAACATCGCCTGGGAATGGTGGGTCGAAAACGGAATGCTCGTGCCGACGTATTTCGCGGTGACGAGCCTGCTTGCGCTGTGCCTGTTCTTCTATCAATACACGGCATTCACCGCGCCGATGCGCAAAAAGCGCCGCGAGAAGCTTGACGCGGCGAACAAAAACGCGCGCAAAAGAGACGCTTGAAGCTTGAGGAGTCGAAACGTCCCCGTCTGAAACAGATGCGGGACGTTTTCCTATTTATATGCGCGCGGCTTGACAGGCGACGGACGGAAATTTATAATCCAATTTTGTATGCAGTTATGTTATTTGGAGGAATACCATGCACGAACATGACGACGGCACGATCAAGCATTTGACGGCGGCGCTGATCTTGTTTCAGATCCTGTCGTTTGCGGCGCTCGCGCCGATGAACTATCACAACGTTTATCTGAAACAGATCGGTTTTACCAGTCAGCAGATCGGCCTTTGGGGTTCGATCAACGGCGTCGTGGCGATGGTGACGCTTCCGCTTTGGGGGATCGTTGCGGATAAGACGCGTTCGGGCAAGGTGACGTTCGTTTTGTCGATGATCGTCTACGGCGTGATCTATACGCTTTTGCCCATTGCGGGAAAATTCACGGCGGTCACGATGCTCCCGGTCTATGCGCTGCTTTTCGTCTACGGCACGGTCAAGCAGTCCACCCGCTCGCTGCAGGACGCGTTCTTTGTTGCGGCGGCCGCGCCGTTTTCGATCAACTACGCCTCCCTTCGCATGTGGGGCGCGTTCGGCTTTGCCGTTGTTTCGGTCGTGATCGGCCTGATCGTTCCCTATACGGGCGTGGATTTCCTGTTTTATCTTGCCGCGGCGTTCAGCGCGGTGTTTGCGGTGCTTTGCCTGCGCTTTCGCGAGCCGAATGCGCCGACGGGGCGCGGCGCGCGCATCGTTCGGGAAAAAATGCGTCCGTGGGTGCTGTTTAAGAATTATTATTATGTCTGCGCATTGATCATGGTTTTGGCATTGGCGGCGTATCATGCGCTGACGTTGAGCTTTTTTCCGTATATTTTTGAACACGCGGGCGTCAGTTCCGACAATGTCGGCGTTATCACCGGTTACGGCGCGTTCGTGCAGGGCGTGCTGATGTGGAGCATGACGCATTTCGGGCAGAAGATAAAGGCCTATAAATGGCTGATCTTCGCGGGCGTCGTCGCCGCATGCGAGAACATCGTCTACGCCACGGCAAACGGGATACCGATGCTCTTTTTGGCGGGGACGCTCTGGGGCGTCGAGATGGGCATCAACGTCTCCGTCATGCCGCGTTACGTTCATTCGCTCGTTCCGCCCGAATACGCCACGACAGCGCAGACATTCAACGGCACGGTCATCATGATGCTCTGCGTCGTCGGGAACGTTGCGGCGGGCTATCTCATCGCCGCGGTCGGCATTTCGACGTACAACATCTGCGTTGCGGCGTTCCAGTTCGTTTTGACGATGCTCTTTACCGCGAGCATCCCCTTCGGCGCGAAAATTTTGAAAAAGACCCCGCCGTGGGAAGAGGCGGCGGAGACGGTTTGCGAATGATCGCTCCTTGAACAAATCCATCGGAGGGACATAAAATGCAAAAACAGGCGCTCAAGCACGATTCGCACGACACTGCCTTTCGCGCGCCGTTCGGCGCGGTGCGCACGGGGCAGACCGTGACGCTCGCCATGGGCATTCTGGACGGATTTTACGTCACGCGTCCGCGCGTGCGCATCCGCTGGGAAGGCGGGGAACAGACGCTTCTTCTGGCGGCGGACGGCCGCGTGCTGGACGGGTATCATATGGTTTCGGCGGCGTTTACGCCCGAGAAGACGGGGCAGTACTGGCTGTCTTTTGCGGCGGAAAACGGCGTGGGAGACACGATGCGCCTGTGCGACAGCGCTGCGCATTTGGGCGGGGAAGGCCGCGTGACGTACGACGGGGAGGACACGCCGTACCTTTTGACGGTCTATGAGAAGGACTTTCACGTTCCCGAATGGTTTCGCGACACGGTCATGTATCAGATATTCCCCGATCGCTTTTACAAAAGCGACCGCGGACGCTGCGAGGAAAAGCCGCGGATGCACAAAGACTGGAACGAGGACGTTTCGATCATGCCTGCGCCGGGGCAGACACATTACGTCGCCGACGACTTTTTCGGCGGCAATCTCGCGGGGATCGAGGAAAAGCTCGATTATCTGTACGATCTGGGTGCGCGGGTTTTGTATCTGAACCCGATTTTCGAGGCGGTCTCGAACCATCGCTACAATACCGCCGACTATGAGCGCATCGATCCGCTTCTGGGGACAAACGAGGACTTTTCCGCGCTGTGCCGTGCGGCGAACGCGCGCGGGATGCGCGTGATTTTGGACGGCGTGTTTTCCCATACGGGCAATATCTCCCGCTATTTCAACGCCGACGGACGCTTCCCGGATCGCGGCGCGGCGCAGGGAGAGGACTCGCCCTATTTTGAATGGTATTCCTTTACGCATTTTCCCGACCGCTACGAATGCTGGTGGGGTGACAGATCGCTCCCGAACGTGCGGGAGGAAACGCCGTCGTATCGACAGTATATTCTGGGCGAAAACGGGATTGTGCGGCGTTGGCTTGCGGCGGGCGCATCGGGCTGGCGGCTCGACGTGGCGGACGAACTGCCCGATCTTTTCCTGAATGAATTGTTTGCGGCGGCGACGGCGGAAAAATCCGATGCCGTTGTCCTGGGCGAGGTTTGGGAAAACGCCGCGATGAAGGAGGCCTACGGCCGCCTTCGTCCGTATCTGCACGGGCGCCAAATGCACAGCGTCATGAACTACCCCCTGCACGGGGTGCTGCTGGATTTCCTGCTCGAGAAAGCTTCGGCGCGCGATGCGGCGGCGGTAATTATGTCGCTTGCCGAAAGCTATCCCGAGGAAATTTTCCATGCCCTGATGAACATGACGGGGACACACGACGTGCCGCGCGCGCTTTCTGTTTTGAGCGGACTCAACGGCGACGGTGTCCCGCGCGAGAAGCTGGCAGCGCTCAAGACGAACGGGGAGCAGAAGAAAAAAGGACTTGCCCGTGTGCGGCTTTTGTTTGCGGCGCTGTTCTTCCTGCCGGGCAACGTCTGCATCTATTACGGCGACGAGGCCGGCATGACGGGCATGCGAGATCCGTACTGCAGAAGAACGTTTCCCTGGGGAAACGAAGACCGTGAACTGACGGAAGCCGTCCGTCGGCTTGCCCGCCTGCGAGGGGAAATCGCGCCCCTTTGCGGCGGCAGCGTCCGCTTCTTGGACGGCGGAGACGACGTGCTGGCGATCCTTCGGGAAAAGGACGGCGCGTGCGCCGTTGCGGCGATCAACCGTGCGGGAGAGGAAAAATGCGTTAAACTGCCGAAAGGCGCGTGGTGCGACGCCTGCACGGGCGAAGAACTATTGGGTGAACTTGCCGTGCCGCCCGCGTCGTGGCGGATTGCGATCGAAAAATAATTTTTGGCTTCGGCGGCGCGGCAAGCGCCGCTATTCGTTTTTTATGCGCACGAATTTCTCTTTTCAAACGGCGTATTGCACGAAACGCGGGCTTTGCATTCGGACTTTTGTGCGTATTTTGTTGCCGGGCGGTATAACTATGCCGTGCGGGCGTATGACGGCCCGTTTGGAAGAGACTTGACGAACAATACTATATGTGCTATTGTGTGGGAGAAGACAATACAATATATTGTGATTGCGTTTGTGAAAGTGAACGAGAATATTACGATATGTTGGATGAAAGGAGTGTTTTAGCGTGAAGATCATCAAGCGTAACGGTTCCGAAGCGGATTTTGATATTACGAAAATTATCGTCGCCATTTCAAAGGCCAATGAGACGGTCGAGGAGGCGATCCGCATGTCGCCCGTGCAGATTCAGCGCATTGCCGAGAGCGTCGTGCTGTCCTGCGAGAAGTTGGGTCGCTCGCCGAGTGTCGAAGAGGTGCAGGACATGGTCGAGCATCAAATTATGGCGCACGGCGCGTTTGAGGTTGCCAAAAACTACATCACCTATCGCTATACCCGTACCCTCGTGCGTCAGTCCAACACGACGGACGATAAAATTCTGAGCCTTATCGAGTGCAACAACGAAGAGGCAAAACAGGAAAACTCCAACAAAAACCCCGTCATCAATTCCACGCAGCGCGACTATATGGCCGGCGAGGTCTCCCGCGACATCACCAACCGCATTCTGCTTCCCGCGGATATCGTGCAGGCGCACAACGAGGGCATCATCCATTTCCACGACGCGGACTATTTTGCGCAGCATATGCACAACTGCGATCTGGTCGATCTTGAGGATATGCTCCAAAACGGCACGGTCATCACCGGCACGCTCATCGAGCGCCCGCACAGCTTCTCCACCGCCTGCAACATCGCCACGCAGATCATCGCGCAGGTCGCCTCGAACCAGTACGGCGGCCAGTCGATTTCCCTTGCGCACCTGGCGCCCTTCGTGCAGGTCAGCCGCGAAAAGATCCGCCGCGACGTCCTCACCGAAAATGAGGAACTGGGCGGCATCATGACGGAGGAGAAGATCACGTCTCTGGTCGAGCGCCGTCTTCGCGAGGAAGTGCGCCGCGGCGTGCAGACGATCCAGTATCAGGTTGTGACGCTTCTGACGACGAACGGTCAGGCGCCGTTTGTGACGGTCTTCATGTATCTGAACGAGGCCAAAACCGAGCGGGAGAAGCGCGACCTTGCCATGGTCATCGAAGAGGTGCTCATCCAGCGCCGCCAGGGCGTCAAGAACGAAAAAGGCGTCTGGGTCACGCCCGCGTTTCCGAAGCTCATCTACGTTCTGGAAGAGGACAACATCACGCCCGACACGCCGTATTATTATCTGACGCGCCTTGCCGCCAAGTGCACCGCCAAGCGCCTCGTGCCCGACTACATCTCCGAAAAGAAGATGATGGAGCTGAAAGAGGGAAACTGCTTCCCCGTCATGGGCTGCCGCAGCGCGCTTTCTCCGTGGAAGGACGAAAACGGCAACTACAAATTCTACGGCCGCTTCAATCAGGGCGTCGTGACGCTGAACCTTGTGGACGTCGCGCTTTCCTCCGGCGGCAACATCGAAAAATTCTGGAAAATCTTCGACGAGCGCCTCGATCTTTGCTATCGCGCGCTGATGTGCCGTCACAACCGTCTGAAGGGCACGCTGTCGGATGCCGCGCCGATCCTTTGGCAGTACGGCGCTTGCGCGAGATTGAAAAAGGGAGAGACGATCGACAAGCTCCTCGTCGGCGGCTATTCGACGATTTCTTTGGGATATGCCGGGCTTTACGAATGCGTCCGCTATATGACGGGCAAGTCTCATACGGATCCGTCCGCCACGCCGTTTGCGCTGGAGATCATGCGCTATATGAACGACGCGTGCGAGCGCTGGAAAAAGGAGACGTCCATCGGCTTCGGCATTTACGGCACGCCGCTGGAATCCACGACGTATAAATTCGCCAAATGCCTCCAGCGCCGCTTCGGCATCATCGAGGGCGTCACGGACAAGGGCTACATCACCAACAGCTATCACGTCCACGTCACCGAGAACATCGACGCGTTTGAAAAGCTCAGATTCGAGTCGCAGTTCCAGGCGCTTTCCACCGGCGGCGCGATCAGCTACGTCGAAGTGCCGAACATGCAGAACAATATTGAGGCGGTTTTGAAAGTCATCCGCTTTATCTATGACAACATCATGTACGCCGAGCTCAACACCAAGAGCGACTATTGCCAAAAGTGCGGTTTCGACGGAGAAATCGAGATCCTCGAACAGGACGGAAAGCTCGTGTGGACCTGCCCGCAGTGCGGCAACCAGGATCAGGACACGATGAACGTCGCGCGGCGCACCTGCGGCTATATCGGCACGCAGTTCTGGAA
>CAKTSO010000102.1 GCA_934613185.1 uncultured Clostridia bacterium | reverse complement strand
TATCGGCGATGACGTGCGCTGCGTGCTGTACCGGGGGACGGACAACACCATCGTCGGCTGGAAAGAGGACATGAACATGGCCTACATGACGCGGATCCCTTCTCAGCTGGAAGCGGCGGCGTATCTGGACGCGGCCTATGTACCCGATAAAAAGTTCATTCTTCTGGGCCATTCCAAGGGCGGAAATCTCGCCATTTACGCCGCGGCGTTCGCCAACCCGATCGTGCAGGATGCCGTGACGCATATCTACAGCTTCGACGGCCCCGGCTTCCATGAAGAGGTGCTGCGAAGCGACGGGTATCGCCGCATCACGCCGCGCGTGCGCTCGTTCGTGCCGCAGACGTCCGTGATCGGCATGCTTCTGGATCATGAAGAGGAATACACCATCGTGCATTCGGAGCAAAAAGGTCTGATGCAGCACGATATCTATTCCTGGCAGACGCAGCGCGACGGCTTCGTGTGCCTTGACAAAGTCACGGGCGCGAGCCGCTTTGTCGACCGCACGCTGCACGACTGGCTTTCGCAGCTGGAACCGACGCAGCGTGCCGCGTTTGTGGACGCGCTGTTCCAGGTGCTCGGCAATATGCAGGGAGACTCCGTGCAGGAGATATTGAACAATAAGTATCATAATCTGCACGTCGCCGTCAAAACGCTTCGGAGCATGCCGCCGGACGTGCGAAAGCCCATCATGCAGATGCTCGGCGCGCTGCTCAAATGCGTGCAGAACAACGCGCGCGTCATGCTCTCAAATCAAAAAGAGAAGAAAGGCGCGCTGACGGTGCAGGGTTAATTGAAAATCAAGAACAGCCTTTTCAAACAGGCTGTTTTTTGATGCGGATTTATGCAAAAGAAAATTGATGCAAAAAAGAAAAAACCGATGCAAAAACATCGGTTCCTTTTTTAAGTATTCGTTTTAAGTATTCGCTATGGGTGAATCACTTACGCCTTGGTAGCGGCGTCAAGCTTTTTGGCGGCATTCGCCTTCTGGCGATCGGCAGCATTCTTATGCATGACACCCTTGGCGACGGCTTTATCCAACGTGGCGTGAACCGCGGGAAGAGAAGCGGCGGCCTGCTCAACGTCATTCTCCACAGCAGCGTTGTACTTCTTCAGAACGGTTTTGACCGTGGAACGGATGCCGCGGTTGCGGACGTTCTCTTTCTTGGAAGTCTTGACGCGCTTCATGGCAGATTTGATATTCGGCAAAGGATTCACCTCCTTTTTCACATCTTTGCACCCAATTACTTTACCATAACAAGCGGGACATTGCAAGGATTTTTTTGTCGGATTCGGTTAGATTCGAATAGATTCCGTTACTTCTGCGCGGCGAAGAAATTTTCCCATACGCGGCGCGCTTTGGCGTCGGAAACGACGCGCCGCATCCGCGCCTCGATGCCGTCCTGCGCGAGAGTCGACAGATATTCGACCGTCGGTGCAGGGTTGTCGCCCGCGCAAAGATCGTTCTGCTTCAAAATGTCGATCATGTGGCGGACGGTTCCCTCGTTGCCGCTGATGACATTTTTGTTCGGATAGAGCTTTTTGACAAGCGGCGCGATGAGAACGTAATGCGTGCAGCCTAAAACGATGCTCGTGACATTGGCGTCGTCCGGCGGCAGAACGCCGTAGAGATAGTCGCGCAGCGAATTTTCGTCCGCGTCGTGATCGATCATGTCGGAAAGCCCGGCGCAGGGAACGGGACGCACGCCGACGAGCGGCTCGCAGCGGCTTCGAAGCAGCGCGAACATCGAAAGCGACAGCGTCGCGGGCGTCGCCAAAACGGCGGCCTCGCCGCACGGGCAGCGCGTCGCCGCGACTTTCAGTGCGGGTTCCATGCCGACGATGGGAAGGCGCGGATATTCGCGGCGAAGAAGCGCAACGCACGAGGCGGTCGCGGTGTTGCACGCCACGACGAGCGCTTTGACGTCGTGCGTCAGAAGAAGGCGCACGTCTTCATGCACCAGTTCGCGGATCCGGGATAAAGGCCGCTCGCCGTAGGGCGCGTTGGCAAGATCGGCAAGATAGACGTAGTTTTCCTGCGGCGCAAGCTCCAGCGCGCAGGCAAGAACGCTCAGGCCGCCGAGGCCGGAGTCGAAAACGGCGATGGGACGCCGATCGGGTTTCTGCAAGATGACAACACTCTCCGTATCGCGTGATGTCCCTATTATACAACGCCGCGCGGCGCACGGCAATGTCAAGAAAAACTCAGGACAGAAGATCGGCGATGGCCTCGGCAAGATACTTCATCGAATTTTCCGCCTCGGCGAGCGTGTTCTGGTTGTGCCCGATCTCGACCAGAATACAGCCGGGCGCGACGAATTGATTGTACTTGGCGGCGACGCTGCGCACCGGGCGCGTGATCCCGGGCGCAAGTTCTTCCAGCCGCTGCGTCAGCCGCGCGGCGATCTCGTAGTTTTGTTTCCAGTGCGGGATGGGAACTTCGTCCGTACCGACGCCGATGACGAACTGGATCTGCGCGCAGGAGACGCCGCCGACGTCCGCGGCGCGCGCCCGCGTCGAGCCTTCGATCCATGCGTCGCGGTGCAGGTCGATGAAAAGCGCCGTTTCCGGGTGCGCCTCGTATTCCGCGCGCAGCGTCTTGAGCGATTCGGGATAGGCGTAGTTGTAGTTCGGGTTTTCGTGATACGTCGCGTTGTGGACGGCTTCGATCCCGAAGGATTCCAGATTATGGCAAAGCTCGTCCCCGATGCGGATGACGTTCTGCGTGTCGTCGGACGAGCGCCAGTTGCCCGCGGGGCAGACGGAGTCCGCATACGCCTCGGTCGTGTGGCTGTGATAAACAAAGACGCGTTTTTCGCTGCCGCGCAAAGAAAGCGCGGATGCAAGATCGCTTCGACGGGTCAGCTGCAATGCGCTCTCCAATTCGTCGATCTGCACGCGGATCGACGGCGTGATCTCGTTTGATGCGGCATGCTCGTCCGTACAAAAGCCTTCGACGGACGCTTCGCGCGCAATCTGCGCGCCGGGCAACGCGTGGCACAGGATGCTCGCCGTGTCCGTCGGATCGAACCCGAAGATCAGGCGAACGAAAGACGGGAGCTTTTTTAATAGGTAGTCATCGCCGACGGTTTGCGAATCCCGTTCGCTCGTTCGCGCGGCGAGCGCTTGTCCGGAGGCGGAGACGCTCTGCGTCTCCGAAACGGCGGTCCCGTTGTAAGTCGGGGCGAAAACGTTCGCGTCGTCTTTTTTCAAAAACGACGTCAATGCAAAGATCGCCAGCGCGAGAATGAGGATCGCGACGACGATCGCGGTGATGAGCTGCCGCAGAGTGATGACCTGAATGCGAATCAAAATGGCGGCCTCCTAACGTCTTTGATGGACTTTGCTATTCCATCGTATGAAGACGGACGCGCCGATATGCGGATAAGAAGAGACGGCGGAAGAACCGATTCGGTCACATTTGCATGAGCGACGGGTCAAGACGCGGCTGCAATGCCATATTGATCCCGCGCCCAATGATTGACGACAGGATCTCGGTCGCTTCGTCGATGTTGCGCGGCGTGACGAGCATGTCGTCCTCGCGGGACAGAGCCAGATGATCGGCGCCCGCGTCGCGGACGATGACGGAGGCGTAGACGACGGTCGGCACGCCGACGGCGATCACGGGTACGCCGAGAGAATCCGAGTCGAGCGCGGCGTTGTGATTGCCGACGCCCGAGCCGGGGGAGATGCCGCTGTCGGACAGCTGCACGGTGGATAAAAGGCGGCTTGTTTTCATCGACGCCAGAGAGTCGATGCAGATCACGCACGACGGGCGAAGCGTCCGGCACAGGCTTTTGACGACGAGCTCCGTTTCGATCCCCGTCACGCCGAGCACGCCGGGGGACAGGGAACAGACGTTTTGCAGCGGCACGCCTTCCAGCGACGTGATCTGCAGCGCCTCGATCATGTGCCGCGTGACGAAGACATGCCCCGCGGCGCAGGGGCCGAGAGAATCGGGCGTGACGCGGCGGTTGCCGAGGCCGACGACGAGCACGCAGCCTCGGTCGACGTTTTCGGGGAGCATGGCGCGAAGTTCCTGCGTCAAAAGCGCGGCGCAGACGTCGCGCTGTGCGTCGTCCGCATTGCAAAGCGATGCATGCTCGATCGTCGTGTAAGTGCCGACGGGTTTCCCTAAAATTTCCGCGCCTTCTTTCGTCTGAATTTCGACGCGCGTTAAGCAAAAGCCGTTTCTTTGGAAGATCTGCTGCGTCACGCCGCGCGGCGCGTCGCCGCCGAGCGCTTCGCGCGCCTCCATGGCAAGGTCGGTTCGGATGTTCATCGTGTGATTCCTCCGTTTGATTTTGAAAATGCGTCCGAAAATCGGGACGAATGCGAATTTAGTATGCGCACTCGCCGCGCGCAATACGCCGCATTGATTGACAAGCGGCGTGGGAAATCGCTATAATACAGGGAGTATCCTAACCAGACGGAGGGTTTTCTATATGGAGATGAAAGCGCCGCGCGGCACGCACGACATCATGCCCGGCGAGTCCGGTGTATGGCAGGCGGTCGAGGCGGTCATTCGGGATCGCTGCGCCCGTTTCGGCTATGAAGAACTTCGCACGCCGATCTTTGAACAGACGGCGGTGTTTGCGCGCGGCGTGGGCGACACGACCGACATCGTGCAAAAGGAAATGTACACGTTTGAAGATAAAGGCGGTCGCAGCATGACGCTTCGCCCGGAGAACACCGCGGGCGCCGTGCGCGCGTTTTTGGAACACGGGCTTTCCTCCGGCCCCATGCCGGTCAAGCTGTTTTATCAGTCCGCGCCCATGTTCCGTTATGAAAACCCGCAGTCGGGGCGCTATCGCCAGTTCCACCAGTTCGGCGTGGAGGTCTTCGGCGCGCCCGAGGCAAGCTGCGACGCGGAGGTCATCACGCTCGCGTGGGGGCTTTTGAAGGAACTCGGCGTGGAAAAGCTCGCGCTGCACATCAATTCCATCGGCTGCCCGACTTGCCGAAACGCCTATCAGCAGAAGCTGCGCGCCTATTTCGGCGAGCATCTGGACGAGCTTTGCCCGACCTGCCACGAGCGCCTCGAGCGAAACCCGATGCGCATTCTGGACTGCAAAGTGCCCGAGTGCAAGCGCGTCGCGGAACATGCGCCCAAGATGCTCGAGCATCTTTGCGACGACTGCTGCGCGCATTTTGAATCGCTCCAGTCGTATCTGGATGCCGCGGGCATCGCGTTCACGATCGACCCGATGATCGTTCGCGGATTGGATTACTACACCCGCACCGTCTTTGAGATCATTTCCGAAGACATCGGCGCGCAGGGCACGGTCTGCGGCGGCGGCCGCTACGACGGTCTGATGCGTCTGATGGGCGGGCCGGAGCTTGCGGGCGTCGGCTTTGCGTTCGGCATGGAGCGGCTTTTGATGGTCATGGAGTCGCTCGGCAAACTTCCCGAAGTCGATCACACGGCTGACGTCTACGTCGCGGCTTTTCCGGACGACGAGGCGCGCCGCGCGGCGTTCGCGCTGACGCTGGCCATGCGTTCCGCCGGACTTCGCGCCGAGATGGATCACGCCGGGCGCGGCATGAAGGCGCAGATCAAATACGCCGGAAAGACCGGCGCCAAGACGATGATCGCCATCGGCGGCGACGAGGTTGCAAGCGGCGTCGTTCGCGTTCGCGATATGCAAAGCGGCGAGGAAACGGAAACCAAAATGGACGAAGCGGCAAAGTGCGTGCTTGCTGTCATCAAAGGAGAATAAATCATGAATAAAACCACGATGCGCACCTGCGGGTGCGGCGATGTGACGGAAAGCTACGAAGGCAAGGTCGTGACGCTGTGCGGCTGGACGCAGCGAAGCCGCAATTTGGGCGCGCTGCAGTTCATCGCGCTGCGCGACCGCAGCGGTCTGGTGCAGGTCGTCATTGACGAGGACGCCGACGAAGCGCTTCGCAATACCTGCGCGCAGATCAAAAACGAATACGTCCTGCGCGTGACGGGTCTTGTGCGCCTTCGCGCCGAGCGCGATATCAATCCCGACATGAAGACCGGCAGGATCGAGATCGCCGCGCAGAACGTCGAGATCATCTCCGAAAGCGCGCCGCTGCCGTTCCATGTGGACGATAAAGTCAAAGTTTCCGACGAGCTTCGCATGAAGTATCGCTATCTCGACCTTCGCCGTCCGAAGATGGCGCACAACCTTATGGTTCGCCATCAGGTCGCAAAGATCGTCCGCGATTTCTATGATTCCGAAGGCTTTATGGAGATCGAGACGCCGACGCTCATCAAATCCACGCCCGAAGGCGCGCGCGACTATCTGGTTCCCAGCCGCATGTTCCCGGGTTCGTTCTTCGCGCTGCCGCAGTCGCCGCAGCTGTTCAAACAGATCCTGATGGTCGCCGGCATGGATCGCTATGTGCAGATCGCGCACTGTTTCCGCGACGAAGCGCTGCGCGCCGACCGTCAGCCCGAGTTCACGCAGATCGACGTGGAGATGAGCTTCGCCACCGCCGAAGACGTCATGGACGTCAACGAGCGCATGATTTCCCGCGTGATGAAAGAAGTTCTGGGACTCGATGTGCCCACGCCGCTGCCGCGCATGACGTGGCAGAACGCCATGGAGCATTACGGCTCCGACAAGCCCGACACCCGTTTCGGTCTGGAACTGGTCGAGGTGTCCGACGCCGCGGCGAAGGGCGAGTTCTCCGTGTTCAACAACGCCGTGGCAAACGGCGGCTGCGTCAAGGCGATCGTCGTGCCGGGCGGCGCGGATCGCTTCGGCAGAAAACAGATCGATGCTTTCGGCGAGATCGTGAAGCTTTATCACGCAAAGGGCCTTGCCTACGCGCTGCTCGGCGAAACCGTGAAAAGTCCGATCGCGAAGTTTTTTACGCCCGAACAGTTCGACGCTCTCATGCAGGCGGCGGGTGCGAAGACGGGCGATGCGGTCTTCTTCGTGGCGGATCAGTGGAACACGGCCGTCACGGCGCTGGGTCAGCTTCGTCTGGAACTCGGACGCGTGCTCGATCTGATCGACGAGGATCGTTTC
>CAKTSO010000101.1 GCA_934613185.1 uncultured Clostridia bacterium | reverse complement strand
GTCCAAGACCCGCCCCTCCTTACGGTTTCGATCCTTCGTATTTTATCATAAAGTATGCTACAATAACAAAGACGAAAAACAAAGTCGGAAAAGACGCGGCGGTTCGATGCGTTGCGGCGGGCGGGGTTTTGAAACGCGCACAGCCGCAGTTACACCCGAACGCATTGCGGAAAAGACGTTTCGACAACAAGGAGATATCGAATGGAACAACGGGAAAAGACAACGACGGAAAGCGGCGCGCTGTTTTCTTCGCGTCGTGTGCTTTTGTTCGATCTGGACGGCACGCTGACCGATCCGGGCGAGGGGATCACCAACTCCGTGGCGTACGCGCTGCAAAAAAGCGGCGTGACGCCGCCCGCGCGCGAGGCGCTCTATCCGTTCATCGGCCCGCCGCTTTTGGGTGCGTTCGAAGCGTATTACGGCTTTACGCCGGAACAGTCGCGGCAGGCACTTGCGTACTATCGGGAATACTACGCGCCGCACGGTATTTACGAAAACCGCGTCTACGACGGGATCGAGCTGCTTTTGGCGGCTTTGAAGCGCGCGGGGAAGCGCCTCGTCGTCGCCACGTCCAAGCCCGAGTATTTCGCCGTGAAGGTCATGGAGCATTACGACCTTGCGAAATATTTTGAACGCATCGCGGGGAGCGAGATGAACGAATCGCGCTCGAGGAAAAGCGAGGTCATTTGCTACGCGCTCGAACAATGCGGCGCGGACGCGGGCGACGCCGTCATGATCGGCGACCGCAGCCACGACGTCGTCGGCGCACGCGAGGCGGGGGACATCCCCTGCATCGGCGTGCTTTACGGCTACGGTTCGAAAGAGGAACTGGAAGAGGCGGGCGCGGCGGCGATCGCCGAAACGCCCGCGGCGCTCGGAAAGCTCCTCGGCGTGTAAAAATATGCGCATCAAAAAAGGAGAGGCGTTTTTCCTCTCCTTTTTGCTTTTTATTTATTTTTCAAAGACGAAATTACAGTCGCTGTCGCGAAGCAGCGGCGCTTTTTTGTCCTTGTCCGAAAGGATCGGCTCCTCGCAGGGCCAGTCCACGCCGATTTCGGGATCGTCGAAGCGAACCGAGCGGTCGCAGTCGGGCGCGTAGGGCGCGTCGACCTTGTAGACAAATTCCACGTCGTCCGTCAGCGTCAAAAAGCCGTGTGCAAAGCCCTTCGGGATGAAGAACTGGCGTTTGTTTTCGGCGGAAAGCTCCACGCCGACATGCTTCAAATACGTCGGCGAGCCCTTGCGAAGGTCGACGGCGACGTCGAGCACCGCGCCGCGCACGACGCGCACGAGCTTCGCCTGCGACATGGGATTCTGCTGAAAATGCAGGCCGCGCAGCGTCCCTTTGGCCTTGGTGTAGGACTGATTGTCCTGCACGAAATCCGCGTCGATGCCCGCATCATGCAGCTTTTGGCGGTTCCATGTCTCACAGAACCAGCCGCGGTGATCGCCGAACACGTCGGGTTCGATGACGAGAACGCCGGGAATTTCGGTTTCGATGACTTTCATAAAAAGACAGCTCCTTTTAATACTGGATCTTGCCGTCGGCGACGCGCTTCAAATGCTCGCCGTAGGGCGATTTTCCGTAGCGCTCGGCGGATTCCAGGAGCGTGTCGCGGTCGATCCAGCCGTTTTTATAGGCGATCTCTTCGATCGCGGAGATCTTGACGCCCTGGCGCTTTTCGATCATCTGCACGAAATCCGCCGCTTCGACGAGGCTGTCCATCGTGCCGGTATCCAGCCAGGCGTAGCCGCGCCCCAGAAGCTGCACGTCGAGCGTGCCGTCTTCCAGATACAGGCGGTTCAAATCGGTGATCTCCAGCTCGCCGCGCGCGGAGGGCTTGACCTTTTTGGCAAGCTCGACGACGCGGTTGTCGTAGAAATAAAGGCCCGTGATGCAGTAATTGGACTTGGGATGCTTCGGTTTTTCCTCGACGGAGAGCACACGGCCGTCCTTGTCGAATTCGACGATGCCGAAGCGCTCGGGATCGTTGACGTAATAGCCGAAGACCGTCGCACGGCCCTTTTCGGCGGTTTCCGCCGCGGCGCGGAGCGTCTTTTTAAAGCCGTTGCCGTAGAAGATGTTGTCGCCGAGAATCATCGCGCAGCAGTCGTCGCCGATGAACTCCTCGCCAAGAAGGAACGCCTGCGCAAGGCCGTCCGGCGAGGGCTGCACCTTATAGGAAAGGTGGATGCCGTACTGGCTGCCGTCGCCCAGAAGCCGCTCGAAGTTGGGCAGATCCACGGGCGTGGAGATGATGAGGATATCGCGGATGCCCGCCATCATGAGCGTGGACAGCGGGTAGTAGATCATCGGTTTGTCGTAAATGGGCAGAAGCTGCTTGCTGGTGACCATCGTCAGCGGATACAGACGCGTGCCCGCGCCGCCGGCAAGAATAATGCCTTTCACTTTTTAGTGCCTCCTTGCATGCCAGAAATATCTGACGGTTTCGCTATCGCTATTTTACACCGTTTCCGCGTTTTTTTCAACGCGCTGCCGCTTCGGCGTGTAACATGCGAGAATCGCCATGAGTGCGACCACGCCGACGAGCAGCCAGAGCGTGAACACGCTCATCCACGCCGCGAAGAATGACAGCATGACGATCATGATGCAGTAGCCGTTGAAAAGCAGCGCGAACGGGCCGCTTTTGCGGTTTCGGACGCAGGCGACGAACGTCAGAACCATCGAGAGGAAAAACAGCCAGACGCACGCGCCGACCGCGCCGAAGTCGTAGTAGGCAAGGCCGATCAGATCGTTTGTGTTCAGGTTTTCCTTGACAGTGTAGTATTCGGCGTTCGCGGCCCGGTCGATTGCCGGAATGCGCAGCACTTTGTTGAACGGGACGAGCTGCCGCGCGCCGTGCGTGCGCTGTGTCGCGTTTTTGACGGCGGCGTCCACGTTGTCGTGGCTGACGGTGAAGTAGGAATAAAGGAACGCGTCGCGCCCGCTCATTTTGATGCGAACGGTCGTCTTGCCGCCGAGGGAGATCTCGTGGCTCTCCGGCTCGAAGATGACCTGAAGGTCTTCCTGTCCGAGGTCGCGCGCGTGCGTCCCGAGCTCATAGCCCGCGAACGTAATAACAAGACACAAAACTAGCGCGAGGAACTTTTTGTTGTGCAGATAAAACACGCATCCCGTCAGGCTCACCGCCGCGATGATGAATGTCCCGCGCGAGACGACGAGGATCGGCATGACGAGCACCGAATAGACGATGCACGCGGCCATGACGAATTTTTTGCCGCGCGACAAATTGCACCTTCGGATGCAGTAATAACAAAGCCCCGACGCCGCCGTTCCCGCGACGGTCGGGATGTGCAGCTTGGAATAGAACGTGATGTACGCGTCCTTCGCGTCGGAAAAATAGGGAACGTAGCCCTTATAGAGAATGTTCGCGACAAAACAGGCGAGACTTACCAGCGTGACGGCGAGCGCGATCGAAAACAGGCGGTTTTCGTGCGTTTCAAACGCGCGCCCGATCGTTCCCTTCGCCTTCCTGCAAAGCGCATCGCCGCGGCGGGCGAAAAGCTCGGTCATGAGAAGATTGCCGAGCGTGAAGGCGACGAGCGCGCCCGCGAACAGCGCCCAGGTCTTTCCCTTCCAGATTTTTTGATAGCGGCAGAGGCGAAGCGCCGCCATGCCGATGGTGAACAGCCACGAGCCCGTGAACACGCATTGCAGATCGAGCCAGTCGCGGCCGTTCATGAAGACGTCAAAAAAATACAGCGCGACCGCGGCGAGCATGACGATAAGTCCGCCCAGATAGTGCGACGTCTTTCCGGCAGACAGAAGATACCCGGCCAAAAGCGCGGCACAGCCCGCGGCGCTCGTCACGGCGCCGGCGATCCTTTTTCGTTTTAAATTCATAAAAGTCTCCTTGCAAAAATCAGCCCAGAAGAAGCTGAATGACCTTCTGCGGCAGCCCGTTTTTGAACGTTTTCAATCGCAGGAATGCCGCCGCACGGGAGAATCTGCCGCGCGTTTCGCAGGCGGCGTAGTCGCGGCACAGCGAAAGGTCCTGCGGCGAGAGCTCTTTTTCAAAACAGTCCGCGAACGCGCCCGCCTGACGCATCGTCTCGTTCATCGTCAGCCGAATGCCGCCGCCCTTGATGCGGTGCAGTATATAGATTGGATTGCGGACGTTCTTCGCGCCGACGGAATTGCCGCCGTGCTGGCGGTAGCGGATCGTCGCGCGCGGCAGGAACGCCACGCGCCCGAACGCCGCGGCGCAAAGCGCGATCCACCAGTCGTGCATCAGCATTTCATCCGGCGTGTCGCGGCTTAACACGATGCGGCAAAGCGGCGCGTTGAGCATCGTCGTGCAGCCGGTGACCACGTTCTGCACGAGGAATTCGCGAAGCATCTTTCGATTTCCGTCCAGCGCGCTGTAGCCGATGAACGACGGCGCGATGGGGGATAAATTTCCGTCGACCACTTCAAGATCCGTGTGGACGAGCACGGGAAGATCGCGGCGCCCGGCCTCGGCGCGCCGCATGGCGGCCATGGTTTGGGAGACCTTGTCGGGCAGCCAGAAATCGTCCTGATCGCAGAACATGACGTATCCCGCGTCACGATAGGCGCGAAGCAGGTGCATGAAATGCTTCTGCGCGTTCCCGAAGCGCATGCCCGCGCGGTGGCGGACGAAGCGCTCGGGGTATTTTTCGGCGTATTCGTCGAGAATCTTCGCACTGGAATCGGAGGAAGCGTCGTCCGACAGCACGACGGTCAGATTCGGATAGTCCTGACGCAAGAGCGAATCGAGCTGTTCGGGCAAAAACTTTTCGCCGTTGTAGGCGGCAAGAAGCACCGTCACGGGCGGCTTTTCGGCGTTCGGCAGGCCGAGGACGCCGTCCAGATCGCGGAAAAAGACCTCGGGCGTGAATTTTTCGGAAAAAAGCTTCGCGGCGCGCTCGCGCATCGCGTCGTTCTCCTCCCGCGTGACAGAGAGAATGCGCCGCGCGGATTCGGCGGGGTCGCTTCCCACGTTGATCCCCGCGCCGAAGTCTTCAAGGAAGCGCGCGATGTCGCCGGGCAGATTGTTGACGACGGGAAGGCGCATGCGAAGATAGTCGACGCTTTTTAATGACAGCCCGACGACGACGCTTTCGCGCATCATGTTGATCCCGAAATCACAGCGATCGAAGATCTTCTGCTTTTCCTCTTCGCCGAAGATAAGCCCGTGGCAGTTTACCCTCGCGCCCGCCGATTCGAGCGCCTTTGTAAATTCGTCCATCCGCTCGCCCGTGCCGACGATCTCGACGCGCACGGGGCGCGCCTTACATGCTTCGCGCACGAGGGAGGCGATGGCGTCGATGTCGATGATGTTGTTGACCGACCCGAGGTACCCGAGCGTCAGCGCGTCCTCGTCGCGCGCGGCGCTGCTTTCGGGCAGCATCCGCTGCGCCGAGGGCATCAGCACCGTCGCGGGGAAGCATTCGGGCGCGCGGGATTTTAAACGATCGGAAAAAAGATCGCATTCGCCGATGACGACGTCCGCCGCGCCGAGCGCACGGTCGCGCAGATTCCGCCACACGCGCAGCGGGAACAGATTCTTAAAACGCGACGGCACGGGCAGCGTCTCCGGCCATAAATCGTTGACGTCGAACACGAGCGTGCAGTCCCCGTGCGCCTTTTTGTATTTCTTTGCAAAGTGCGCCGACGAATTGGCGGGAACGAAGACGTACAGAAGGTCGGGCGCTTCCTTTTTTATATAGCCGAGCGCGCGGCGCGAAAAATCCCACAGCGACAAAAGCCGCGCCGGGGAGATGTTCTTTTTGTACATCAGCGTGCGGACAAAGTGAAATCCGTCTTTTTGATCCGTGCGGCGGCGCTTTTCCCGATGCAGGATGTCCGACATGAAAACGGTCGTTTCACAGCCGTTTTTTTCAAGATCTTCCCGCACGAGCTGGGCGCGCTGTTCATAGGAATTCGTGTAGTTGACGACGATCGCCCGCTTCATGGATGAAACCTCGTTTTTCGTTTGGTTTTGCTGCATTTTCATACCGTTCAAGCATACCGTTTGCCGCCCGGTGTGTCAAGTTTGCGGCCGATTGCGTCGCAGCGTGCAGAACGTGAAAAAGCGCCTGCGGATGCAGACGCTTTTTCGCGGCCCGGGAAAGCTTACAGAGGCATTTTGGTGTACATCTTAACGCGCTCGTCGATTTCGGTGTAGTCGATCCGGCCGGTCTCCAGAAATTTCATGACCGTATCGAAATCGGGAATGCCGGCGCGCCCGCCCGTACGGGTGCATTTGATGGCGGACACGGCGCTTGCAAAGCGCGCGCAGGTCTTAATGTCCATGCCGTGGAGCACGCCGCCCAAAAACGCGCCGTGGAAGACGTCGCCCGCGCCGGTGGTGTCCATGACGTCGACCTTGAAGCTCGGAAGCGAGAAAAACTCGTCGTTTTCATCGAGGCCGATCAGGCCGCGCTCGCCGAGGGTGAAGATGAGCGTCGCGTCGTCGCTGCAAAGCGCTTTGAATGCGCGCAGGTTCTTTTCATGCTCCTGGCTGCCGTCGAAATGCTTGTTGTAGACGAATTCCGACGGGATGATGATGTCGAACAGCTTCAAATTCTCGATCATTTTTTCATTGTAGCTGTCGATGTCGACGATGACCTTCAAGCCGTGTTTTTTTGCAAGGCGCACGGCCTCGAGCGTCGAGGGCTCGGCGTCGCAGATGAAAAGATACTTCGCCTGCGCGATGAAGTCCTCGTCAAGGTCTTCGATGCAAAGGCGCGGGCTGGTCGAAAACGGCGCGGTCGGCAGGAAGCTTCTTCCGCCGGTCGACTTGTCCGCCAGCGTCACGACGAGGACGCTTTCCGCCCCTTCGCGGCGCATCAGATGGGAGACGTCGACGTTGTTGCGCTTGAAGTCGTTGATGATGAACTCGCCGATCGGGCCGCCGCACACGCCGTAATAGGCGCATTTGCCCCCCAGCCGCGCCGTCGCCACAACGCCGGTGGCGACTTTGCCGCCGCCCTGCCAGCTGCACGAAAGCACGTCGCCGCTTTCGTTGAACGAGGGAAGATGGGACAGAACGATGCCGAAA
>CAKTSO010000100.1 GCA_934613185.1 uncultured Clostridia bacterium | reverse complement strand
CTGCTGCGCCTCCTGCCAGACGGACAGGATCTTGTGCGCCTCTTCGTCGGAAACGTCGTCGCCGATGCCGTAGCGTTTTTTCAACGCGTTCAACATATCCTCCGCCGTGGGATACGTCTTGATCGACAGCGCCATGTTCGACGCCCACGTCTTCGTCCGCGCCGCGGCCGCCTCTTCGTCAAGATAGGAATCCCATGTGAAGCACCAGTTGCCGTCCTCGCCGCGAACGATGCGGAACGTGTCGATCACCTGCCCGCCGTCCTCCTCGATCATCTCGATGACGCGGCGCAGGCTTTCGGTGTATTTCTCGTTGCCCGACGTCGTCCGTTTGTCGGGATCCCAGGTGAATTTGACCTGGTAGCACTCGCGGTTCGTCGCAAGCACGACGCCGTTGGAATCCAGAATATTGCCGCGCGCGCCGGATAAGGAGATCGTCTGCGTTTTGGTCTCCTCTGCGGCGGCGGCATATTCGTCGCCTTCGTCGAGCTGAAGGCGGTACAGTTTTGCAAAAAGCAAAGCGAAAGCCATGACGATCGCCAGCCCGACCGCAAAAATGCGATACGCCGGGTTGAACGGCCGCCTGTCTTCCGCTTCAAATCGATTGGCATTCTGCAAGGGCATTCGCCTCCTAAAAAATCAAAAGAAAGTTCCGCGCGTCAGCGATATTTCACGCCGCCCTCCCGCGTTCGAAACGGCGCCGATTTTAAAATCGCCGAGCCGATGAGCGTCAAAAACGCCGCGGCGATCGCCGTCAGGCACACGGCGGGAAGCATCTTCAAAATTCCCGCGTAAAAGTCGACGGAATATCCGCGCACGAACGCCGCGGCAATCCCCCACAGACGGGAAAACACGACGCTTGCCGCGCCGCAGCAGGCCGCGGACGCAAAGGCGTTCACCTGCCGCTTGACGAGCCGCACCGCCGAAAGCGCCGTCAAAAGATACAAAAACATATGGCCGAAATACGCCGTTCCCAACTGCAGATCCAGCAGCATTCCGCACGCGCCCGCAAAGATGAGCGAATAATACCCCGCCGCCGGAGCGATCGCCGCGCAGAAGGCCGCGATCATGTCCGGGCACATGGCGTACACACCGCCCAGCTTATTGAAAAACGGCTGAAACGCCGTCAAAAACAATGCCGCCGCCGTGAGAAAAAGCGCGCTTTTGCGATTCACTGCGCCGCTCCTTCCTGCGCGTCGGCCGTCGTCTGCGACGAAATCACCATGACTTCTTCCAGATGAACGAAGTCCGCCGCGGGCATCACGATCACGGACGCCGTCTGCGACTGACCGCGCTGCACGCTCGTCACCTCGCCGATCAGGATCCCCTTGGGATACACGCCGCCCATGCCGGAGGTCACCACAAGATCGCCCGGCGTCACGACCGCGTCCGTGGGAAGATACTGCATCGTCAAAAGCTGCGCGCCGTCGCCCTGCGCAAGGTTGCCGCGGATCACGCCGGGATCGCGCGTCGTCTCCACCATCGCGGGGACGCCGGAATCGTTGGAAATGATGCACGTCACGCGTGCCCAGCTCGCGCCCGTCTGCGTCACGCGCCCCACGAGCCCTTCCGCCGTCACGACCGCCATATCGGCGGCGACGCCATCGTTTTCGCCCTTATCGATCACGAGCATCGAGGTATACGCCGTCTGATCCCGATTGATCACGCGGGCGCAGATCGGGTCGTTTTGCGCATAGTCCTGCTGCACGTCGAGCAGCGCCGTCAGCCGTTCGTTTTCCGATTGAATCTGCGTCATCTGCTCATTCTGCGCGCGAAGTGAAGCGACCTCCTGTTTCAAAGAAAGATATTCCTCCACCGTCTGCGCGTCCCAATACGGCCCGCGAAACAAATGCACCACCGCGTCCCCAAGCTTGGAAAAGCCCGTCTGGAAAAAGGTCACGACCGCGCCCATGCCTTTTTCCACGCCCGTCGCCTCGTCATGATGCGCACGCCAAAGCGTCATGCCGCCCACGATCAGCGCCGCGGCGACGATGATCGCCACGAGGATCAGAACCGTGGAAAGACTCAGCCATTTGGGCAGTCTGTTTTTTCCGCGCATCATGTCACTCCCTTCTCAAATTGACGCAACTCACTCTTATGAATTGAAACCGAAATTGTAAACTTTGTGAAATCGGATTTGTAAACTTACGCCCGCGCCGCGTCGATCAGGCGCATCGTCGCCGGGTCGTCGACGATCCTGCCCGCGCCCATGACGACCGCGTCGAGCGGGTTCTTCGACACATGCGCCGGAATGCCCGTCTCGCTGTGGATCAGCGCGTCGAGTCCGAGAAGCTGCGCGCCGCCGCCGGTCAGCGTGATGCCGCGGATCATGATATCCGCCGAAAGCTCCGGCGGGGTGTCTTCGAGCGTCTGATGGATTGCATCGATGATCGCCATGACGGGCTCGCGAAGCGCCTCGTAAACATCCTGCGAAGAGATCTCAATCGTCGTGGGCAGGTGCCGTTCGATATCGATGCCGCGCACGGTCGCACGCGATTCGTTCTGCATCGGATAGACCGACCCCAGGCCGATCTTCAGCTCTTCCGCCGTGTATTCGCCGATCGACACATTGTAAACTTTTCGAATATAGTTTACAATTGCCATGTCCAGACGGTTGCCGCCCATGCGCACGGAACGGCTTGCAACGATGCCGCCGAGCGAAATGATCGCCACTTCTGTCGTGCCGCCGCCAATGTCGACGACCATGACGCCCGTGGGTTCATCCACCGGCAACCCCGCGCCGATCGCCGCCGCAAGCGGCTCCTCGACGATAATCGCGTCATACGCGCCCGCCTGAAGGATCGCCTCCTCCACGGCGCGGCGTTCGACCTGCGTCACGCCGCAGGGAACACAGATGACAACGTTGGGCTTGATCTTGAAGATCGATCGGTTGCCCAGCGCCTTTCGCACGAAATATTTGAGCATGACCTCCGTCACTTCGCAATCGGCGATGACGCCGTCGTGCAGCGGACGAATGGCCTTGATATTTCCCGGCGTTCTGCCGATCATGCGCTTTGCCTCTTCGCCGACGGCGACGACCTCACGCACGCCTTTGACCGTCTGCACCGCGACCACACAGGGCTCGCGCACGACAATCCCCTCGTCGGCAAGATACACAAGCACGTTGGCCGTTCCAAGGTCGATCGCCATGCCGCCGCGCGCTATCAAACTTTTCCGAAACATATTCTTACACCCCGCATCCAAAACCAAGCTGTTGTAAATAAGCGATCACGTCATCCGTCGGAAGACCGACGATGCTGTCAAAATCTCCCGTAAAGCGCAGAATCTTCTCCCGCGCACCTCCCTGAATGGCATATGCGCCCGCCTTGTCCATCGGCTCGCCTGTCGCGATATAGTCCGAGATCCACTGCGGCGAAAGCGGCGCGAACGTCACGTCGCACACGCGCGTAAAAAGCACCTCGCGGCGGTTTTGCCCGTCGATCAGGCATACGCCCGTCACGACGGCGTGCGTGCGATCCGACAGGCTTTCGAGCATCGCCGCCGCTTCCGCCTTGTCGTACGGCTTTCCAAGGCACCGTTTGCCCAGACAGACGATCGTATCCGCGCCCAGAACAAAGTCATTCGGGTACGTTTTTGCAACGTAACACGCCTTCTGCCGCGCAATCGCCGCCGCGCGCCAGCGCACACCCTCGTTTTCGGGCGGCGTTTCGTCCAACGGACAGGCCGCCGTCTCAAATAAAAGTCCGTGCGCGCGCAGAATCTGCGCACGGCGCGGCGAAGCCGACGCCAGGATCAATCGTGCCAATTTCTCACCTTCCAGACATTTTCGTCGAAAAACGACGTTCCCATTATAGCATAGACGCGCGCCGCGCACAAATCGCGCCTGCCCTGTCCGGCTATGGAAAAAACAGGCGAAACGGCTGAGATTTGAAGGCATAAAACACATGCACTCCGTTTTATTTTTGCAGACAAAAGCCGCCGTGTCCGCCAAAAATCGGCGGCGCGGCGGCTTGGTCGCACGTTTATTTCGCTTTCAAATTATTCAGCCTTCCTGCTCGACGATGTCAAGGAAGACCTGGAACACTTCGTCCAGTTCGGCTTCGTCTTCGATGTCGACATATTCGTCGTCATCTTCCGTCTCGCCGCTTTCCACGCGCATGATGCGCACCTCGGTCTCCTCGGAATCCTCCGGCTCGTCCGCGTCGCAGAAGGCGATATAGACGTTGTCCTTATGTTCAAACGTCAAAAGCAGTTCCAGATTGACCTCGTTGCCATCGTCGTCGACCAGTTCGACGATCTCGCGATCCATATCTTCCATGATCTTACTCCCTTTCTTATTCCATAAATATTGTTTTTTCGCTTCCCCTTTTTGCGCGGCGTTGGCGCGCGCGTCGAGAAAGTTCTGCAAAATGACGGTTGCGGCAAGTTTATCGATCGAGTCCTTGCGTCTCTCCCGGCTGACGCCGCCCAAAAGCAGCACGCTTCGCGCCGCCGCTGTCGAAAGGCGCTCGTCCCAATACTCGACGGGAACGCCCCAGATGCGCGCGCCGCGCTCGACAAACGCACGGGTCTTTTGCGCCTGTTCGCCCTCCGTGCCGTCAAGAAGCTTCGGCAGCCCGGATACGACAAGCGCCGCGCCCGTGTTGCGGATGACGTCGCCGATATAGGCGATATCCCGATTGCGGGAAACGCGCGTATACGTTTCAAGCGGCTGGGCGATTTTCCCCGTCGGGTCGCTCAGCGCCATGCCGATGCGCACCGTCCCCACGTCGAGCGCGAGGACGCGTTCATTCGTCATACTGCTTCACATAATATGCCACAAGTTCTTCCAGCAATTCGTCGCGCTGCAGGCGAATGATCAGGCTGCGCGCGTCGCTGTAGCTTGTGATGAACGTCGGATCACCCGAGATCAGATATCCGACGATCTGGCTGATGGGATCGTACCCCTTTTCCCGAAGCGCGTGATAAACGTGCTTCAAAATCTGTTCCGGCGTTTGCAGATCCTCGCGGACTCTGCGAAACTGCATGGTATCCTGTGTCGGCATCATCGCTTCGCCTCCTTAGGTTATGCTCCAAATTATACACGCGTGCGCCTTTGTTTGCAACCGCGCCGCCGCTTCCTTAAGAAAACAACAATGCGCTGCACACGAATTTTTAAATTTTTACACATTTGTCGCATTCTTTGCATCCGTATGGTTTGACAAAAGCACCGCCGCGTGCTATGTTACTTTTCGTGAGGGAGTAGTCGACGCACGGTTTGCCCTCTTTATCCGTGCGCTTTCAAGTCAACATGCATGGCGCGAAAGCGTCTGGCTTGAACTTTAAACGACCAGACTCGCATGCAAATTCTTATTTTGTATGTGGGTCTTTTTTCTTTCTCACGCGCTTTTTTTCCTACATATAATACACTCATACCCCACGCCGCTAAAACAGGAGGTTTTGTTCCATGAAGTTTGAACACGCCGAAACTGCCGATGTTCTGTGCGAAGTCGGCTCCGCGCCAAACGGGCTGACGCAGGACGAGGCCGCCGCACGCCTTGCAAAAAACGGTCCCAACCGCTTGCAGGAAGCGCCCAAGCCCTCTCTTTTGTCGCGCTTTTTGTCGCAGTTTAAAGACCCGATGGTTCTGGTGCTGATCGCCGCGGCCGTTTTTTCCGGGATCACGGCGATCTATTCCGGCGAAAGCTTCGCCGATGTCATCATCATTTTGAGCGTCGTGCTTTTGAACGCCGTGCTCGGCGTGGTGCAGGAAGGCAAGGCGGAAGCCGCGATCGAGGCGCTCCAGAAAATGTCGGGTGCCAAATGCCATGTGCTGCGCGACGGGGAGGTTTCATCCGTCGACAGCGAATCGGTCGTCGTGGGCGATATTCTCGTTCTGGAAGCGGGCGACGCCGTCCCTGCCGACGGGCGCATTCTCGAAGCCGCAAGCCTCCAAATCGAGGAAGCCGCGCTGACGGGCGAAAGCGTCCCCGTGCAAAAAGATGCCCGGGCGCTTGCCGGTGACGGCGACGTGCCGCTTGCCGACCGTCACAATATGGCGCACATGGGAACGAGCGTCGTATACGGCCGTTGTCGTATGGTCGTCACCGCGACGGGCATGGACACGCAGATGGGTCGCATCGCCGGGGTTTTGAACGACGCGAAGGACAATAAAACGCCCCTGCAGCAGAAGCTTTCCCAGCTGAGCCGGACGCTGAGCCGCCTTGTGCTCGCCGTGTGTGTCTTCATCTTCGCCTTCACGCTGATAAAAAGCGGCAAATTCACGCTCGCGGGCGTGCTGGATACATTCATGATCGCCGTCAGTCTCGCCGTCGCGGCGATCCCCGAGGGGCTTTCCGCAGTGGTAACGATCGTGCTTTCCATCGGCGTGACCAACATGTCGCGCAAAAACGCGATCGTGCGCCGTTTGACGGCCGTCGAAACACTCGGCTGCGCACAGATCATCTGCTCGGACAAAACGGGCACGCTCACGCAAAACAAAATGACGGTCGTCAAAGACGAAACGAGCGACCGCGCGCTGCTTTGTACAGCGATGGCGCTTTGCTGCGACGCGAGTCTCGACCACCAAAACGAGGCCGTCGGCGAACCGACCGAATGCGCGCTGGTCAATTACGCATTCCAAAACGGCGAATCCAAGACGGAACTGGAAAAAACACAGCCGCGCATCGGCGAAGCGCCGTTTGACAGCCTTCGCAAGATGATGTCCACGCTGCACCGCACGCCCGAAGGCGTCGTGCAGTACACCAAGGGCGCACCCGACGAGATCCTCGCCCATTGCACCGCTCTCTGGGAGAACGGCGCCGCGCGGCCCATCACGCAGGAAGATCGCGACCGTATTCTCGCAAAAAACAAAGAATTTGCCTCCGACGCGCTGCGCGTGCTTGCCGCCGCATTCCGCCGCTATGACAAACTGCCCGAGGATCTTTCGCCGCAGGCGCTCGAAGAAGATCTCGTCTTCATTGGCATGACGGGCATGATCGACCCCATTCGTCCCGAAGTGCGTGACGCGATCGCCCGCTGCAAGAGCGCGGGCATCCGTCCCGTCATGATCACGGGCGACCACCGCGACACCGCCGTCGCCATCGCAAAACAGCTCGGCAT
>CAKTSO010000099.1 GCA_934613185.1 uncultured Clostridia bacterium | reverse complement strand
TCGGGGAAGCCGTGCCGCGCGGCGAGGATGAGAAAGCGGCGAAGCAGCGCGTCGGCGCCCTCATCGGCCATGTGCGTGCGCCATGCCGCGCGAAAATCGGGATAGGAAATCATGCGTTCTCCTTTGGCGGTGTTGCGTTTCGGGGTCGACTCTATGCTACCACGGCGCGGGGTTTCGCGCAATCGGAAAGGGCGGTTAGTGATTAGTGGACAGTGGGCAGAACGAGGGGCGGGGCTTTTGAAAGAAAAAGGAGTATTACAGTGAAAGGCTTCCTCTGGGAGGGGATCAGCCGCAGGCAACGGATGAAGTGTCGCTGTTGGGGCAGTTGTAATAAGAAGAACGGCAGTTTTGATCTGTTTTGCAGCGAACGAAGCGTTGCGTTTCGTCTGCCGGCCTTTTTGTTGTAACTGCACTCCGTTTTCGTAACAGAGACACCTCATCCGTCTCGCTGTCGCTCGACACCTTCACGCCTGAACCGCGTCCTTCGGACGCGCTCGGGGTGCAAGCCCCTCCCAGACGAAGGCTTGCAAAGTCCGCCCCCAAATTTTGCATCAAAAAAGAGGAGATCTTTCGATCTCCTCTTTTTTGTCCGGAGACAGCCTTTACTCGGCCATCTTCTTGTAGGACTCCAGGCGCGCTTTCGCGTCGGCCTCGGTCTTCTCGAAGAGCTGGTCGGCGATCTCGGGGAACGTGCGGGTCAGGGAGTTGTAACGCACTTCGCCCATCAGGAAGTCGCGGAAGTTCTTCGTCGGCTCCTTGGAGTCGAGCGTGAAGGGGTTCTTGCCCTCGTCCGCGAGTTCGGGGTTGAAGCGGTACAGCTGCCAGTAACCGGCCTCGACCGCAGCCTTGGCTTCCGCCTGGCTCTTGCCCATGCCCACGCCGATGCCGTGGTTGATGCAGGGCGCGTAGGCGATGACAAGGGACGGGCCGTGATAGGCCTCGGCCTCGCGCATCGCGCGCAGAAGCTGGTTCTTATCGGCGCCCATGCAGACCTGCGCGACGTAGACGTAGCCGTAGCTCATCGCCATCATGCCGAGGTCCTTCTTGCGGGTGCGCTTGCCGGCCGCGGCGAACTTCGCAACGGAGCCCGTGGGGGTCGCCTTGGAAGCCTGGCCGCCGGTGTTGGAATAAACTTCGGTGTCCATGACGAGGATGTTGACGTCTTCGCCCTGCGCGAGGACATGGTCAACGCCGCCGTAACCGATATCATAGGCCCAGCCGTCGCCGCCGAAGATCCAGATGGACTTCTTGACGAGCAGATCGGCGCCGGCGAGCACCTTGCGCGCAAGCGTGCAGGCGTCGCAGTCGCAGCCTTCGCAGATCGAGGCTTCCAGCTCCTCGACGAGCTTGGCGGAAGTGGCCTTGGAGGCCTCGCCTTCGTCGCGGGTGTCGAGCCACGCCTGGCAGGCAGCCTTCAGATCGGCGTCGCAGTAGTCGATCGCCATGAGCGCCTCGACGTCCTGAATCAGGGCGTTGCGGCGGGCGGCGGTCGCGACGTTCATGCCGTAACCGAACTCGGCGTTGTCCTCGAAGAGGCTGTTCGCCCAGGCGGGGCCGTGGCCGTTCTCATCGAACGTATACGGGCAGGTGGGCGCGGAGCCGCCGTAGATGGAGGAGCAGCCGGTCGCGTTGGCGACGATCATGCGGTCGCCGAACAGCTGAGAAACGAGCTTGACATACGGCGTCTCGCCGCAGCCGGCGCAGGCGCCGGAGAACTCGAAGTAGGGCTTGAGGAACTGGCTGTTCTTGACGTTCGTGGGCGCGAAGGTGACGTCGGGCTTGGGCAGAGCCTCGGCGAACGCGAGGTTCTTCTCCTCGACCTCGGCGACGTCGGCCAGCGGGACCATCTCGAGCGCCTTGACGGGGCAGATGTCGGCGCAGTTGCCGCAGCCGGTGCAGTCGAGCGCGAAGACCTGCATGCGGTACTTGTAGCCGGCGAACTCTTTGCCGGTGGCGGGCTTGGTCGCGAACGTCTCGGGCGCGTCGGCCAGAGCTTCGTCATTGGCAAGGTACGGACGGATCGCCGCGTGCGGGCAGACCATCGCGCACTGGTTGCACTGGATGCACTTGGTGACATCCCAGGTGGGAACCTTCACCGCGATGCCGCGCTTCTCGTACTGCGTCGTGCCGGTGGGCACAAAGCCGTCGGGATTGGACTTGAACGCGGAAACGGGCAGCTCGTTGCCCTTCTGCGCCAGGATGGGCGCGACGATCTCGTCGAAATAGGGGGTCGCGGCGACCTTGGGCGCCTCGGCGCCGGTCGTGGCGTTGGCCCACTCGGCGGGAACGTCGATCTTGACAAGGCCGGCGACGGCTTCGTCGATCGCATCCCAGTTCATCTGGACGATCTTGTCGCCCTTGCGGCCGAAGGACTTCTTCGCGGCGGCCTTCATGTAGCCGTTGGCCTCCTCATAGGGGATGACCTGTGCAAGATAGAAGAACGCGCTCTGAAGGACGGTGGAAACGCGGTTGCCGAGGCCGACCTTGCCGGCGATCGCGATCGCGTCGATGTTGTAGAACTTGACGTGCTTTTTGGCAAGCGCCTGCTTCATGGAAGCGGGAAGCTCCGTCTCCATCTGCTCGAGCGTCCAGGGAGAGTTCAGAAGGAAGGTGCCGCCGTCCTTTAAGTCGGAGACCATGTCATAACGGGTGACATAGGAAGGATTGTGGCAGGCGATGAAGTTCGCGGCTTCGATGAAGTACGCGCTCTGGATGGGCGTCTTGCCGAAGCGAAGGTGCGAGATCGTCAGACCGCCGGACTTCTTGGAGTCATACTCGAAGTAGCCCTGCGCGAACATATCGGTGTGGTCGCCGATGATCTTGATGGAGTTCTTGTTCGCGCCGACGGTGCCGTCGGAACCGAGGCCGTAGAACTTGCAGGAGACCATGCCCTCCGGATCGGCGTCGATGTTCTCGCCGAGAGGCAGGGACTTATGGGTCAGGTCGTCGACGATGCCGACGGTGAAGTGGTTGATGTCCGCGCCGCCCAGGTTGTCATAGACAGCCTTGACCATCGTGGGCGTGAAGGTCTTGGACCCCAGGCCGTAGCGGCCGCCGAGAACCTTGATGTCGCCGCGGCCGGCTTCGACCAGCGCCGCGCAGACGTCCGTGTAAAGGGGCTCGCCGACGCTGCCGGCTTCCTTCGTGCGATCCAGAACCGCGACGTATTTGGTCGTGGCGGGGATGACGGAGGCAAGCGCCTTGACGTCGAAGGGACGATACAGGCGGACCTTGACGAGGCCGACCTTTTCGCCCTTGGAGACGAGGTAGTTGATCGCTTCTTCGGTGACGTCGCAGGAGGAGCCCATCGTGACGATGACCTTCTCGGCGTCGGGCGCGCCGACGTAATCAAACAGGTGATAGCTGCGGCCGGTGAGCGCGGAGACCTTCTCCATGACGCGGGCGACGATGCCGGGAACGGCGTCGTAGTAGGGGTTGGAGGCTTCCTTGTTCTGGAAGAAGATGTCGGGGTTCTGCGCCGTGCCCGCCATATGCGGATGTTCGGGGTTCAGAGCGCGGGCGCGGAAGGCGTCGATCTTGTCCCACGGCACGAGCGCCTTCATGTCCTCGTAATCGATGACGTCGATCTTCTGCACTTCGTGAGAGGTGCGGAAGCCGTCGAAGAAATGAAGGAACGGCACGGAGGACTCAAGCGCGCTAAGATGCGCGACGAGCGCCAGATCCATGGCTTCCTGAACGGAAGCGGAGGCCAGCATCGCAAAGCCGGTCTGGCGGCAGGCCATGACGTCGGAATGGTCGCCGAAGATGGAAAGCGCATGACCCGCAAGCGCACGGGCGCTGACATGGAAGACGCTGGGAAGAAGTTCGCCGGCGATCTTGTACATGTTGGGGATCATCAGAAGCAGACCCTGAGAGGCGGTGAACGTGGTGGTCAGCGCGCCGGCGGCAAGAGAGCCGTGCACGGCGCCCGCCGCGCCCGCTTCGGACTGCATCTCGGAGATGCGCATTTTCTGGCCGAAGAGGTTTTTGCGGCCCTGCGCAGCCCACTCGTCACAGTTTTCCGCCATCGGGGACGACGGCGTGATGGGGTAGATACAGGCAACGTCGCTGAACGCATACGCGACATGCGCGGCAGCATAGTTGCCGTCTACGGTGAGTTTGGTAGACATTCGTTTTCCTCCTTGTGAAATTCCGGCAGGCGGGCAAAACCGCTTCTGCGGTAATAACGTGGATGGTAGATGACTCAGCCGAAAAGGCGAATTTACGGCACGCCGCAAAAAGCCTTATAACAGCTTTCATTTATTATAACGCCTAAGGCAAGCCGTTTCAATGATGGAATCGAACATTCGATACCGAAAGTGAGAAAAGTTTTGGGATGGAGCGGGAAAAGCCCCCCGCACCCCGCGCCTGCCTTCGGCATAAAGTGATACCAGAACCGCACAGGCGACGCCTCCTGCGGGAATCCACGCGTGAAGGAGCGAAAACCATGTCTTTTTATACCTATCGGGACAATGCCGCCTGCCCCGCGCCCGGGCCGACGAAAAACGCCGCGGACGGCCTTTGCGAGCGCGCCTGCGTGCAGGTCAAAAAGGTGTACGATTCGTGCATGCAGCAGGTGCAGCTGGAGGGCGCGACGCTTGAATTGTCCGACGTGCGGCCACGCGACCAGAGCTTCACCGCGCCGCTAACATTCCTGTCCTGCCGCGGCGTGCCGGGCAAAACGACGCTGTCCGACCTTGCCGTCACCCCGCTTGCCGACACCGACCATCTGGCGCGCGTGCAGTGCACGATGCACATCCCCATCGAAGTCCTCTTCGCCGACGCGAACGGCCGCGAGGGCGTGGGCAGCGCCGTGCTGGATCTGAAAAAAGACGTCGTGCTCTACATCCCCGACGAGTCGATCATCCCGTTTTCCGTCGAGGCCGCAAGCGGCGCGGTCTGCGTCACGGGTACATACTGCGGCGGCTTCCGCTTCCGCCTGACGGTCTGCGTGACCGCCATTTTGAAGATCGTCGCCGAGGTCGAGCTTCTGATCCCGTCCTACGGCTTCTGCCGCATCCCGCCCTGTCAGGAGTTCGCCTCCGGCGTGTGCGACGACTTCTTCGCCCTGCCCGTCTATCCGCCCGCCGAGGGCTGCGAGTGCCGCGAGACGGAGGACACGTCCGCCGCGACGTAAAAGGGCGGTTCGCGATTGCGGCGTCAAAGGCTTCCTTATATTATAGGGGAGCCTTTTTTGCAGTGATTAGTGGTCAGTGGTCAGTGGTCAGTGGTCAGTGGTCAGTGCGGGAGAAGGCGTGCGCGCGGCAGCCCGGCGGTGGAGGGTCAACGGGAGTTTTGAGTGGACAGTGGTTAGTGGACAGTGGTCAGTGCGGGAGAGGGGGTGCGAGCGGCAGTCCGACGAGTGTGGGTCAACGGGAGTTTTGAGTGGGCAGTGATTAGTGGGCAGTGGTCGGTTCGGGAGAAGGCGTGCGGGCGGCAGTCCGGCGGGGGCGGGTCAACGGGAGTTTTGAGTGGTCAGTGATTAGTGGTCAGTGGTTAGTGGCCGGTTCGGGAGAAGGCGTGCGAGTGGCAGTTCGGCGAGAGTGAGTCAACGGGAGTTTTGAGTGGTCAGTGATTAGTGGTCAGTGGTCAAATGCGGGAGAAGGAGTGCGAGCGGCAGCCCGACGAGAGTGGGTCAACGAGGTTTTCATATGGGCGCGGTTGGACTCGAAAAGCGAGAATGCGGCAGAAAAACAGGACTGTGCCGCTTGCCCGCAAGCCTTCCCCTGGGAGGGGAAGGTGTCGAGCGACAGCGAGACGGATGAGGTGTCTCTGCGCCGAAAACGGAGTGCAGATGCAATAAGAAGGTTGGCAGCCGGAAAACACCGCCGCCTTTTGCTGCGACAAAAACCTAACCTGCCGCTCTTTTTATTGAAGCCGTCCCAACAGCGACACCTCATCAGTCACCTTTGGTGACAGCTTCACGCCCGACCAATCCCCTTCGGGGATGCTCGGGGTGCAAGCCCCTCCCGGAGGAAGCCTCTTTTTGCGTAGTCTTTAGTCAGCGCATTCAAAAGAAGTTGCGGCGATGCAACGGCTTGAAAAGAAACGAATCGTATCGCTTCTTGCAAGCCTTCGGATGTCGGGGTGCGGGCCCCTCCCGGAGAAAGCCGTTTGCTGCATGCTATCACTTTCTTCTTAAGTTAGAATAAAGTAACTTGTCTTGTAAACAGCAGCCGTCCTTCATCACCGCCCCTCTCCCGTTCTGACCACTGACCACTGCCTGCTGTCCACTGCCTTTGTCTTGACAGAATCGCTGTTTGGCGCGATAATCAGAGGGAAGATTTTTCCGCAAGAATGCGGAAGTGAAAAAGGAGTTCAAGCATCATGTACAACTTCACACTTTCCATTCCCACGAAGATGCACTTCGGCAAAGGGCAGGTCTGCCAGCTTCCCGCCGACATCAAGCGCTACACCAACCGCGTCCTGATGGTCTACGGCGGCGGCAGCATCAAGCGCAACGGCGTCTATGACGACGTGTGCAACGCTCTGCGCGACGCGGGCATCGAGTGGGTCGAACTGTCCGGCGTTTCGTCCAACCCGAAGATCGAGTCCGTCTACGAGGGCATCCGTATGTGCCGCGAGCAGAACCTGGGCGCGCTTCTTGCCGTCGGCGGCGGCAGCAGCATCGACTGCGCCAAGGCCATCGCGGGCAACGTCTTCTACGACGGCGACGCGTGGGACGCCATCAAAAAGCACGAGCCGCAGACCGATAAGATCCTGCCCGTGTTCTGCGTGCTGACGCTGGCCGCGACCGGTTCCGAAATGAATCGCAACGCCGTCATCACCAACATGAAGGAGAACGTCAAGACCGCCTTCTGCGGCGATTCGCTGATCCCCGTCGCCGCCGTCATGGATCCGACGTATTCCTTCACCGTCAACAAGTTCTACACCGCCGCGGGCATCGTGGACATCATGTCTCACACGTTCGAGAACTACTTCTCCCGCGAGACGGACGCCTACGCGCACGATCGCCTCGCCGAGGGCGGCCTTCTGACCTGCATCCAGCAGGGCCCCGTCGCCGTCAACGAGCCGGAGAACTACGCCGCGCGCGCCGCGATCATGTATATCTCTCCCT
>CAKTSO010000098.1 GCA_934613185.1 uncultured Clostridia bacterium | reverse complement strand
CTTATAGCCCGCCGCGGCAAGCACCCCGGCGAGCAGCGTGCAGACGGAACCTTCGCCGGTATCGACTTCCGCGCCCGTGGCGAAGTATTTCTCCTGCCCGGCGTAGGGCGTGTTTGCGAGGTTGACGATTGCCGAGGCCGCCACGACGGAAGCGGGGCAGTAGTCGCCCGCGATCTTTCCGGAGACGGAGCAGCGGCGCGCGGCCGTGTGCATCGTACAGGTCTCCGTCGGCTGTGTGCCGGGGACATAGTAGTCCGTGCGCGGCGGATACTGTCCGTCGGCACGGCAGGCGTCGTTGCAAAGCTTGCCGGATACGCCGCAGACCGTGGCCTGCACAAGCCCGAGTCCGCCTGCGGAATTGGTCTGAATGGGGCGATTCTCAAGCCCCTGATGGATGGGCTGCATGACGCGCTTCCAAAGCGGCGCGGCGGCGCTTGCGCCGGTGGTGCCGCGCGCGAGGGGCTTGTAGTTGTCGTGGCCGATCCACACGGCGCAGGTGTAATAGGCGGTGAAGCCCGCGAAGGTGACGCCCGTCCAGTTGGAGTTCGTGCCGGTCTTGCCGCCCATTTGCACGGAGAGCGTTGCAGCGGAGGTGTAGTTGGTCATGATGTCCTTGAGCATCCAGACGCTCGTTTCCTTATAGACCTGCCGTGTGATGCGGGCGGTTGTCGGATCGAGCACGACGTTGCCGTCGGAATCCGTGACGCGGGAGAACGAGATCGGCTGCTGATAGACGCCGTTGTTGGCGATCGTGCCGTAGCAGGTGGCAAGCTCGACCATTGTAAGACCGGACGTACCCAGCGCGAGACCGGACAGGTCGCGGTTGATGTGGTTTTCCGCCACACCCATGTTCAGAAGATAGTTGGCGCTCGTCTCCACGCCGACCCAGTCGGCCAGCACGCGGGAGGCGACGACGTTCAAAGAGTTGCGAAGACCCGTGCGGATCGTCGTCATGCCGGAGAAGCCCATGGAATAGTTGTTCGGGTATCCGCGGCCGCCCCAGCCCTGAATGGCGACGGGCATGTCGGCCACGACCGAGCCGGGCGACGCGCCTGCGTCAAACGCGGGGCCGTAAACGGCGATGGGCTTGATCGTCGAGCCGATGGGCATGCTGCTTTGATAGGCACGGTTGAGCTGTTTCTGCGCGGTGGGCGCGGTGCGTCCGCCGACGATGGCTTTCATTTGCCCCGAATTATGGTCGAGCACCACGACGGCCACCTGCGGCTGAACGATCTCGACGACCGTGCCGTCGGCATTCTGCGAGGAGATCGAATTGTCGGACGAAGAGGCCATGCGCGGCCAGGACGAATAGTTGAATACGACGTCCTCGGTCTGCTTTTGAATCTGGCTGTTGACGGTCAGATAGATGTTGTAGCCGCCCGTACGCAGCTCGTTTTCGCATTTGGAACGGTTGGAGTAGGTGTCCTCCAGATTGTTCTGCTGGAGCATGAACGTGACCACATCGTGCACCGCGTACTCGACGAAATACATCATCTCGTACAGATCGGAGCCCTGCGAATCCTCGAGAATGTGAAGCTCTTCGTGGAGCGCCTCTTCATACTCTTCCTTCGAGATGAAGTTGCAGGCGTACATGCGGTAGAGCACGGTGTCCGTGCGCTCGTTCGTGCGCTCGGGCTTGTTGCGGTCGTAGAAGTTCAGGCGCGGGTTGAGCTGCCAGGGGTTCTGCGTGATGCCCGCGATCATGGCGCATTCGCGCAGCGTCAGCTCGCTCAAGTCCTTCCCGAAATAATCGTAGGCCGCCGCCTTGACGCCGTAGTTCGAACCGCCGAGGGCGATGGTGTTCAAATAGGCGGTGATGATCTGTTCTTTGGAATAGATTTTTTCCAGCTGGAGCGCCAGATACGCTTCCTGAATCTTACGCTTGTAGGAGCGCTCGCTGGAGAGGATGCGCTGTTTGATGAGCTGCTGCGTGATGGTCGAGCCGCCCTGCACGCTGTCGTTGGCGAAGTTCTGGAAGAAGACGCCGATCAGGCGCTTCAGGTCGACGCCCTTGTGCGTCCAAAAGCGCGAGTCTTCGATGGCGACGAACGCATTTTGAAGGTTCTCGGGAATCTCGTCGTACGTCGCCATGATGCGGTTTTCGATCGAGGCGAACGTCGTGATCAATTCGCCGTTTTCATCATAGATAAAGCTCGTCTGGTCCTGATCCATGATGACGGAGACGTCAAGATCCTTCGTGGTTTCCGTGTAGGCCTTGGCGATACCCATGACGGCGCCGGCGCCCGCGCTGCAAAAGACGATCGCGACGATCAGATACATCACAAGCGTCGTCAAAATGACCGAGATCAGATAATTGGGGCGTTTGGTGCGCCGCTTGAAAAACGACGGGAGCGCACCCGCGGAAGGATTGGAAGCGGCGGCGTCCAGCGTCCGCAGCGTCGGCGCGCCGGGAATGCGCTCGTTGCGCCGCGCAAGCGCGCCTTCGGTCGCGCGCCCGGGAGCGGCAAGAGCGGTCGATTCCTCGGCGGCGGGCTGCGCCGCGTCGACGGCTTCGTCTTCCTTCTTAAAAAATCTGGAAAAAACGCCGCGGGCGGAGCGCATGCCGTGCCGGGCCTTTTGTTTCAGATTGTTCAGGAAATCGTTCATGAGTGAAGCGAATACCTCCTTGTAAGATAGCGGCTCGAGTTCCGAATCGTAAAAGCTGCCGATTCTGATTATAGCACAACAGGTCAAATTCTGCTCGTATTTTAAAAAGACGGGGAAGATTCTTATGCTTAAGATTTGATTGTCCCGTCCATAAAAGCCTATAAAATAGGAAACAACGGAAAATAAAAAGCGCGCCCGGAGAAAAAACTCCCCCCAAGACGCGCCCAAAGGCATGAAAGATCGCTTATTTTCCCGCGACGACGGCCGCGGCTTCGTCGAGCCAGTCGCCGTCGAAATATTCGATGCGGCCCATGTCGCACAGCGAGGCAAGCTGCGGATCAAGCGGCACCTGCGCAAGCAGCGGAAGATCGTAGTGTGCGGCGACCATCTGCGCGCCGACGTCGCCGAAGACGTGGATCTTTTTGCCGCAGTCGGGGCAGGTCACATACGACATGTTCTGCACGATGCCGAGGATCGGGATGTTCATCATCTTTGCCATCTCGACCGCCTTGGACACGACCATGCCGACCAGTTCCTGCGGCGTGGCGACGATGACGATCCCGTCCAGCGGAAGGGACTGGAACACCGTCAGCGGCACGTCGCCCGTGCCCGGGGGCATGTCCACGAGCATGCAGTCGACATCGCGCCAGACGACCTCGCTGTAGAACTGTTTGACCGTGCCGGAAATGACGGGGCCGCGCCACAGAACGGGCGTGTTTTCCGTCTCAAGGGCGAGGTTGATACTGATCATTTCGATGCCGGTCGTGCTTGCGGCGGGGACGATCCCGTCTTCGCAGCCGTAAAGCTTTTCATGCACGCCGAACATCGCGGGGATCGACGGCCCGGTGATGTCCGCATCCAAAATGGCGGTGCGAAGGCCGCGGCGGCGAAGGAGAACGGCGAGCATGCCCGTCACGAGAGACTTGCCGACGCCGCCTTTGCCGCTGACGACGCCGATGGTGCGCTTGACGGAGCTGGCCGCGTTGAGCTTGGCATGAAGGTCGGGCGCGGCGCCGCCTTTGGACGGACAGTCCGCGCCGCAGGTATCGCAGTTATGCGTGCATTCCTGATCGGGAGCGTTCCCGTTGTTTTGTTTGTTTTGTTCAGGCATGATTTCCCTCCGAAACGAAAATGTGCTATCCTTATGACTGTAGCTTTCCGCCGTGCGTTTGTCAACCGATTTTGTCGGGTTTTGAAAAAATCCGCGCGGCGCATGACAACAAGCACCTGGGTAGTGTATAATGATAACCAAGCCGTTCCGCGATGGTTCACGATCGCGGCGCGGCCGCCTGTGGAGGGTTTTATGAACAAAAAAGACCAGAAGATCGTTCGCCGCACCGGCAGCAGCTTTTTCTTCGGCGGCATGTCGCTGTTCCTGTTTTTTCCGTATGCGCGGGTAACGTGGAACATCGTGCTGTTTTTGTCGGCGCTGTGCGGCGTGACGATCGCCGCGTTCGCGCTGATTCGGGTCAATCGGCGGCGCGCGGCGGGCGAGACGACGTTCGACGTGAAGACGCGAAGGCTTTCGACGGCGGCTTGGTGGCTGACGCTGGTGCCGTTTATCTTCGCGCTTGTCGGACTTATTTTGACGGGAATCCTGGCTTGCAGCGTATACGCGGGTTGATCCGAACTGCGAAGAACCGCGTCCTGCGCCGCATGGTGGAATCTCGAACGAAAAAAGAAAGAGGGATACGACTATGGCGGATTACATTTTGAGCTGCTGTTCCACGGCGGACCTTTCGCGGGAGCATTTTGCGGCGCGGGACATTTCGTATATCTGTTTCCACTACGAGCTCGACGGCAAGCAGTACGCCGATGACCTCGGGCAGAGCATGCCGTTTGACAAGTTCTATCAGGCGATGGCGAACGGCGCGCAGACGAAGACGAGTCAGGTCAACGCGGCGGAATTTATCGATTATTTCACGCCCTTTCTTGAGGCGGGCAAAGACGTGCTGCACGTCTGCCTTTCCTCGGGGATCTCGGGCGTGTACAACTCCGCGTGCATGGCGCGCGACGAGCTTTCGGAAAAATTCCCGGAGCGCAAAATTTATGTCGTCGATTCGCTCGGTGCGTCTTCCGGCTACGGGCTTTTGATGGATCGACTGGCCGATCTGCGCGGCGAGGGCAAGTCGATCGACGAGGTGCGCGACTGGGCGGAGGCAAACAAACTTCGCGTGCATCACTGGTTCTTTTCCACCGACCTTACGTTCTATGTGCGCGGCGGCCGCATTTCCAAGGCGGCGGGCTGGTTCGGCACGGCGCTGAACATCTGCCCGCTTTTGAATATGGACAATCTCGGGCGGCTCATTCCCCGCTTCAAGATCCGCGGCAAAAAGCGCGTCATCGCCGAGATCGAGAAGAAAATGGAAACCTTCGCCGAGGATCGCCTGGATTACAGCGGCAAATGCTTCATTTCGAATTCCGCCTGCGAGGAAGATGCGCGTGCGGTGGCCGGGATCATCGAGTCGCGCTTCCCGAAATTGAACGGGAAGGTCGAGATCTATTCCGTCGGCACGACGATCGGCAGCCACACCGGCCCCGGGACGGTCGCGCTGTTCTTCTTCGGCGACGAACGCAAAGATTAAGCGAAAACAAGGGCGGTTAAACGTTGTTTTCTTATCCGGAAACAGTCGGGCCGCTCTTTTGTTTTTTTGATTTCTCTGACGCCGAAAAGAAAAATCGCGCGGCCGGGAAAAACGCCGCGGTCGATTGCCGCATGTTTGTTATTCTATATAAAAGGAAGAAACACGATGCCAAAGTATGCCGAAACGGCGATCAAAGAGGCGTTCATCGCGCTTTTGGAAGAGGAGCCGCTCAACAGGATCACGGTCAAAGACATTGTGCAAAAAAGCGGATTGAACCGCAATTCGTTTTATTATCACTTTCACGACATCGTCGATCTGACCGAACAGATCGTGGAGGATACCGTGCAGGCGGTGATCGACGAGCATCCGACGGTCGAGTCCATCGACGAGGCATGCGAGACGGCGTTGTCTTTGATCCTGAAAAACAAAAAGGTCGTCTTTCATATCTATCATTCCGGCAATCGAGCCATTTTCGAGCAGGCGCTGCTGCGCCTTTGCGAATACGCCGTGTCGGTCTACGTCTCCTCCGCGGCGGCGGTCGAGACGCTGACGCGGGAAGATCGTGCGCTTTTGGTCCGTTTTTTGAAATACGAGACGTTCGGCATGTACATTTCCTGGCTCGACGGCGGCATGAAGGAAGAGGAAATGGAGGACATCCGCCGCCTGACAAAGCTCGCGCGCGTTGCATCGCATGCGGTGTTGACCGGGCAGATCACACTGTAAAACGTGCGGATCAAATCCTCGCGTTAGGAAAAACAAATTAGGTAACATTTCAAGCAGGTCCCTGTCGATTATTTAGACAGGGACTTCGTTTTGTCTGTTTTCGAAGAAACGAAACATCGGTATACTTTCTATACGGAATCGGGGAAGGAGGCTCCTCCGCCGCGCGCGGAACGACGAAGTTCGGCCGCGGGCCGAAAGAAAAATCATTTACGGAAAGGATTGAGGATTCAAATGCGTTTTTCCAGAGCGGTCGTAAAATGGCGCGTTCCGATCCTGGTGCTGACGCTTGCTTTGATGGTGCCGAGCGTTCTCGGGATGCTGGCCACGCGCGTCAATTACGATATGCTGGACTATCTGCCGTCGGATATGGACACGGCGATCGGACAGGAAGAACTTTTGGAGGATTTCGGAAAGGGCGCTTTTTCATTCATTATCGTAGAAGATATGCCGGAAAAAGACGTGGCGAAGCTGGTCGATAAGATCAAAACGGTCGATCACGTCGATACCGTCCTTTGGTACAGCTCGCTCGTCGACGTTTCCGTTCCCATGCGGCTTCTGCCCGAAAAACTCTACGACGAGTTCAATCGCGGCGACGCGACGATGATGGCCGTCTTTTTTGACAGCGCCACCTCCGCCGATGTCACCATGGACGCCATCCGCGAGATTCGCGCGATTGCCGGGAGGCAGTGCTTCGTCTCCGGCATGTCGGCGCTCGTTACGGATCTAAAGGACCTGTGCGAGCGGGAAGAGCCGATCTACGTCGCGCTGGCCGTCGCCTGCGCGTGCGCGGCGATGCTCCTTTTGCTGGACAACTGGCTGACGCCGTTCGTGTTCCTGGCTTCGATCGGCATGATGATCCTTTTAAACCTCGGCACGAACTACTTCCTCGGCGAGATCTCCTACATCACAAAGGCGCTTTCGGCGGTTTTGCAGCTTGCCGTCACGATGGACTATTCCATCTTCCTGTGGCACAGCTACAACGAAAAGCTTGCCGCGACGGCCGATCACAAAGAGGCGATGGCGCTTGCAATCTCCGAGACGCTGACGTCCGTCGTCGGCAGCTCGATCACGACCGTCGCCGGTTTCGCGGCGCTGTGCTTTATGACCTTCACGCTTGGCCGCGATCTTGGCGTCGTCATGGCGAAGGGCGTCCTGCTCGGCGTCGTCGGCTGCGTCACCGTCCTGCCCGCGATGAT
>CAKTSO010000097.1 GCA_934613185.1 uncultured Clostridia bacterium | reverse complement strand
CCCTACACCGGCAGCGGCTATCTTGGAAGCGCCATCGCCATGGATAAGGACCTGACCAAGCGCATCGCGAAGAGCTTCGGCGTCCGCACGCCCGAATGGGAGACGGTAAGCTACGACGAAAGCGGGATCGACGCGATCGTCGCGCGCACGAAGATTCCCTGCGTCGTCAAGCCCGTGGATAGCGGCTCGAGCATCGGCGTGTTCATCGTCAACACGAAGGAAGAGCTGCGCGCCGCGCTCAAAGACAGCCTCTGCTACGACCGCGTCGTGCTGGAAGAGTACATCGGCGGCCGCGAGATCGACGTGGCCGTGCTCGACGGGCGCGCGCTGCCCTCGGTCGAGATCATCCCGAAGCAGGGGTTCTATGACTATAAAAACAAATACCAGGCCGGCGCGGCGACGGAGATCTGCCCCGCCGAGATTGATCCCGCGATCGAGGAGGAGGCGGGCCGCATGGCGCTGACCGTGCACAACGCGCTCGGGCTTTCGGTCTATTCCCGTTCGGATTACAAGATCGACGAGGACGGCCGCGTGTATTTCATCGAGATGAACACGCTCCCCGGCATGACACCGACGAGCCTCGTGCCGCAGGAGGCCGCCGCCGTCGGCATCGATTACGAAGAACTGTGCCGAACGATCGTCGAAGTGTCCCTTCGCGAAAGAGGCTGATTTTATGAAGAGCTTTACGGTCGAAGAAGCCGTCCGCGCCGTCGGCGGGGAGTATCGCGGCGACGCGAAATTCCTGAAAACCGTCGTCACGAATGTCACCAGTGACAGCCGCACCGTCGGCAAAGGTTCTCTTTTCGTCGCCATTCGCGGCGAGCGGAGCGACGGACATGATTATATCGCCCCATCTCTTGCGGCGGGCGCGGCGCTTTGCATTTCCTGCCGCGAGCCAAAGGACGAAAGCGAGACGCCCTGCGTCGTGGTCGGGGATTCCGTCCGCGCCGTCGGCGATCTTGCCGCGTGGTATCGCACGCGCTTCGATATTCCCGTCGTCGGCGTGACGGGCAGCGTCGGAAAGACCACGACGAAGGAAATGATCTACGCCGTGCTGTCCCAAAAATTCCGCACGCATAAAACACAGAAGAATTTCAACAACGAGCTCGGCGTGCCGCAGACGCTGCTCGCCATGCCCGAGGACGCGCAGGCCGCCGTCATCGAAATGGGCATCAGCCATTTCGGCGAGATGGAGCGCCTTGCGGACATCGTCCGCCCGACGATCGCCGTCATCGGCATCATCGGCTATTCGCATCTTGAATTTCTGCACGACCGCGCCGGCGTTCTTCGCGCCAAAGGCGAGATCGTCCGCAACATGGGGCCGGACGGCCTTTTGATCGTCAACGGCGACGACGATCTTCTTTTCGATTTTGCGCCCGTGCGCCGCGTCGTCTACGGCACGCAAAAAGGCTTTGATTTCGTTGCCGAAAACATTCAAAACCTCGGGCAGGACGGTGTTTCCTGCAGCATTTCGTGGCGGGATCAGTCCATCGGCGTCGTCATTCCCGCCTACGGCACGCACATGGTCTACGCGGCGCTCGCCGCAGCCGCCGTCGGCGACGCGCTCGGGCTTTCGCCCGACGAGATCCGCCGCGGCATCGAAAGCTATGAGACCGTCGGCCGCCGCGCGCGCATCGTCAAGACCGACGATCTGACGATTGTTGACGATTGCTATAACGCCAATCCCAGCTCCGTCGGCGCGGCGATCGATTCGCTTTGCGGGGCGGCGGGGCGGCGTGTCGTCATCCTGGGCGACATGCTCGAGCTCGGTGAAAACACGAAGGCGCTCCACGCGGGCGTCGGCAAAAAGTGCGCCGAGGCGGGTGTCGATCTCGTGCTGACGTGCGGCGAACTTTCCCGACAGATCGACCGTGCCGCACGGGAAAACGGCGCGAACGCGCAGTGGTTCGAAAGCCGCGCGGCGCTCATCGCGGCGCTTCCCGCGCTTTTGCAAAAGGGCGACACGGTGCTCGTCAAAGCGTCGCATTCGTGCAAATTCGACGAGATCACCGACGACCTTTCCGCGCGCAAATTCTGAGGCGTCTTGACAGCATCGCGATTGCGCGATTATACTGAAAACGGTCTTTGTGACTGACGGAAATTCGCGGGTTCGACCGCGGTGGAGCAAAGGCTCGATCAATGCCGACCGTCTGGGCAGTTTTTCTCTTGAAACGGGGAAGAACTGCCTTTTTTGTTAGAAAAGCTGTCTCCAAATGCGGAAACAGCCAACGCCAGATGTTTTTTGAAAAATAATTCTGTCAAGGAGGCCTCTCATGCCGAACATTCCTTCCGTCGGCGCGTTTTTGCGCGGCAACCGCTACCCCGGTCGCGGGATCGCCGTGGGCAAAAGCCCGTCGGGTCGATTCGCCGCCGTCGCCTATTTTATTATGGGCAGGAGCGAAAACAGCCGCAACCGCGTCTTCGTCAAAATGGCCGACGGCATTCGCACGCAGGCGTTCGATCCCGAAAAAATGCGCGACGCAAGCCTTATCATCTATTCTCCCGTCAGGCGCGCGGGGAACCGGCTGATCGTCGCCAACGGCGACCAGTCCGACACGATCGCTTCGGCACTGAAAAGCGGCGGCAGCTTCGAAGACGCGCTGCGCACGCGCACGTTCGAGCCGGACGCGCCGCATTTCACGCCCCGCATCAGCGCGCTTTTGACGACGGAAAACGGTGATTTCTTTTATCAAATGAGCATTTTGAAATCCGCGGACGAGGCGGGAAGCGCCTGCGCGCGGTATTTCTTCGATGTTCCCGCGCTTGCGGGCGAAGGACGATTGATCCATACCTACGAGCATGACGGCGACGTCCTGCCCTCGTTTTCGGGCGAACCGCGCCGCGTCGCGATTCCCGAAGACATCGACGAATGGACGAACGGGATCTGGTCGAGCCTCGACCCCGACAACAGAATTTCGCTGTTCACACGGTATCTTGATCTGAAAACGGGGGAAGAGATCGACCGTATCGTGAATAAAAATGAGGAGGACGCATGAATATGACGAATGCTTCGATGACGGAATTTGCACTCAAATACGGCTGTAACCCGAACCAGTCTCCCGCGCGGGTGCTGATGACGGGCGGCGGCGCGCTGCCGTTTGCCGTGCTGAACGGCCGCCCGGGGTACATCAATTTTCTCGACGCGCTCAATTCCTGGCAGCTCGTGCGGGAGCTGAAAAAAGCGCTCGGTTCACCCGCCGCCGCGTCGTTCAAACACGTCAGCCCCACGTCCGCCGCGCTCGGCCGTCCGCTTTCAAAAACGTTTTCGCGCGCCGTGTTCGCGGACGACGTTCCCGGGCTTGCCGATTCGCCGCTTGCCTGCGCCTACGCCCGCGCGCGCGGCACGGATCGCTTAAGCTCCTTCGGCGACTGGGCGGCGCTGTCGGATATTTGCGACGCGGCGACGGCGCGGCTTTTGAAGCGCGAGGTGTCCGACGGCGTCATCGCGCCGGGCTATACGAAAGAAGCCCTGGAAATCCTGAAAACAAAGAAAAAGGGCGGCTATAACATCGTTCAAATCGACCCCGATTACGAGCCCGCGCCGATCGAGCAAAAGCAGGTCTTCGGCGTGACGTTCGAACAAAGGCGAAACGACGTTTCGATCGACGCGTCGCTTCTTTCGAACGTCGTCACGAAGGAAAAAAATCTCCCGCCCGAGGCCGTGCGCGATCTCGTCTTGGCGCAGATCGTTTTAAAATACACGCAGTCCAACTCCGTCTGCTTCGCCGAAGACGGGCAGGCGATCGGCGTGGGCGCGGGGCAGCAGTCGCGCATTCACTGCACGCGCCTTGCCGCCTCGAAGGCCGACACGTTCCACCTTCGCCAACATGAAAAAGTGCTGGAACTGCCGTTTGTCCCCGAGCTTTCGCGCGCCGTGCGCGACAATGTGATCGACGGCTATATCAACCAAAACGAAGAGGACGTCTGTTTGGGCGGCGTCTGGCAGCGGTATTTCACGCGCCGCCCCGAACCGCTTTCGGAAGCCGAGAAAAAAGAATATTTATCGAGCCTCCGCGGCGTGTCCCTCGCCTCGGACGCGTTCTTCCCCTTCGGGGACAACATCCTGCGCGCGCAAAAAAGCGGCGTGTCGTTCGTCGCGCAGCCGGGCGGCTCCGTCCGCGACGCGGAGGTGATCGAGACCTGCGATCGCTTCGGCATCGCGATGGCGTTCACCGGCGTGCGCCTGTTCCATCATTGATTTGTCATTGGATTGATCATTGATTTTGAGAAAAACGCGCGCGGCTTGACGGAGCGGCGGTTGTGCCTTAGACTAAAAATCGAATCGTAGTTCTATCATTATTATAAAATGAGGAGAATCTGACATGAACGACATCGAGATCGCGCAAAGCGTGACTATGGAGCCGATCGCGGCGGTCGCGGCGCGCGCGGGCGTCCCGGAGGACAAACTCGTCCCCTACGGCAAATACAAGGCGAAGGTCGACCTTTCGCTTTTGCGCGAAAACCAAAATGAAGACGGCAAGCTCGTCCTCGTGACTGCCATCACCCCGACGGCGGCGGGCGAGGGGAAGACCACGACGTCCATCGGCCTGACCGACGGCCTTCGCCGCATCGGCAAGAACGCCGTCGCGGCGCTTCGCGAGCCGTCGCTCGGGCCCGTGTTCGGCGTCAAGGGCGGCGCGGCGGGCGGCGGCTGGGCGCAGGTCGTCCCGATGGAGGACATCAACCTGCACTTCACCGGCGACTTCCATGCCATCGGCGCGGCAAACAACCTTCTTGCCGCCATGCTCGACAACCACATCCATCAGGGCAACGCGCTTCATATTGATACGCGGCGCATCACCTGGCGGCGCTGCGTCGACATGAACGACCGCCAGCTTCGAAACATCGTCGACGGTCTCGGCGGCAGCGTCAACGGCGTTCCGCGCGAGGACGGCTACGACATCACCGTCGCAAGCGAGATCATGGCCGTGTTCTGCCTGGCTTCGTCCGTTCACGATTTGAAAGAGCGCCTCTCCCGCATGATCGTCGCCTACAATACCGACGGCGAACCCGTCACCGCGGCGGATCTGCACGCCGTCGGCGCGATGACCGCGCTTTTGAAGGACGCGCTGCATCCGAACCTCGTGCAGACGCTCGAGGGGACGCCCGCGTTCGTCCACGGAGGGCCTTTTGCGAACATCGCGCACGGCTGCAACAGCGTCGTCGCCACGCGCATGGCGCTGAAGCTGGCGGATTATGCCGTGACCGAGGCGGGCTTCGGCGCGGATCTCGGCGCGGAGAAATTCCTCGACATCAAGTGCCGCTATGCGGGTTTGAAACCCTCCGCGTGCGTGATCGTCGCGACGGTGCGCGCGCTCAAAATGCACGGCGGGCTCGACAAAAAAGAGCTTGCGACGGAGGACCTTGACGCGCTCGGTCGCGGCATGCCGAACCTTCTTCGCCATGTTTCCAATATGAAGAACGTCTTCGGCCTCCCCTGCGTCGTGGCGCTCAACCGCTTCCCGACCGACACCGACGCGGAGGTTGCGCTCGTGATGAAAGAATGCGAGCGTCTCGGCGTGCGCGCCGTCCTGTCCGACGTCTGGGCAAAAGGCGGCGAGGGCGGCGAAGCGCTCGCGCGCGAGGTCGTGCGCCTTTGCGAGGAGGAAAACCATTTCTCGTTCGCCTATGAACTCGACCTTCCGATCGAGGAGAAGATCCGCGCGATCGTCACGCGCATCTACGGCGGCAGCGACGTTTCCTTTACGCCCGGCGCGAAAAAACAGATCGCGCAGATGGAGTCCCTTGGCTTCGGGAATCTTCCCGTCTGCATGGCCAAGACGCAGTACAGCTTCTCCGACGACCCCAAGCGCCTCGGCGCGCCCGACGGGTTTACCGTCACCGTCCGCAACGTCAAAGTGTCCGCCGGCGCGGGGTTCCTCGTCGCGCTCACGGGCGATATCATGACCATGCCGGGCCTTCCCAAGCGCCCCGCCGCGGAGAACATCGACGTCTCCGACGACGGCGTCATCAGCGGCCTGTTCTAAAAGAAAATAAAACGACGCCTCCCGCCGCGGATGAACTCCGTAAAGCTGCTTCCAGATAAGAAAACAATCGTCAAAAAATACGGCATGATATGTGAAGCCGGTTACGCCGCCACAAGTTTTTCCTAAAACAAAAGTGGAGTGAAACGGATTCGCATCATCAAAATGCCGTATTTTTTGATGCTTGCAATTTTGAGATAGAGATTTTTCTTTTTTTGGCTAAGTGAAAAACGCAGGCGACGCTGGAAGCGTCGTCGAGGCTTTTCGCAACGCCAAAACGGAAAAGATCAAGGGGCGCTGCGGCTGAAAGAACGCCGGTCGAAACGAGCCGTATTTGCTCCGGCGCTACGTTGCAAGCCCTTGAAATAGGCCCGCTATATCTTCGGACTTGCGCCTTGCTTCGAAACAAATATGGCTCGTTCGGACTTTTCGACCGCAGTACCCCTGCAAAATCGGTTGTTTTCTTGTCTGGAGGCGGCTAAAGGGAGGCGTTTCCTTTATATATAGTGTGAAAGCGTCACCACACCTCGACGCGAACGCCGAGCCGCATCTTGCGCGTCGTCTTCTCCACGCCGAGATAGCGGAACCGTCCGAACCCGCGCGCGGAAACGACGCTTCCTTCGGGAATTTCTTTGGAAGGGGACAGCGCAAGGCGCGCGTCGATAAACACTTTTCCCTGCGTCACAAGCGCGGCGGCCTGCGAACGGGAAAGATGATAGACGGCGGCGAGCAGCGCGTCGAGCCGATCGGAGGCGACGTTGACGAACTGTTCTTTGACTTGCGGGAGCGCCTCGTCGGGGACGCCGTCGGCGATTTCGCAGGAGACGTCCGTCCGATTGACGCAGGAAAGATTGTTTCGGATATACTCCGCCATCACGTCCGTGCAAAAGACGTACGCCGCGTTGTCGCAGATAAAAATGTCGCCGACGGTTTCGCGCTTGATTCCGAGCCCGAGAACGGAGCCGAGGAAATCGCGGTGGGTCAATTCCTGCGAAAACTTCCTGCTGCGCGGCGAAATGCGCACGCAGGCGATCGGGAACGCGCCTTCGTCCACGGGCGCGTTGTAAAAAGCCGCAATTTTGCGCTCGCAGGCAGGATGCCCGCCGAAGAGCGTGAAGGGGCAGGGGAGCTTGTTTCTCATGGAATACAG
>CAKTSO010000096.1 GCA_934613185.1 uncultured Clostridia bacterium | reverse complement strand
GATCCAGCCGTTGATGAGAACCTCCTTGTCCGCGTATGCGGCGGCGTCGCGATACAATTGTGCAATTGCTGTGCTTTTCATAATCGTTTCCTTCCCTTTCGCGCTTGCTGTTCGCGCATACGGCATTTCCTAATGATACATGCCGCAGTCGAATCTTCTATATCCTACACCAAAGATCAAGAATACACAAGCACCGCGCACGACATTTCGCGCGTTTACAATTGACTTTCCCCGTTCAAAATGGCAAACTGTATTGTAAGTACGGTGCGCTTCCCGTGCCGCCGTACGAATCTTCGCATCGGAGGTGGCGTACGTTGCCTTATTCCTATGGCTACTCGCCCTATTTTTACTGGGACTGGACGCTTTTGATCCTTCTGCCCGGTCTTCTTCTCGGCCTGATCGCGCAGGCGTCCGTGCAGAGCGCCTTCCGTCGATACAGCCGCATGTTTTCCCGCAGCGGGCTGACCGGCGCGGAAGCCGCACGCCGCATTTTGGCGCAAAACGGCATCTACGACGTGCAGGTCACGCGCGTTTCCGGCAATCTGACGGACTATTACGACCCGCGAAACCGCGTCCTTCGCTTAAGCGACAACGTCTACGACTCCACGTCGCTCGCCGCGCTCGGCGTCGCCGCGCATGAATGCGGACACGCCTGCCAGCACAACACGTCCTACGTTCCGCTGACGATCCGCAACGCCATGGCACCCGTGGTCTCGTTCGGCTCGAACGCCGTGTTCCCCATTTTGCTCCTCGGCATTTTCGTCAGCAGCCAGACGCTTTTAAACATCGCGATCCTGCTTTATCTTTTCGTCGTGCTGTTCCAGCTCGTCACGCTGCCGGTCGAATTCAACGCCTCGCACCGCGCGCTCGTCACGCTCGAAGAGGGCGCGTATCTTGCAGGCGACGAAGTCCCCTGCGCGCGAAAAGTGCTTCGCGCCGCCGCGCTGACGTACGTCGCCGCCGCGCTGTCGAGCATGCTGCAGCTTCTGCGTCTGTTCCTTCTTTACGGCAACCGCAATCGTCGGGACTGAATCGAATCAATCAAAAAAGCGAAACACAAAAGGGCGAAGCGAGATTCCGCTTCGCCCTTTTTGTTTGCATTACTTACTTTGCATAAATTCTTTCCACGATCCGTGCGCAGAGCGCCTCCGGCAAAAGTTTTGCCAGCACGCAGAAAAACCGATATTGCAGTCCGACGCTTCGGCACGGCTTGACGCGACGTGCGTTGGCACAATGTACGACGACGTGCGCGATTCGCTCGGGCGGCATTCCCGTTTTTTCGTCGTGTTCCATCACGGCGACGGAACGCGCGATGCGGCCGCCGTAGACATCGTCGCCCGCGTGTTCCTTTTTCCGCGCGGCGGTGAAGCCCGTTTTGACGTCGCCGGGAAGGACACTGCAGACCGTGATCCCGAAGGGACGCACCTCCGCGGCGAGCGCGCGCGCATAGGCGTTCATCGCCGCCTTCGCCGCGCTGTACCAACCCTGAAACGGGATCGGCACGACGGACGCGACGGAGCTAATGAAGATCACGCGGCTTTTTTTCTGTTTCCGCATGACAGCAAGCGCCGCGCGCACGCAGTTGTCCGCGCCGAACAGATTCGTCTCCAAAAGCGCGTGGGAATCCGCGGGATCGGTGAACTCCAGCGCGCCGGAGATCCCGAAGCCCGCGCAGCAGACGAGAAGGTCGAGCCTTCCCGTCTCCCGCTCGATTTCTTCCACAGCGGCTTTCACGTCTTCTTCCCGCGTCACGTCCGCCGTCAGATGGGCAACGCCCGGCACGTTCTCCCTCGGCGCATGGCGGCTGCATTCATACACCTCGTATCCCGCCCCGGCAAGCGCCGCGGCGCAGGCCCGGCCGATGCCGCTGCTGCCGCCCGTCACAAGCGCGACTTTACTCATGCCGCTCCCCCATGACGGAAGCGATCACATCCATCGCCTCGTCGAGCAATTCTTCCGTATGCGTCGCCATGTAGCTCGTACGCAAAAGACATTCGCTCGGTGCCGTCGCCGGCGGCAGAACGGGATTGACATACACGCCCGCATCGTAGATCTTCTTTGCGCACGTCAGCGTATTGATCGTGTCGTAAGTATACAATGGAACAATCGGCGTCGGCACGTCGGCGACGGATTCGCGGATCTTCACGCCCCGCGCCTTGAAACCCGCCCGCGCATACGCCGAAAGCGAACGCAGACGTTCGGGCAGTTCGGGGTGTTCTTCCAAAATGCGCAGCGCTTCCAATGCGACCGCGCAGGCGCTGGGCGGCATGGACGCCGAAAAGATAAACGGACGCGACGTATGCCGCACGAAATCCGCCACTTCTTCGCTCGCCGCCATGTAGCCGCCGAGGCTCGCCAGAGACTTGGAGAACGTTCCCATATAAATATCCACTTCGTCTTCCAATCCGAAGTGGCTGGCCGTCCCGCGTCCGCCTTCGCCGATGACGCCGAGACCGTGCGCGTCGTCGACCATGACGCGCGCGCCGTATTGTTTTGCAAGCCGCACGATTTCCGGCAGATTGGCGATGTCGCCGCCCATGGAAAACACGCCGTCGGTAACAATCAAAATACCCGCCGTCTCGGGGACCGTTTTCAACAGCGCCTCCAGATGCTCCATGTCGTTGTGCCGGTAGCGAAGCATTTTGGCATAGCTCAGCCGGCAGCCGTCATAGATCGAGGCGTGGTTTTCGCGGTCGCAGAGGATGACGTCCTCCCGTCCGGCAATGGCGGAAATGATCCCGAGGTTCGACTGGAAGCCCGTCGAAAACGTCACGACCGCCTCTTTGCGAAGAAACGCCGCGAGTTCTTTTTCCAGTTCCAGATGCATTTGCAGCGTGCCGTTTAAAAACCGGGAGCCGGAACAGCCGCTGCCGTACTGTTCAAAGGCGCGAATGCCCGCCTCCACCACGCGCGGATGCGTCGTCAACCCCAAATAATTGTTCGACCCGAGCATGATCCGCCGCTTGCCTTCCATCATGACTTCAACGTCCTGACGCGATTCCAACGCATGAAAATAAGGATAAATGCCAAGCTCGCGCACTTCGTTGACCGCCGTGAATTTCCGGCACTTTTTGAAGATGTCCATTTTTGATCTCCTTTCGCCTTTTTTCGCGAGACGGCGCGTTCGAACAAAAAGCGCCTTCCGCTTCGATTTCATCTTAGCATAAAGATTGTATTAACTTCAACGCATCGAATGGGATCTCAGTGAATCTTAAAGAAAAACAAAAAAATACGGCGATTCCCGTTTTGTGGGAACCGCCGCATTTTAACAGGCGAAATTGAGCTTCTATAAAGCTTACTTCAGAGGCGCGGAGCCGTCGAAGTCGAGGTACTTGGCGATCGCCGCGTCAAGACGCGCGATTTGCTCGTCGGTCAGCGTCCAGTCGAAGGTGGAGCAGTTCTCCTGCGCTTCCTTGACGTTGCGCACGCCGCAAAGCGCGGTGGAGACGTAATCCTTCTGCGTAGACCAGTTGATCGCGATCTGCGGCAGGGGCTTGCCGGTCTCGGCGCTGATCTCGTCCATGACGGCCAGAACCTTCATGACCTTGGAGAAATGCGGCTCCTTGAAGAAGGGATAGAAACCGTTGCGCGGATCCTTCTCGCCGAAGGTGGGAACCTCGCGGAACGTGCCGGTCAGGATGCCGGCGCCGAGGGAACCGTAGGTGAAGGTGTCGATACCCTGCGTATGGCACCACTTCATCAGATCCTCGTCACGACGCGAAACCATGGAATAGGCGGGCTGAATGACGTCGATCCGGCAGTATTTGCCCATCTCGAGCATCTGCTCTTTGGAGAAGTTGGACAGGCCGATGAAGCGGATCTTGCCCTGCTGTTTCAAGAGGTTCAGCGCAGCGGCGGTCTCCTCGAAGGGCATGTCGTAATCCGGCCAGTGGATGAAGTAGAAGTCGATGTAATCGGTCTTCAGGCGGCGAAGGCTCTGCTCACACTCGTACATGAGGTTGGCAAACGAGGAGTCGCGGAGGCTCTGCTTGCCAACGGGCGTGAGGCCGCGCTGATGCTTCAGAGTCGTGGGGCCGACGCCGCACTTGGTGGACACGAGGATCTTGGAACGATCCAGGCCTTCCAGTGCGCGGGCGCAGACCTTCTCGGAATAACCGGCGCCATAGACGGGCGCGGTGTCGATCAGGTTGACGCCGCCGTCGAACATCGCGCGAATCGCCGCGACGGAATCTTCGTCGTTGACGTCGCCGTAGCCGAACGCACCGATCGCCCAGGTGCCGACCGCAAGAGCGGAAGCGTCGACGTCCGCGTTTTTAAAGTGTTTGTAACGCATAATTTCTTATCCTCCTTCAGGATATTTCCCCTTCTTCGGGACATAATCAAAACAGGATTTATTATAGAACATCCGACGTTTTTTGCGAATCGCCTTTTATTGATTTTTATCGTTTTTTAACTTTATTGCAAAATAAAAAAAGAGAGCGTTAGCTGTTTCCAGATAATAAAACAATCGTCAAAAATACGGCATATCTATGGGAAAAATCTTACAATCACATAGATCGTTTTCAAAACGAAAGCATGATTGAATCAATTCAGCTCATCAAATGCCGTATTTTTTGATGCTTGCAGTTTTAAGCTGGAGATTTTTCGCTTTTGGCTAAGTGAAAAGCGGAGGCGACGCCGGAAGCGTCGTTGAGCATTTTCACAACGCCAAAACGGAAAAGATCAGCTTAAAACCGATTGTTTTCTTGTCTGGAGACAGCTTTCAGCTCTCGTTTTTATCGTCGTCATGACACGCCGCGCAGTGCGTTCTTTCCCGCATCCGCACGCCGCATACGAATATTCCCGCCGCGGAAAAAGCGCCGAAGACCGCGCCGCAGCGCTGCGTTGTCAGCGCGCCCGCCGCCGCGGAAACGGAAACGACGGCGTCCGCCGCGGACAAAAGCTTCAGCGCCTGGATGAACCGTTTCTTCTTTTTTCGCATCCGCGCCCAGCCGAAAACGGCAAACGCGAGTTTTCCCGCCGCCGTCAGCACAAACAACCATACGGCAAACTGCGGCGCGGGATAAACGGCGTCCGAAAACAGCACGCAGGCGCAGACCAAAAAATACGACACGCCCAAAACGAGCAGAAACACGCCGCTTTTTCGATATGCGCAGCACTGCGCGCAGCGTTTTTCTTTTTCGTCCGCGATCGATTTCTGCCGGGCAAACTGTCGAAGCACCGCCGCCCGCGCGACGCTCAGCGCCGCGCCGTAGATCGCGCCCGCCGTCAAAAAGGCAGAGTGCGACGCGATCCCCGCCCAAAGCTTCGCCGCCGAAGCTGCCGCGCCGGACAATGCCGTCGCCGCGGTCCACGCGATCGTATGCAGCGACGCTTCGCGGATCGATCGGATCAGCGCCGCGGCGCGCGCCGTTACTCCGCGCCGCGCGTTTTGCCGATCGTTTTGGTCATCCGCACGCATGTTCCGCATCCCGGCTCGGATTCCACGACAAGGTCGTCCATAAACGCTTCCATCACGGTGAACCCGAGGCCCGCGCGTTCCGTTCCCGGCTTCGACGTCGCCATCGGCACGCGCGCGGCGGCGACGTCCGCAATGCCGACGCCCTTGTCCGCAATATCGATCGTCAGCGTCTGCCCCTGCCGCGAAAACGTCATCGTCACCTGTCCCGGCTCGGTCGGATAGGCATGGACGACCGCGTTCGTCACCGCTTCGGACACGGCAGTCTTGATGTCGTCCAGTTCGCGCAGCGTCGGATCAAAGCGCGCGGCGTAGGCGGCGGCGAACGACCGGGCCAGCGTTTCGTTTTCCGAAAAGCTCGGAAATGTGATGTTCACACAGTCTTTGTTCTGCATTTGCCCTTCCCCCCATCGCTCGGCGCATCGAGCCGTTCCACCAGCGTATACACGCCGCTTAAGCGCAGCACCCGTTCGATCTGTCCCGCTGCACCGCATATCTGCGTCACGCCGCCGCGCCGCTTCATCTGCGCCGCGCGCGCCAGGATCACGCCGATGCCAGACGAGTCCATGAACGTCACTTCGCTTAAATCGATCGTCAGAACGCGCAGCGAAGGATTCTCCAAAAGCGTGTCGATCTTGTCCCGAATGCTCGCGGCGCAGTGCTGGTCGAACTCGCCGCACAGCGCCACACGCAGCCGATTGCCGCGTAATACGGCCTTCATTTCCATAGGTTATCCCTCCCGTCGCTTTTCTATTCGCCCCGCGCCCATATTTTGCCTTTGATGAAAAACAAGCGCTTTCGTCGAATCTTCGATCGTTTTGTCAAAAGACAAAATCTGGCACGATTATCCGTCCGCCGCGCGGCAAATAGTACGCACAGCGGCGTTTTTCGCCGAAATCTTCTACTTTGGGAAAGCGGACGGGGACGACGATGAAAGCGATCAAACAGAAAAGAAAAAGCACGCCAACCGGAACACGTCTTGCAAAGCTCGGCATCGTTTTCGCCGCCGCGGCCGCGTTTTTTCTTCTGTCGTTCGCAATTTTCTGTCTCTGTGTCCACATGGCCGCGCCGCCGCTTTCCCCTGCGCGCTTTGCCGCGCTGTCGCAGACGCTCGTCGTCTATGACAAAGACGGCTTCCCCGCCGCGCGCTTCGACGACGGACAGGATCGAACGCTCATCGACGCTTCGATTTTGCCGCAAAACGTCAAATACGCCTTCGTCGCCGCCGAAGACGTCCGTTTTTATTCGCACCGCGGCATCGATATCCGCCGCATGTTCGGCGCGCTTTTGCAGAATGTAAAAAGCGGCAGCTATGCGCAGGGCGCAAGCACGATCACGCAGCAGCTTGTGAAGCTGACGCATTTGACGAGCGAGAAAACGATCACGCGCAAGCTCTTTGAGATCGATCTTGCCCTGCAGGTCGAGCGGCGCTATTCCAAAGACGAGATCCTGTCGATGTATTTGAACACCGTCTATTTCGGCGGCGGGTATTACGGCATCGAGGCCGCCGCGCAGGGGTATTTTCATTGTTCCGCCGCAGAACTTACCACGGCGCAGGCCGCCGCGCTCGCCGCCGTGCTTTCTTCGCCCGACGCCTACGCGCCACACCTTCATCCGGACGCATGCGCCGCGCGACGCGATCTCATTTTAGACATCATGGCTCAACACGATTTTATCGACGCGCAGGAAGCCGTGCGCGCCAAAAACACGCCGCTTTCCGTCGCCGGACAGGATGGCCGAAGCGGGCACGGATGGTTGATCGATCGTGCGCTTTACGAATCCTGCGAGATCCTCGGAAT
>CAKTSO010000095.1 GCA_934613185.1 uncultured Clostridia bacterium | reverse complement strand
CATTTTAGCAATGATATGTGCCTTTTTCCCTGCTTTAGCATGCTTAATTTCTCGATCAATCAATGCTTCAAATTTTCTTTGTCGGTGGTACCGGATACTCCGCTTTCAACAATGGTGCCGTCTTTCAATGTGTAGCTGTAAACCGAAGTCGGCTCATCTTCATAGACCACATCAATCGTCCACTCGTTGTAGGAAAGCAGGATATTGACAAATGAGTGTTTTACCTCAATGCTCTGTATGTCTGTTTCGCTGTAATTGTTTTGTTTCAGGTAATCCCGCATTTTGTTTTCAATGGTGTTTTTGCCAATGCCGACATATAAGAAACTGCCTAAAATAATGATTGCCAGGAAAATACAAATACCTGTCATCAACTTCTTTTTCATACAATCGCTCCTTTGTCAACAGGGAATCGGCTTATTTATTGTCACGCAAGCGCGGGGCTGCAAGATCGACGTTTGCATGATTTTTTTCTGTCAATCCCGCAAGACAGCCGGCGGTCACGCCGTAAAACTTCGCCGGATTGATAAGGGCATCGTCTTTTGTAAACTGTACTTTCGTGAAATACAAACATTTTATACGGGCTTACGCAAGTTTCGCGTTTTGACGGATCCATTCGACGAATCGAAGCGCGCTCGCGCTGCGATAGGCGTTTTCGTCCCAGACGACGTCGATGCGGGAAAAAAGCGCCTCGCAGTCCGCGCGAAGCGCGAACATGCCCTCCCGCGGATCGGGAAGCGCGGAGGCGGGGATGAGCGCGCAGCCCGCGCCGGCCTCGGCAAGCGCTGCGCAGGTGCGCGCGTCGTCGCTCAAGAAGGCGATGTTCGACGTCTGCCCCGCGACGTCGAGTGCCTCGCGCACGATTGCCTCCCAGCGGCGGTAGACGATCAGCGGTACGCGGCAAAGCGCCGCGGGCGACGCGTTTTCGCCATCAAAATACGCGCGAAATTTTTCCGCGCCGAGGACAAACGTCTGCTGCTCGGCGACGGCGGCGCTTGCAAGGTCGCCCGCGCGATAGGGCGTGCGCACGACGGCAAGCTCGATCCTTCGGCGGCGCACGGCGTCCAGAAGGGAATAGGTGTTGCTCTCGGTGATCGCGAAGCGGACGTTCGGATACTGTTCGTGAAAGCCTGCCGCCCAGCGGACGAAGCCGCCGCTTGCCACGGAGGAGACGACGCCGACGCGAAGCGTCCCCGCCGCGCCGTTTCGATAGTCTTCCAGCGCGCGCAGCGTTTCTTCCGACTGCTGCAAAATGGCCTGCGCCCGCTCGTACAAAAGCAGCCCGGCCTCCGTCGGGCGGACGGCGCGCGCCTCGCGCACGAGAAGCTGGCAGCCGACCTCGTCCTCCAACTGCTTGATCTGCGACGAAAGCGGCGGCTGCGCGATGTTCAGCCGCCGCGCCGCGGCGGAAATGCTGCCCGAGTCGACGACCTGAACAAAATAGGAAAGTCTTCGGAAATTCAAGCGCAAACCTCCTTTTGATTCATACGATAATCATATATATAACAAATATAATGAGTATTTGCAATATGGATTATGAAATGCTATGATCATTTTAAGGTTCCGACGAAAAAATGAAAAAACGACGGAACGACAGTCAAACTCACGGACAAATCTACGGAAAAGAGGGGTTTCATGCGAAAACTGCTTGTTTACATGAAGCAGTACGTCAAAGAATCGATCCTGGGGCCGCTGTTCAAGCTGCTCGAGGCGTCGTTTGAGCTTTTCGTGCCGCTCGTCATGGCTGCGATCATCGATCGCGGCATCGCCAACGCTGACACGCCGTACATCCTGCGCATGGGCGGTCTTTTGATCGCGCTGGCGCTTGTCGGGCTGATTTGCTCGATCACGGCACAGTGGTTCGCCGCGCGCGCGGCGGTCGGCTTTGCGGGGAAACTGCGGCACGAGGTCTTTGCACGCATCGGCTGGCTTTCCTATACGCAGCTGGACGAACAGGGCAACTCGACGCTCATCACGCGCCTGACCAGCGACATCAACCAGGTGCAAAACGGCGTCAATCTGACGCTTCGGCTGTTCCTGCGCTCGCCGTTCGTCGTCTTCGGCGCGATGATCATGGCCTTCACGATCGACGTGCCTTCGGCGCTCGTGTTCGCGGTGCTGATTCCCGTTTTGTGCGCGGTCGTCTTCGGCATCATGCTCTGGGGCATCCCGCGTTACCGCGCCGTGCAGAACAAGCTCGACGGCGTGCTGTCTTCCGCACGGGAGAATCTGTCCGGCGTGCGCGTTATCCGTGCCTTTGCACAGGAAGAACATGAGATCGAGCGCTTCCGCCGCGAGAACGACGAATTGACGCATCTGCAGCTTTTCGTCGGCCGCGTGTCGGTTTTGATGAACCCGCTGACGTATCTTCTTTTGAATGCGGCGCTTGCGGCGCTGATTTACACGGGCGCGGTGCGCGTGGATATGGGCGCGTTGACGCAGGGGCAGGTCGTGGCGCTGGTCAATTACATGCTCCAGATTTTGACGGAGCTGATCAAAATGGCGAACCTCATCGTCACGATGACGCGTGCGGCGGCCTGCGGCGACCGCGTGCAGAGCATTCTGGAACTTCCGCCCCGCGACGCGAATGCGGCGGGTGCGCAAGCGGGTCTTTCGGATGCGCCTGCCGTCGAGTTCGACGACGTCACCATGCGCTATGCGGGCGCCGGCGCGCCGAGTCTTTCGGATATCAGCTTCACCGCGCGTCCCGGCCAAACGATCGGCGTGATCGGCGGCACGGGCGCGGGCAAGACGACGCTCGTCGATCTGATCGGCGGCCTTTATCCCGCCGAGTCGGGCGCGGTTCGCGTCTTCGGTGTCCCGGTCAAGGACTGGAGCGAACAGGCGCTGCGGCAAAAGATCGGCCTTGTGCCGCAGCGTGCGGCGCTGTTTCGCGGCACGATCCGCGACAATCTTCGCTGGGGCAACGAAAACGCCACGGACGAAGAACTGTTCGAGGCGCTTCGAACCGCGCAGGCGCTCGACTTTGTCATGGAAAAGCCCGGTGCGCTCGATTTTGTGATCGAACAGGGCGCACGCAATCTTTCGGGCGGCCAGAGGCAGAGACTGACGATCGCACGCGCGCTCGTGCGAAAACCCGAGATTCTGATTCTGGACGACAGCGCCTCCGCGCTTGACTATGCCACGGACGCCGCCCTTCGCGCAGCCATTCGCGAGGCCTCGCGCAACATGACGGTTTTCATCGTCTCTCAGCGCACGGCCTCACTTCTTGCGGCGGATGAGATTCTCGTTCTGGACGACGGCGCGCTCGCGGCAAGCGGCACGCACGAAGAGCTTCTGGCGTCCTGCCCGCTGTATCAGGAGATCTACGAATCGCAGTTCCCCGAAAAGGAGGAGACGGCATGAAAAAAGATTCGATCAACAAAGAGACGCTTTCGCGCGTGCTGCGCTGCCTCAAGCCCTATCGCGGGCGCATCGCGCTGTCGCTCGTATGCGCGTTCGTAACGGTCGTATTGACGCTGGTCGCGCCGATTTTGAGCGGCCGCGCGATCGACGGGATCGTCGCGGCGGGGAACGTCGATTTTCCCGCGGTCGTCCGCATCCTGATTTTGTTTTTCGTCACGGTCTGCGTGACGTCGGTGACGCAGTGGGTGATGAATCAGATCAACAATGCCATCACTTACCGCACCGTGCGCGACATTCGCTGCGACGCGTTTGAAAAGATCCAGCGTCTGCCGCTCAAATATCTCGATTCGCATCCCACCGGCGGCATCGTCAGCCGTCTGATCGCCGACGTCGATCAGTTTTCCGACGGCCTTCTGATGGGATTTACACAGCTTTTTACCGGCGTTTTGACGATCCTGGGAACGCTCATCTTCATGTTCGCCATCCGTCCGCTGACGGCGCTCGTCGTCGTGCTGATCACGCCCGTGTCGCTGTTCGTGGCGTCGTTTATCGCAAAACGGACGTATGAAATGTTCCGCAAGCAGTCCGTCGCGCGCGGCGAACAGACGGCGCTGATCGACGAAGTCATTGCCAATGAAAAGGTCGTGCAGGCGTTCTCGCAGGAGGACAAGATGCTCTCCCGCTTCGACGAGATCAACGACAGGCTGAATCGCTACTCTCTTCGTGCAATCTTCTTTTCGTCGATCACGAATCCCGCCACGCGCTTTGTCAATTCGCTCGTGTACGCGGGCGTCGGCGTGACGGGCGCGCTGGCCGTCATCTCCGGCGGCATGAGCGTCGGCAGCCTTTCGACGTTTTTGAACTACGCCAACCAGTACACCAAGCCGTTTAACGAGATTTCCGGCGTCGTGACCGAGCTGCAGAACGCGTTCGCCTGCGCGGCGCGCGTGTTCGAGCTGATCGATGAACAGCCGCAGATTCCCGACGCGGACGACGCCCGCATTCTGGAGCATGCCGAGGGAAAAATCGAGATATCCCATATGGATTTCTCCTATACGCCCGAACGTGAGCTTATCCGCGACATGAATCTGTCCGTGCGGCCCGGCATGCGCGTGGCGATCGTCGGCCCAACGGGCTGCGGCAAGACGACGCTGATCAACTTGCTCATGCGCTTTTACGATGTGGGCGGCGGCGCGATCACGGTCGACGGAACGGACATCCGCGGCATCACGCGAAAGAGCCTTCGCACGAACTTCGGCATGGTCTTGCAGGATACCTGGCTCAAGACGGGGACGATCCGCGAGAATATCGCGATGGGCCGTCCCGACGCGACGGACGAAGAGATCGTCGAGGCCTGCCGTGCGGCGCACGCCGATTCGTTCATTCGCCGCCTGCCCGACGGATACGACACCGTTGTCTCTCAGGACGGCGCCAGCCTGTCACAGGGGCAAAAACAGCTCATCTGCATCGCACGCGTCATGCTGTGCCTGCCGCCGATGCTCATTTTGGACGAGGCGACCAGCTCGATCGATACCCGCACCGAGGTGCGCATCCAAAAGGCGTTTGCCCGATTGATGAACGGCAGAACGAGCTTTATCGTCGCACATCGCCTCTCGACGATCCGGCAGGCGGACGTGATCCTCGTCATGCGCGACGGACATATTGTCGAGCAGGGCAGCCATGAGACGCTTATGGCGAAAAACGGCTTTTACGCCACGCTCTACAACAGTCAGTTCGCCGGCACGTCGCAGAGCGCGTAATACTTTGCATATCGAAAAAAGCTCCCGCAGGGGAGCTTTTTTGATGGTATGTTACTGCGAAATGGGGATATAGCTTTGATCGAAATTGATGACACAGAAATAATCCGGGTACTTTGCGTGAACCGTTTCCTCGATCTTTTCGCGGATCGCACGCTCGTCCCGCGCCATTTCCGGCGGAACGACACAGTCGAACACCAGGTTGGAATGATGTTTTCCGGGGACGATGCGAAGATCGTGGATGCTCAGCCGAGGATCGATGGTGCGTACCTGCTGCCCGAGCCAGCGGTGCAGGTCGGCCGTCAGACTGTCGTCGTCGGCGATGGGGTCGTAATGCACGATCATGTGGAGATTCTTTTCGCGGAGCATGTCGCGCTCGATCGTGTCGATGATCTCGTGACACTCCATTGCGCTTTTGGACGCGGGCATTTCGACGTGTACGCTGGCGAACTGGCGCCCGGGACCGTAGTCGTGGATCATGAGATCGTGCGTCCCGAGAACGAAGGGGTAGGAGAGCACTTTTTTTCGGATTTCTTCGACAAATTCGGGGTTGGGCGCCTGACCGAGCATGGGACTGATTGTGTCGCGGACGAGGCCGAAGCCGCTGATCAGGATGAAAACGGCGACGGCAAGGCCCATCCAGCCGTCCAGATTGATGCGGAAAACATGCGAGACAAGCGCGGCGACGAGAACCAGAAGCGTCGTTACGGCGTCGTTTCGGCTGTCGGCGGCAGTGGCGTAGAGCGCGCCGGAGGAGATCCGTTTGCCGAGGCGGCGGTTGAAGAACATCATCCATGTCTTGACCAAAATGGAGCATACGAGCGCCGCGATCGTGACGACCGAATAGCGGACGGTCTGGGGATGCAGCACTTTGTCAAGACTCGAACGGAACAGCTCCACGCCGATGACGAGGATCAAAACGGCAACCATCATCGCGGCGATGTATTCGTACCGCCCGTGCCCGTAGGGATGCTCCGCGTCGGCGGGCTTATCCGCAAGGCGGAAGCCGATGAGGCTGATCAAGGACGAAGAGGCGTCGGACAAGTTGTTGACGGCGTCCGCCACGACGGAGACCGATCCGCTCAAAAGACCGGCGGTGAGCTTCGCGGCGAAAAGCAGAAGGTTCAAAACGATCCCGACCGCCCCGGCGAAGCGCCCGCAGATGCTTCGCACATGCGGATCGGCGGTATTGCTCGGATCAAGCCCCGCGCGGCGCAGGATGCTGTTGAGCATGAAAAAAACTCCCTTTCATTTGCGGAATTTGTGGGAAAACCGCACGTTTCTTCATTTTATCATATGCATGAAGGCAATTCAACGCGCGTATTTTTCAAAAAAGCTGCATGCGAAAAAAGAAAATCGATGTTAAAATAAAGGAGAACTCATCGGATCGTATTTCGAAAAGGAGAAATCTGCGTGAGTCAACGGGAATTTCAGGCGGGCGACGCCGTCGTATACGCGGCAGAGGGCGTTTGCACCGTCGAAGAGATCCAGCAGCGGGAGCTTCGCGGCACGTCGACGAGCTATTATGTTTTGCAGCCCGTTTTTCGAAACGGTACGCGGCTTTTTGTTCCGACAGAGAACGAGACGCTGCAAAAACGGCTGCATCCGGTGCTGAAGAAAGAACAGATCGACGAGATGATCGCGCGTTTCCCGGAGTGTGAGCCGCATTGGATCGAACGGGAAAACGATCGAAAAGAGTATGATCGGCAGATCATGACGGCGGGCGACCGCGAATGCATTGCACAGATGATCAAAACGCTGTATCTGCACCGCTGTGCGTGCGAAGAAAAGGGCAAACGACTGCATTCGTGCGACGAGCGCTTCTTTAAAGATGCCGAGCGCTGGCTGTACGACGAGTTTGCTTACGTTTTGGGGATCGATCGAGGCGACGTCGTTTCGATGATTGCACAAAAATTGAGCATGAAGGAATAAAAGGTTTCTTTGGCATTGAACTGAATGATTGATACAAGGTGCAAACAAATGGTTTCGGGTGCACTCGGATCTTTATGATAGTTTATATGGTTTCTTGAAACCAAATAATCATAAATTGAGTGTTTAAGTATTGCATTCTCAATACTTTTATGGTAGAATTAGCTCAAATCGCTGCGGAGGTGTAGATATGGCTTTTACATATAAACCATTATGGAAGTTGCTAATTGATAAAGAAATGACAAAAAAAAGTCTAATGGAAGCAACCGGTATATCAAAGTCTACCATGGATAAAATGGGCCGATCTGAAACCGTTTCACT
>CAKTSO010000094.1 GCA_934613185.1 uncultured Clostridia bacterium | reverse complement strand
TGGCGCTTGACAATATTCTTGCGCTTTTCATGCTTCCGCTGTTCGGGTCGCTTTCCGATCGGACGAATTCGCGCATGGGCAAACGGACGCCGTTCGTTGTCTTCGGGACGATCGCGGCCTGCGCGTGTATGATCCTGATGCCGGTCGGCAACGCGATGCACTCGCTTCCCGTGTTCATGGCGGGGCTGTTTTTGACGCTGATCGCCATGGCGACGTATCGTTCGCCCGCGGTTGCGCTCATGCCGACGGTGACGCCTAAACCGCTGCGCAGCAAGGCCAACGCCGTGATCAATCTGATGGGTGCGGCGGGCGGCATTCTGGCGCTTCTTGCGATCAGCATTCTCGTGCCCGCGGTCGACCATCCCGATTATATTCCGATTTTTGCGTTTGTCATCGTTTTGATGCTCCTTTGCCTGTTTGTTCTGCGCCGGACGGTCGACGAGCCGAAGCTCGCGGCGCAGATGCCGAAGGAAGCGGAGGAAGAAGACGGGGAAAACGGCGGAAAGCTCGACCGGGCACAGCGCCGTTCTCTGATTTTGATCCTCTGCTCGGTGTTTTTGTGGTTTATGGGTTATAACGCCGTGACGACGTGGTTTTCGACCTACGGCGAGGTCATGTGGGGCTTGAAGGGCGGTTCGTTTGCCTATACGCTCATGATCGCGCAGGCAGCGGCGATCGTCTCCTACATTCCCGTCGGCATCGTCGCGAGCAAGATCGGCCGCAAAAAGACGGTGCTGATCGGCATCGTCCTGCTTGCCTCGGCGTTCGGTTCGGCGGTTTTGTTCAAGACGTTTACGGCGGCAATGTTCGCCGTCTTTGCACTGGCCGGGATCGGCTGGGCGACGATCAACGTTAACTCTTATCCGATGGTCGTCGAGCTTGCAAGCGGTGCGAACGTCGGCAAATACACGGGCTATTATTACACGTTCTCCATGGCGGCGCAGATCATCACGCCAATGCTGTCGGGCGAGATCTTAAAGAGCGCTTCGCTCGGATACGGTTATCTTTTCCCGTACGGAACGCTGTTTGTGGTCTTGAGCTTCGTGACGATGCTCTTTGTGCATCACGGCGACGTGAAGCCGCAGCGGCGGGGGACGCTTGAATCCTTCGACGTGGACGACTGATCAAAAAGCTTTTGCGCGCTGTCCGAAAACAAACGGACGGCGCGCTTTTTGTTTTGCGGTCTGCACGTTTTTTTAAGGTTCCATAATATAGGAAAAAACTCATGAAAAATTTTGGAAAAAAGTTCAAAAAATACTTTGACCTATATTGACAATACTACGAACGGAGAGTATTATACTATTAGCACTCGGGAAGAGTGAGTGCTAACACCGCAAAAACGGAGGTGAGCCGCGGTGGACGAAATGTTAAACGAGCGCAAGCTGAAGATCCTGCGCGCCGTCGTCGACGATTACATCACGACGGGCATTCCCGTGGGCTCTCGAACCATTTCGCGGAAATATCTCGACTGGAGTTCCGCAACGATCCGCAACGAAATGATGGATCTGGAGGAACTCGGTTATCTTGCCCAGCCGCATACGTCCTCGGGGCGCATTCCTTCCGAACGCGCTTACCGACTGTATGTGGAACGGCTGATGAACGTCTCGGAGCTGACAAGCGACGAGGTCGAGGCGCTGCAAAGTCACGTTCACGATCGCTCACGCGATTTGAAACAGCTTCTGCGCGACGCCGCCCGCGCCATTTCCGACGCGACGACGTACACCTCCTTCGTTCTGCCGCCGAATCCGCGCCAGATCCGCATCAATAACATCCAGCTCGTTCCCGTCACGACGGGGCTTGCACTGCTTGTGCTGGTGACGGACGCGGGGATTTTCAAAGACACGTTCGTGCGCGTTTCGCCCGAATTTGCGCAGGAGGATCTGTTCAAGATCTCCGAAATGCTCCAAAAAAGCCTCGTCGGTTCTTCGCTCAACGAAGTCGCGGCGCAGCTTGAGGGGCAGATGCGCGAGTCCGTGCAGGGGCAGCGGGATGTGCTCGACGCCGTGCTTTCCACGATCGACCATCAGTTGATGGCACAGGAAAGCCACGACATCGTTTTGGGCGGCCCGGCGAATATTTTGAAGCATCCCGAATATGCGGATGTGGAGAAGGCTCGCGTGTTCCTCTCGGCGATGGAGTCGCGTGAAACGCTGATTCCGCTTCTGGAACGTTCGCGCGGGATGAAGTTCACCGTGACGATCGGCAACGAGAACGCGCACGAAGCGATGCGTGACTGTTCGGTCGTGACCGTCAGCTATTCGGTCGACGGCGCGCCGTCCGGCAGCATCGGGGTCATCGGCCCGACGCGGATGAATTATTCGCATGTGGCGTCGGTCTTAAAGTGCATGCAGGGCATCATGTCCAGCATCATGGAAGATCACGCCGAAAGCACGCGCAGCGCTTTGCCGCAGCCGTCAAGTGACGATGACGGCGGACGCTGAATCAGAAACGGAAGAAGGGGTACAACAAATGAGTGAAGACAACATCGTCCAGGAGGAAGACCGCGAGGAACTCGTGGACGAGAAAGAAATAGAGGACGTCGAAGAGGAAATCGGCGCCGAAGAAACGGCCGAGACGGAAAAGGACGCGCAGACGGACGAGAAGGACGACAAGAAAAAGAAACGTTCCTTCGGCAAAAAGTCCAAGCCCGACACCGTGACGGTCAAGAAAAAGGAATGGGACGATATGTCCGCGGCGTGCGCCGAATATCTTGACGCCGCCAAGCGCATCAAGGCGGAGTTCGACAACTTCCGCAAGCGCAACGAGACCGTCCGTTCCGATTCCTACAACGAGGGCGTGGCGCAGGCCGTGCTGATGATGCTCCCGGTGCTCGACAATCTGGAGCGCGCACAGGAGACGTTCGCACAGGCCGAAGAAGGGCAGCGTGTGGGCATGGAACTGATCCTGCGTCAGATGATGGATTCCCTCGAAAAGCTCGGCGTCGAGCTGATTCCGGCCGAGGGCGTCAAGTTTGATCCGAATCTTCACCAGGCCGTCATGCAGATCGAGGCCGGGGAAGATCAGGAATCCGGCGACGTCGCACAGGTCCTCATGAAGGGCTATCGCATGGGGGACAAAGTCCTTCGCTATGCGATGGTCGCGGTCGTACAGTGACGGCCGCAAAAACAAGACTAAGCCCACGGAAAGAAATTTCCGCCTTAGCATAAATTGCGAACATCAGATTCTACCAGATAAAACACGGAGGTAAATTGTTATGGGCAAAATCATTGGCATTGACCTTGGTACCACGAACTCCTGCGTAGCCGTTATGGAAGGCGGCGACGCTGTCGTTATCCCCAATTCCGAAGGCAACCGCACGACGCCTTCCGTCGTTGCGTTCACGAAAGACGGCGAACGTCTCGTCGGCCAGATTGCGAAACGTCAGGCGATCACGAACCCCGAGCGCACGATGGAGTCGATCAAGCGTGACATGGGTACCGATCGCAAGATCGCGATCGACGGCAAACAGTACACGGCGCCCGAGATTTCGGCGATGATCCTTCAGAAGCTGAAGGCCGACGCGGAAGCGTATCTGGGCCAGCCCGTCACGCAGGCGGTCATCACCGTTCCCGCGTACTTCAGCGACAGCCAGCGCCAGGCGACGAAGGACGCCGGCAAGATTGCGGGTCTGGAAGTCCTGCGTATCATCAACGAACCCACGGCTGCGGCGCTTGCTTACGGCCTTGATAAGGACGTCAACCATAAGATCCTCGTCTACGACCTCGGCGGCGGCACGTTCGACGTTTCCGTCCTTGAGATCGCGGACGGCGTCTTTGAGGTTCTGGCCACCAGCGGTGACACGCACCTTGGCGGCGACGACTTCGACCGCCGCATTATGGACTATCTGGCCGACGAGTTCAAGAGCCAGACGGGCATCGACCTTCGCAGCGACCGCATGGCGCTTCAGCGCCTGAAGGAAGCGGCGGAGAAGGCGAAGATTGAGCTTTCCAGCGTTCTGTCTTCGAACGTCAACCTGCCCTTCATCAGCGGCACCAACCATCTTGATATCACCATCACCCGCGCCAAGTTCAACGAACTGACCGCGGATCTTGTCCAGCGCACGGTCGCGCCCATGCAGCAGGCTCTGAAAGACAGCGGCCTGAACGCTTCGCAGATCGATCGTGTCATCCTCGTCGGCGGCTCGACGCGCATTCCCGCCGTCGTTGAAACGGTCCAGAAGATCTCCGGTCGTGAGCCCTTCAAGGGCATCAACCCCGACGAGTGTGTCGCGCTCGGCGCGGCCATCCAGGGCGGCGTTCTTGCCGGCGACGTCAAGGACATCCTGCTTCTGGACGTAACGCCTCTGTCTCTCGGCATTGAGACTCTGGGCGGCGTGTTCACCAAGCTGATCGACCGCAACACGACCATCCCCGCCAAGAAGAGCCAGGTGTTCTCCACGGCGGCCAACGGCCAGACGAGCGTCGAAGTTCACGTCCTTCAGGGCGAACGCGAGATGGCTGCGGACAACAAGACCCTCGGCCGCTTCCAGCTGACCGGCATTCCCGCCGCACCCCGCGGCGTGCCTCAGATCGAGGTTTCCTTCGACATCGACGCCAACGGCATCGTCAACGTCTCCGCGAAAGATCTTGGCACCGGCAACCAGCAGCACATCACGATCACCGCTTCGAGCAATCTGTCCGAAGACGAGATCGACAAGGCTGTCCGCGACGCGGAGCAGTATGCGCAGCAGGATAAGGAACGCCGCGAGCAGGTCGAGCTTCGCAACCGCGCCGATCAGATGACCTACGACTGCGAAAAGACGATGAAGGATCTGGAGGGCAAGATCTCCGCCGACGACAAGACGCGTCTTGAGACCGAAATCGCGAATGTCCGCAGCGCGCTCAACGGCACGGATTCCGCCGCGATCTCTTCCGCGACCGAGCGGCTGACGCAGACGGCGCAGGAAGTCTTCGGCAAGATCTATCAGCAGGACGGAGCTGCCGGTGCGGCGCAGGGCGGCGTCAACTACGACGCGAACGCCGGCGCGCAGCAGGGCGGTCAGGGCCCGGTCGACGCCGAATACGAAGTTGTTGATGACAACAACAACGTAAACTGATACAATAGATAAGCTGTGTAAATGGCAAGCGGCGGCGTGCTGCCGCTTGCCGTTTGCGTTGAGATTAGATTTTAGGAGGACACGGGCTTGAGTAAACGGGATTATTACGAGGTGCTGGGTGTGCAGCGCGGCGCCAGTGATGACGAGATCAAGCGCGCATACCGCCAACTTGCGAAAAAGTATCATCCGGACTTGAACCCGGGCGATGCGGAAGCAGAGAAAAAATTCAAAGAAGTCAACGAGGCCTATGAAGTCCTGAGTGACAGCCAGAAACGCTCCAACTACGATCAGTTCGGGTTCGAGGGCGTAGACGGTGCGCCGGGCTTCAACGGCGCCGCGGGCGGCGGATCGCCCTTCGGCGGCATGGGCGACATTTTCGAGGCTTTCTTCGGCGGCGGATCGCCCTTCGGCGGCGGTTCGACGCAGCGCAGGAATGCGCCCGCAAGAGGCAGCGATCTTCGCGCGGAATTGACGTTGACGTTTGAAGAGGCCGCTTTCGGCGTGCGCAAGGAGCTTCGCATTACCCATGAGGAACGCTGCGGCGAATGCATGGGCACGGGCGCCAAGAAGGGCACGCAGCCGGCGCGCTGCACGCGCTGCAACGGCACGGGCCAGATCAACGTGGTGCAGAACACGGCGTTCGGCCGCTATCAGTCCACGCGCGTGTGCGACCAGTGCGGCGGCACGGGACGGATCATCACCGATCCGTGTCCCGAATGCGGCGGCAAGGGCCGCGTGCGCCGTCAGAAGACGATCGTGCTTGCGGTTCCTGCGGGCGTCGATTCGGGCCACTATATGACGATCCCCGGCGAGGGCGACGTCGGCTTCAACGGCGGCGAGACGGGCGATCTGCTTGTCTATTTCAACGTTCAGCCGCATCCGCGCTTCAAGCGGACGAATTTCGATCTGCATCTTGAGTTTCCCATCAGCTTCGCGCAGGCGACGCTCGGTGCGGAGATCGAAGTTCCCACGCTGGAGGAGACGGTGCGTTACCGCGTGCCCGAGGGAACGCAGCCCGGAACGGTGTTCCGTTTGAAGGGCCGCGGCATCCAGAAGCTGCGCGGCAGCGGCAAGGGCGATCTGTTCGTGAAAGTAGAGGTCGAGGTTCCCAAACATCTGACCCCGCTTCAGAAAGATCTGCTGATGGACTTTGAAAAGGCCATGGGCGGCAATACCGAGATTCTCGGCGGCGCGAAAAAGAACATCTTTAAAAAATAAGAAAACGGCGGTTCGTCGAACGACGAGCCGCTGTTTTTCTTATGGAAAAAGGAAAGGCGAAAGAAGTTTTGCGCAAAGCGGAATGACGGCGAACGGTTGATACGTTAAAGGTTTCTGTACGCCGAATGCCGCTTCAATCATATTGAGAAAAAGAAAAAGAGGGCTTCGCAGATCCCGGCAATTCCCCGGGAGTCATGGCTTTCAAAGAAGCGTCTGCGCCTGCCCTCAAATTCATGATAGCAAAGCCGAAGCGGGAAGTCAAGACGGCGATTTCGTGCGACGACATGCTTTTGGCAGGCTTTGAAGGGAATAGAACGCATCGAAGGCTTTGGCGTGCCAGCCTATTGTGAAACGGGGGAATAAAGAGGGGATCGGCAAAACTTTTGCGGAAAGATGTAAAAAGACGCTTGACACAAAGCATCGTCCATGATAAGATTCTATCTGTTGCGAGGCGGCGTAGCTCAGCTGGCTAGAGCACTCGGTTCATACCCGGGTTGTCATCCGTTCGAGTCGGATCGCCGCTACCAATCATCGTCGTGAACGATTTGTTCACGACGATTTTTTATTGTTTCAATGAAATGAGATCTCTTGAAGGACGTCTGTTCGGAAACAGCGTTTTCCGGCGATTTCAGACGGCTGCGCGGAAGATGCACAAATCCCTGAGACGGAATCAAAACGCCGCCACAGCGCGAAATTGACGGCAAATCGGGCAAGCCGAAACCGGCTGATGCTCGAAGGCGAAAAACATTGCGTTTGCACTGCGGCGAAATGCGGCAGTTTTTCTCATTGACAGCGGCGGCCCGCGCGCCGTATAATGATTGCGAAGCAGACGAAAGGGGATTCCCTGGGGTGTGCGTTACGGTTCTTGTAATTAAACCTACATTTCTTTTTTGGGAGCATCCGGTCGGAAGGACGACGCCGGGCCCGCATCAGCAGCGGGTGGGCGAAGAACAACCGCCTGCGCCCACCTGCGAGTCGCAGGGCATTAATTAAGGAATCGGACGGCATTTTGGGGCTAACGGAAGCGCCGATGCGGCTTTTGCCGTGTGGCGTTTCTTTTTTTGCACACCCAAGCAGTGCTTTCGACGGGGGACGGCGGGAAAAGCCGCGGGGAAAATTAAATTGAGAAAAAATGAAAAAAGAGCGAAATAGTTGTTGACAACAAGGGGGTACAT
>CAKTSO010000093.1 GCA_934613185.1 uncultured Clostridia bacterium | reverse complement strand
CAATTCGTTCATGGACGAATTGACGCAGCTTTTGAAAGAAGAACGCGGGAAAGAGGACCGCGCATGAAAGAACAAAACGGCGGCGTTGTTCTTCGCGAGAAAAACGGCATCTTATACTATACCGTTCCGTTGTTTGAAAGTGCGGGCGGCGTCACTGCCGCGTTTTCCACACGGCGCGGCGGCGTGAGCTGCGGCAAGCTTGACAGCCTGAACCTTGGCTTTTCCAAGCCGGAACCGCGCGAAAACGTGCAGGAAAACTATCGTCGCTTTTTCGGCGCGCTCGATCTCGACCCGGAAAAGATGGTTCTGACCGTTCAGAAGCATACGGATATCATTCTGCCCGACGCGCATACGCGCACGGGGATGGGCTGGGAGGATTTTCCCGACGTCGTCGCCGATGCGGCGTATACCGACGATCCCGGTTGCGTTCTGGTCAAGCTGACGGCGGACTGCGTGCCTGTTTTGCTTTATGCTCCCGACGTTCGCGCCGTCGCCGCCGTTCACGACGGCTGGCGTTCCACTGCGGCGCGCCTTGCACAGAAGACGGCGCAGGCGCTCGTGTCGCGCTATGGGGCCGATCCGAAAAAGATGCTTGCAGCGGTCGGGCCGTCCATCGGTCCGTGCTGTTTTGAAGTGGACGAGCCCGTGATGAAAATTTTCGCCGAAGCATTCGATGAGAATGTTGCCAAAAAGACGGGTGTCGAAAAGTGGCATGTCGATCTTTGGGAGTGCAATGTGCGGCAGCTTCTTGATGCGGGACTTTCTATGGAACATATCGCCGTGGCGGGCGTATGCACGCGCTGCTCGGACGAGACGCTGCACTATTCCTACCGCCGCGACGGCGCGGGATGCGGCTCGCTTGCCGCGGTCATTGCGCTTTCCCCGCAAAAAGACGAAAAGTAAATGAATCGATCGAATAAAAACGCCTTCGCGTCGCGCCATCCCGCCCTTGGGAATCGGCCCTCGGAGGCTTTTTCGTTTGTCAAATCCTGCGCAAAAAGGTATAATGGAAAAGGAAATACCGAAAGGAACGATCTATGGAAAAGACCCTGCATTTTACCTATCATATCACCACCTACGGCTGCCAGATGAACGAACACGATTCTTCCATCATGGCTTGTCTTCTGGACGAAATGGGCGGCGAACGCGCCGATTTCGATACTGCCGACGTGCTTTTATACAACACCTGCTGCATTCGGGAACATGCCGAAGATCGCGTCTTCGGCAATGTCGGCGCGCTGAAAAAACAGCTCGAACTGCGCCCGAATCTCGTCGTCGGCGTGTGCGGCTGCATGATGCAGCAACAGGACGTCGCAGAAAAGTTTATGCAGCGCTTCCGTTTTGTCGATTTCGTCCTCGGGACGCATAACACGCACGAGCTTCCCAAAGTTCTGCGTTCGGTTTTGGAGGATAAAAAGCGCGTCTGCGCTGTGTGGGATCGCGAAGGGCCCGTCGTCGAAGATCTTCCCGTGGAGCTCGGCGACATTTGTTCTTACGTCAACATCATGTACGGCTGCAACAATTTCTGTACCTACTGCATCGTTCCGTATGTCCGCGGCCGCGAACGCAGCCGCGACAGCGTTTCGATCCTGAAAGAGATCCATCTTCTTGCCGACGCGGGTACGCGCGAGGTCATGCTCCTTGGGCAGAACGTCAATTCCTACGCGGGCGGCGGCGACGCGTTCGCCAATCTTTTGCGCGAGGCAAACCGCGTGCCGGGGATCGAACGCATTCGCTTCATGACGTCCCATCCCAAGGACATCAGCGATTCTTTGATGGTCGCCATGGCGGAATGCGAACACGTCTGCCGCCAGCTCCATCTGCCGATGCAGTCGGGAAGCGACGACGTCCTGCGCCGCATGAACCGACGTTATACCGCCGAATCGTATTACGAAAAAGTGCTTCGCCTGCGCGAACTGATGCCGGATATCGCGCTTTCGACGGACATCATCGTCGGCTTCCCCGGCGAGACGGAAAAAGACTTCGAAGACACGCTCTCCATGATCGAGCGCGTCGGATTCGTCACCGGGTATTTCTTCAAATACTCGCCGCGCAACGGGACGCCCGCGGCGAATATGCCGGATCAGATCCCGGAGGAAGTCAAGTCCGAGCGGCTTTCGCGGCTTCTTGCGCTGCAAAACGAGCTTACGCGAAAGCACAACGAATCTCTGATCGGCAAAACGCTTTTTGTTCTCGCCGAACGGGAGGCGGACAAGCACCCCGGCGAATTGATCGGCAGAAGCGAATGCGGCAGAACTGTGCATTTCAAAGCTTTGCCCGACAAGATCGGCCGGATCACGCCCGTGACCGTTACGCGCGTGACGGGAAATACGCTCGCCGCCGACGCCGAGTAATCAAAAACCGACTTTCCAATTTATCGATAAAAGGAGAAAATTCCATGTCCGAAGTTGTAATTGATGTATGCAAACAGCTTGCCGAAGAAATCGTCAACTGCCCCGAATATCTGCGCCTTGAAAGTGCGCAGGCCAAAGCGCGCCGCGACGAAGAGGCTCTCAAGATCATCCTTGACTACCGCAATAAATACGACGCCATGACAAACGCCTTTGGCACGCAGGACGACGATCCCGACGGCTTCCGCGAAGCGGCACAGGCGCTGCGCGAGGCGGAAGACGCCATGCAGGAAAACGAATTCGTCGCCGAAATGCTCGACGCGCAAAAGGCGTTTTCCGCGCTCGTCAACGAGGTCAACACCATCCTTCAAGCAGCCATCAGCGGCAATTCCGGCGGCGGGTGCAGCGGTTCGTGTGCGACCTGCAGCGGCTGCGGCGGCCGCTAAGTCACTCGATTTATCTTGATCCACTATCGCGAAAAAGGAGCGTTCTATGGCAGAAGCAAACACGCCGATGATGCAGCAATATCTGGAATTGAAGCGGCAGAATCCCGGCTGTCTGCTCTTTTTTCGTCTCGGCGATTTTTATGAACTGTTCTTCGAAGATGCAAAACTCGTCTCCCGCGAGCTGGAACTGACGCTGACGGGGCGCGCGTGCGGCGGGGAAGAGCGGGCGCCGATGTGCGGCGTACCGTACCATGCCGTCAACACCTATATCGGGCGCTTGATCCAAAAGGGCTACCGCGTCGCCATCGCCGAGCAAATGACCGATCCTGCGCTTTCCAAAGGACTGGTCGAGCGGGAGATCATCCGCATCGTGACGCCGGGGACCGTTTTGGAAGACAATCTTCTAAACGGCGATCAGAACAACTACGTCGCCTGCGTCTGCGTTTTAGAAGGAAAAGCCGGGCTGTCCTATGCCGACATCTCCACAGGCGAATTCAATATCTGCGTCTTTGACGAACAAAATTCCGCGTTTCAGACGATCGACGAGCTGATCCGCATCGGTGCTTCCGAGATCATCACAAACAAAGACGCCGCGTCGTTATTCGACGAGATCACCTGCGAAAAGCTTGCCGCGCGGCCCGGCGTGTCTTCCGATACGCCGCCGACTTACAGCGAGGCGGTTCGGGCGCTCGGGCAGCAGTTCGGCGTTTCCCGTGTCAACGAAATGACACCGTCGCTCGGCGAAGCGGCCGCCGTTTCCGCGGGCATGCTTCTAAACTATCTGGACAAGACGCAGCACGGCGCACTTTCGCAAATGCGCGCCGTCAATCTCGCGCATTACGGCGCATATATGCGCGTCGATCCGGCGACCCTGTCCGGGTTGGAAGTGCTCAAAAGCATGCACGGCGGCCAGAAACAGCGCAGCCTTCTGGGGATTTTGGACCGTACGTCCACGAGCATGGGCGCGCGTCTGCTTCGAAAATGGGTCGAGCGGCCGCTTTTGAGCTGCCAGGCAATCGAAGCGCGCCTTGACGCCGTCGAAGCGTTTTATAAAGAACAGACGCTTCGTGAGGATTTGAGCGCCGCGCTTTCCGGCGTCTATGATCTGGAGCGTCTGTGTGCCCGCATCAGCGGCCCTTCCACGTCGCCGCGCGATCTGATCAGTCTCGGAGCGTCGCTTTGCGCGCTGCCGTCCGTGCGGACGTTGATCCAAAACAGCACCGTTCCCGCTCTTATGCGCGTATATGAGCAGATCGATCCGCTGGAAGATCTTTGCAAGCTCATTACGAGCGCCATTTCGCCGGATGCGCCCGTGAGCGCGCACGATCCCGATGTCATCGCCGACGGTTTTGACGAAAAGCTCGACGAACTGCGCGACGCCAAACGACACGGCCACGAATGGATCGCGCAGCTGGAGACACGCGAACGTGAAGAGACCGGGATCAAGAATTTGAAGATCGGCTACAACCGCGTGTTCGGTTATTATATCGAAGTCACGAAGTCCAACTACGATCTCGTGCCGATTCGTTACACCAGAAAACAGACGCTTGCCAACAGCGAGCGCTTTATTACCGAGGAGCTGCATGATATCGAGCAAAAGATCACTTCGGCGCAGGATCAGATCGTGCAGCGCGAATACGAACTGTTTTTGCAGGTGCGCCGCGTGGCGTGCGAGGCGCTGCCGCGCATTCAGCAGACCGCGTCGGCCGTCGCTTCGCTCGACGCTTACAATGCGCTTGCCGTCTGCGCGCACGCGCACCGTTACGTCCGTCCCGAGATCGCGGACGACGGCGTGATCCGCATTCGCGACGGGCGGCATCCCGTCGTGGAGGCGCTCAAAAGCGACATTCCCTTCGTGCCGAACGATACGCTTTTGGACACGGCAGACAACCGCTTCCTGATGATCACCGGCCCCAATATGGCAGGCAAGTCGACCTACCTTCGGCAGGTCGCGCTGATCACGCTCATGGCGCACATGGGAAGTTTCGTTCCCGCCGAAAGCGCGCATATCAGTCTTGTCGACGGCGTCTTTACGCGCATCGGCGCTTCGGACGACCTTGCAAGCGGGCAGAGCACGTTCATGCTCGAAATGAACGAAGTGGCCAGTATTTTAAAGACCGCCACGGCAAAGAGCCTTCTCGTCATGGACGAAGTCGGCCGCGGCACGTCGACGTTCGACGGGCTTTCCATCGCCTGGGCGATCACGGAGTATATTTCGCAGACGCTTCGCGCCAAGACGATGTTCGCGACGCACTATCACGAATTGACGCAGCTTGAAGGCCCGATGGACGGGATCAAGAATTATTGCGTCGCCGTCAAAGAGCGCGGACGTGACGTGTTTTTCCTGCGCAAGATCATGCGCGGAAGCGCGGACAAGAGCTTCGGCATCCATGTCGCGCGTCTTGCGGCGCTTCCCGAAAGCCTGCTCACGCGTGCCGGAAAGATCCTGCGCTATCTCGAAAAATCCGAAGTCAGCAAACAGACAAAAAAAATCATCGATGGCAGCGTAAAAGACGAGACACACGTTCAGCAGATCGGCATGTTTGCCGACGACACGTCGAGCATTCAAGTCCTGGCGGAACTGCGCGACATCGACGTATCGCGCCTGACGCCGCTGGAAGCGCTCAACGCGCTTGACACGCTGCAAAAGAAATTGAATAAAACAGGAGCTGATGTATGAGCATTATCTCTGTTCTGGATCCGTTTGTATCCAACCAGATTGCGGCGGGCGAGGTCGTGGAGCGGCCTTCTTCCGTCGTCAAAGAGCTGGTCGAAAACTGCATCGACGCGGGGGCGAGCGCCGTAACGGTCGATATCATGGACGGAGGGTTAACGTCGATCAAGGTGACGGATAATGGCTGCGGCATGGAACCGGACGACGCGTCCTGCGCGTTTTTGCGGCACGCGACGAGCAAGATCCATACCGCGGACGATTTGACCGGCATCGCGACGCTGGGATTCCGCGGTGAAGCGCTTGCGGCGATCGCATCCGTCTCTCGAATCAAAATGTGGACGCGTCCCAAATCCGCCGCGTTCGGTACGAAAATCGAACTGGAAGGCGGAAACGTAACCGTACAGGAGCCGTTCGGTGCGCCCGAGGGCACTTCCATCACTGTATGCGACCTGTTTTACAACACTCCCGCGCGAAAAAAATTCATGAAACGGCCGCATGTTGAAGCCGGATACGTTCAGGAGACCGTTCTTCGCGCGATATTGTCCCGTCCGGACATCTCCTTTCGATTTACGTCGCAGGGGCGCACGATCTATTATTCCAGCGGCGACGGCAGCCTTGAAAACGCGCTGTCCTGCGTTTACGCAAAAGAAGTGCGCGGCCTGCTGCGCCCGGTGAAAGGCCGTCTGCCCAACGGCTTATTCGAAGGCTTTATCGGCGACATCTCGCTTTCCCGCACCAATCGAAAGCGGGAGCATATCGCAATCAACGGCCGTCCGGTCAACTGCTTCGCGGTCAGCCTTGCCGTAGAGTCTGCGTTCGATACGCAGCTCATGGTGCACAAATTTCCGCTGTTTGCGCTGCATCTGCACGTTCCGAACGACGCCGTCGACGTCAACGTTCACCCGTCCAAATTGGAAGTGCGTCTGCGAGACGAAAGCGGCATTACGCAGGCGATCACAAGCGCGATCGCACCCGTCGTTTTGAAACAGGAAAATCCGTTCGCTTCGCTGTATCGGCAGAAAGCGGCAGAGACAGGCAATGCGCGCATGACTTCCGACGTTCTGTTTTCGTCGTCCAATGCCGCGTCCAAACAGCCGAACGTATACGACGCCATCAACGCGGCGTTTCGTCCGCAGGAATCGCGCGTCCGGTCGACGTTCGTCGCCGCGCGGGATACCTCATCCAATCGACTTCCTTCCATAGCGCAAGACGGAACGGAGAAAAGAGAGGCGGCGCAGGAGAGCGCCGCTGCATGCGATTTTGATTTCGTTTTACGGAAGGATAGGGATGCGCGAACGCCGCATGAGGCGATCATTGACACACAGCCTTCCGAAAAAACAGAAACGACAGTCAAAAATGCGCCGAGTTCTCCAAACGAAGAACAAAAATCGTCATTTGATACGTCTTCTGCATTCAAAGTGCCCGCGCCGCAAAAACCGCAGCAGGAGACTTTGTTTGAAGACCTTCCGCAAAGGGAACAGGAGACGGTAAAGCCCGTCACGTTCCATGTGATCGGCCAGCTTTTTGCGACGTATCTGCTTGTGGAATCGGGGACGAAATTCCTCGTCGTCGATCAGCACGCCGCGCACGAGCGGCTTTTGTTTGATCGATACTGCGCGCAATTTGACCGCGGCGAAGTGATTCGCCAGCCTCTGATCGTCCCTTATGTGGCAACGCTCAGCGCGCAGGAGATGGAGACGCTTCTTGAACATCGTGCGCTGTTGGAAACACTCGGGTTTACAATCGAAGAGTTCGGCCCGCTCACGATCATGGTGCGTTCCGTGCCGATGATCCTCGGCGAGGCGCAGATGGATGAATTCCTGCACGAAATGCTTGCGTTTTTGCAAAAGCGAACGGACGTCAAAACATCGTCGCTCAAACACTTGCAAATCGCAACGATTGCCTGCAAAGCGGCGATCAAAGCAGGCGACGTCCTGACGTCGGCCGAAATCGACGAGTTGATGTCGTTGATTGCCGAACATCAGGGCGCGCTGACATGCCCGCACGGCCGTCCGATTTATTTTGAAATGAGCAAATACGAAGTGGAGAAACGATTTAAACGCGTATGAACAAACCGATCATTGCAATCGCGGGGCCGACGGCCAGCGGTAAAAG
>CAKTSO010000092.1 GCA_934613185.1 uncultured Clostridia bacterium | reverse complement strand
GCCGTGCCTTCCGCGGCGATCGTCTCCGTCTTATAACAACGGCTGCACGTTCTCGTCTTCGTGCCGTCGGCAAGGCAGGTCGCGTTGTTGTCGTAAATATACTCGCCGAATTCGTGGCCGAGAGCGTTGCCGGTGGTTTTGACGTCCTTATGGCCGCAATAGATGCAGGTGCGGGACGTGCCGCCGCCCGCCTCGCAGGAGGGCTCCGTCGTCACGGTGTTGCCGTAAGAACAGGTGTGGCTTCCTCTGGTGGACAGCGACTTAAAGCCGGGCGTGCTCGAATACCACGAACCCTTATAATATCCCGTCGACCTGGCATAAATGGAGACATAGTTGCCATTATGATCGATGCCGGTGATGCTTCCCAGGCTCACGCCCGAAAGATTCAGCCAGAGCTCGAACGAAGTGCCCTCCGCAGCCTTCTGCACCGACACCAGTTTCGACAGGTCGCTGTCCTCGTAAACGTCATACATCGTAATCTTCAGCGGGATCTCGTAATTCGCGCCGTTCTGATTGACCACCGGAACCTGAATCGTATACGTTTTCGTAATCGTCTCATCCGGCGCTGCCATCGCAAACGACGGCACGAGCAACAGCACTGCCATGAGCAGCGCTGCCAAGCCAAGTTTCTTTTTCACCTGTTCTACCTCTTCCTTTAAATTCCCCACAATAATAATTATAATTCATCATCATTTACATGACAAGAAGACCGCCGCACTTTTTGGCGATTTTGCGCAGTCGAATCTCCTTTTTTCACACACAAAAACGACGCATCGTTTCCGATGCGTCGTTCCGTCTTTTGGGTTTACTTCGTGATGTTCGGGAATTCGGCGCCCTCTTCACGCATCCACTTATGTTCTTCCGGCTCATAGCAGGAAGTCGCACGGACCCACGGATCGCCGTCGTTGTGGCGGATGCCCCAGATGGTCATCATCGCGTAACCGGGCGCGGTGACCTGCGGATGCTCGGCGTTGGAGTTGATCATCAAAAGCGAATTGTTCTTGATCTTATAGACGTTGTCGCCCTCGAAGCCCGCGCCGAAGCCCTGCGGCTTGCTGAAGCGATAGAAATACACTTCCGGCTGCGGATGGATGTGCGGGATGTAGCCCGACCAGCGGCCCGGCTTGTTGATCGTGTCGCCCAGAACCATGTTGGAAAACGGCGCGGAGTCGTAGTCGAACATCGTGCGGACCTTGCGGTGCATCGTGTCGTCGAGCATGCCCTCTCCCGTGACGGCCAGCATGACGGACGCCTTGGGATAGAACTGCGTGGGATAGTCGCGCTCGTTGAGCGATTTCTGCACAAAAATGTCGCAGCCCTTTTCGGAGGAAACGTGCATCCTGTGCCCCTTTGCAAACAGAACGCCGAAGGGCAGGTCTTCATAAGGGTTCGTGCGGTTGTCGCAAAGCTCGTCGCCGTCGGCCTCGAATTTGGCGTCGCCCTCGATGACCATCAGCGCCGTCTCTTTTTCGGCCTCCTCGAAATCGAACGCCATGCCGGGGGCAAGGCGCAGCACGCCGACGTCCATCATCATGGCGCGGCCGTTGCCGTCCAGCTCGATCAGGCTGTTATAGCCGTCAAGCAGTTTGTCACAGTAAAGCATCATGGCTTCATCCGTCCTCTCTTGCGTTTTTTTAATATGAAGCGAAGGGACGCCCCTCGCATTTTGATCCGATCAATACAGGCTGCGGTAGATGGCGACATAGTCGTCTCGGCCGAATTTCACATAGTTGTTGTTGGTCAGCCGCGTCTGTTTTTCCACGACGATGTCGGCGAACGTCTCGCACTCTTCTTCCTTCATGCCGTATTCATGCAGGGGCTTGGCAGGAAGGACGTTGTCGAACAGGCGGGAAATGACATTGTAAACTTCCGCCTTTTCACATCCGAGAATATTCGCGAGGAAGCCGTTCAGCTCGTCGATGCGGCCGCCCGGGTTCTTCGCCATATAGGCCGCAAACACGCCGCGGAACATGGCGTAGTTGGCCTCGCCGTGCGGAACGTGATAGTGACCGCCGAGCGGGTAGCTCATGGCGTGAACCGCCGCACAGCCCGCGTTGCCGAACGCGACGCCCGCGTACGTCGCCGCCGTCAGGAAGTTCTCCGCCTCGGCAAGACGCGCGTCCGCGCCCTCTTTTTCGATGCGCAGATAGCCGTTCAAAATCAGACGCATGGCCTCACGGCTGAACATCTGACTGTCGCGCGTGGCCTTGGGGGAAAGGTAGGACTCGATGCCGTGGATGAACGCGTCGATGGAGCTGGTCGCAAAGAAGCGAAGCGGCAGAGTCTTCAAAAGCTCGGGGATGAGCACGGCGTCGTCGGCATACATGTCGGCGGTGCCGAATCCGGCCTTCGTGCCGCGGCGGGTCTGGTCGACGACGACGAGGTTCGTCACCTCGCTGCCGGTGCCGCAGGTCGTGGGAACGGCGATATAGGGCTTGTCGCGTTCGGGGATGATCTTCCCGTCGAACAGATCGAGAATGGGCGAGCCCTGTTTCAGCGCAAACAATTTGGAAATATCCAGAACCGTGCCGCCGCCGACGGCGATGACGCGGCGGATGGCTTTGCCCTTGACGTCTTCAAACATGCTGTCGATCATGACGTCCGTCGGCTCGCCCGCGCCGTAGCGCTCCTGGAACAGGACGTCGCACTCGAGACCGAGCGGCTCGAAGAAGGGTTTGTAAATATACTCGTTGGTGATCATCAGATCGCCGCGACCGATTTCGTAGGCGTCGGCAAATTCCGCGCAGGTGTCGAAACGGCAGATTTTGGGATGAATCTGAAACGGCATCGAATTTTTCCTCCGATTGTTGTTATTTGTATACACGTTAAGTTTACTCACCCGCGCCGCCTTTGTCAAAGCCTATCGCCGTTTTTCCCGCTTTTTTCGGGAGAAAACGGGCGGCGTTTCCATAAAGGCGCGCATGCAAAAAGCCGATGCAGACCGCATCGACTTTGCGTTATTTTATTCCATCACGGAGACGTCGATGCGCGGAAGCATGAAGTCGAAGTTCTCGCGCGTGCACATCTTCGTGCCCTCTAAAATGAGCGAACCGTTGGCGACCGCCACGGCGTAGCGAAGCGTATTGGCAAGGTCGAGCTTCTGCTGGATGGCCATGCACATGCCCGCGACGAGCGAATCGCCCGCGCCCTGCACGCCGCGCACCTCGATCGCCGCGCCCTTGGAGTAGACCACACCGGTCTTGTCGCAGAGAATCGCGCCGTCCGCGCCCATCGAGACGCAGACGTGGCCGATGCCGCCCGCGACGAGCTCCTTCGCCGCGCCGACGATCTCGCCGAGCGTGTTGAGCTCACGGCCCGTCAGACGCTGCAGTTCGCTGCGGTTGGGCTTGATATAGTCGGGGCAGGCCTTGATGCCCTCGCGGAAGAGATCCTTGTCCGCGTCGAGAATGGCGATCTTGCCGCGGCGCTTGATTTCGAGAATCAGCTTATAGTAAAAATCGGCGGGGACGCCCGGCGGGACGCTGCCGGTCAAAACGACGGCGGTGGATTCGTCGATCTTCTCGACGATCGCATCGAACGCGCGCTGCACGTCTTCTTCCGTGACGGGGAAGCCCTTTTCGTTGCATTCCGTCATCACACGCGTGACTTCATCGAAAAGCTTGACGTTCATGCGAAGGGAGCCCTCGACGGAAAGCGCCGTGCCGGGGATGCCCTTTTCTTCGAGGAAGCGCGGGAAGATGCGCTCGTCGTTCTTGTAATTGAAGTACACGCACTGCGTCGGCACACCCAGCTGCGACAGTGCAACGGAGACGTTGACTCCTTTGCCGGATACGTCGACGTTGGTCTTGGTCACGGCGTTATACTCGCCGTACTGAAAACCGCTGATCCACGCGGTACGGTCAAGGCAGGGATTCAGCGTTACGGTCGTAAACATAGCAGCCTCCGCAATTTTTAAAATTGCCGCCCAATCGAGCAGCACTGAAAATATAGCATAACATGCGAAAAGTTGCAATCGCTATGCCGCAAAAAGCCTGTTTTTCCTTGAAAAAAGCCGTCCTCTGCGCACTTTCGCGCGTCTTTTCCCGTCTTGCCCAATGAAAAAAAGCGGCGGACGTGGTATAATGGGCGCATTGTCCGCGCCGCTTTGACAAAAATCTCCGCACATCAAGCATATATAAAGCATATATAAAAGGAAAGGATCGACCGTTCCATTATGAACACCCCGATGAAAAAAAGCGGCGAGCGCGCCGTCTTCTGCACGGTCACGCTCGTGTTTTATCTTGCGCATGCCGCCACGGCGTTCGTCGCCGCGTATTTGAAGCAGATCGGCTACACGGCCTCCGGCGCGGGCGCGGTCATGGCGCTTTTGAACTGCGTCGGCATCGCCGCCTCGCCCGTCCTCGGCAATTTCGCCGACCGCATCGGCTCTTCGCGCCGCGCATTCATCACGGCGATCGTCTGCGCGGGCGTTTTGATGGCGCTGTGTCAAGTCTGCGGCACGGCGGCGCTTTTCGGGATCCCTCTTTTGTCGCTCGTGCTGGCGGCGTGGGCGTTCTTCCGCATCCCCGCCAACAGCCTGCTTGACGCGTGGACGCTTCGCCGCGCGCAGGAAAGCGGCGCATTTTCGTTCGGCTCGATCCGTCTGGTCGGCTCGATCGCGGGCGCGACGATGTGCATCGTCTACGGCGCGCTGATCGAAAAGACGGGCACGGCGCAGACGGCACTTTTGGGATACAGCGTGTTCGCGTTTTTGGCGGCGATCCTCTGCGCGACGATCGGGCGTCGCGCGGACGACGGCGGCGAAAACCGCGGCGCTTCCGCGAAAAAGAGCGTCGGCGTGCGCGCGGCGCTGTCGTGCCGCCCGTTCGTTTGGTTTTTGATCTGCCACGCGGCGATGGGCATCCCGATCTATGATCTGACGACATTTCTGCCCTATCGGCTGTCGGAAATGGGCGTTTCCGCCGGAATTCTGGGCGTTTTGGTCGCGGTCAAGTCCTACACGGAAGTGCCGATGCTGTTTCTGGGTTCGAAATGCCTCAAAAAATGGGACGTCAAAAAGCTGCTGTCGCTCTGCTTTTTCGCGTTTTTGCTCGAGCATCTTGCCTGCGCGTTCGCGCCGAACGTCATCGTCGTCGCCGTCGCGCTCATGGCGCACGGGCTGTTCTTCGGGCTGTATCTTGCGTGCATGACGCACTACGTCTGCCGCATCACGCCGCCGGAGGCCGTCGCAAGCGCGCAGTCGCTTCTGGGCAGCGCTGCGCTGATCGTCGCGGTGCTCGGCAACCTCGTCGGCGGGCCGCTCGTCGACGCGCTCGGCGCTTCCGCGTTCTTCTGTCTGGGGGCGGGGCTTTTCGCGCTGGCGCTGGGGATCTTCGCCGTGTCGAGCCGAAAGGCGGCGTAACGGTTTTAACATCAAAAAGGCGCTTCCCGCTGCGTTTGGGGAGCGCCTTTTGTTTTAATTTTATCAGTTCTTCGGCGGATAATCGCGCACGTCATAGACGACGGCCGTCGTTCCGGGCGCTTCAAGCCTTCTCCAATGCGAATCCTGCGGATGGCCGTGCCCCTGCCAGGTGGAGGAAAAGACCTTGCGGGAGCCCTCCTCGCCCGCCAGAATGCGATGATCCAGATCGATAAACGTATCGATATACGACGCGACGATGGGCGCGCCGTTGTGCGCGGGGCAGATCAGGCGAATGTCGTCCTGCCGCGCCTTCAGCTTTTCCATATTGGCAAGGTGATCTTCCAGGCGCTTTCGCGGCTCGTCGTCATAGCTGATCAAAAGCACCTGCCCGGGGTCGATCTCGTCGCCCGAAAAAAGGAGCTTGCGATCGACGTCGAGATACGCAAGGCTGCCCGGGCTGTGGCACGGGATCGCGATGGCCTCGACATGCCGCCCGCCGAGGTCGAACACATGCCCTTCTTCGATCACGGTGATCGGGTAATCCAGCGGGTATTCGTCCGCGCGCCGCGCATCGTCGCCGATGGAAAAGACGCATTTGGCCTCCCGCGCGGCATAGGCCGACATGTAGACCTCGTCGAAAAAGCCGTTGCCGCCGGTGTGATCGAAATGGCCGTGCGTATTGGCCACAAAGACGGGCAGATCCGTGATCGTTCGCACAAATTCGCGCAGATTGCGTCGGCTCATGCCCGCATCGACGAGCATGGCGCGTTTTGTTCCGATCAAAAGGAAGCAGGATGCGACCTCACCCTCGATCTGCCACGTTCCGGGGTCGATTTCCCACGCGCGAAACGGGCGGTCCTTCGCCTTTGCCATAAAAAAGTACCTCCGATGATTCGTTTTTTAATTTTGATGCGCCTTGCCGCCGCAAAGCGCTTTCCGATACATTCTTCTTTATATATACCACAAGGGAATCAAAAAAGCAAAGGCCGTCTCCCCGTTCGGAGACGACCGATGCGTTTCATCCGTCGCTTTATTCGGTTTTCGGCGTGTCCGCGAACGTCACGATCACGCGCGTTCCCTGCCCGAGCGTGCTTTGCAGGTCGACTTGTGCGCGCATGAGACGCGCGGCGTGCTTGACGATTGAAAGCCCCAGCCCCGCGCCGTTTGGATCGTGATGGCTTTCGTCGCCGCGATAGAAGCGTTCGAACACGCGCGCCTGCGCGTCGGGGGCGATGCCATCGCCGTCGTCCTCGACGACAAGCTGTGTCTTCGTCCCGTTTTGACGGATCGTGATCGTCGCCGCGCCGCCGTCGTGATTGTAGCGCACGGCATTGTTGGCCAGCGCACGGATCATGACTTCGAGCGCCGGCGGCGGCGCAAACACCGTCGCCCCGCAGTCGCCCGTCACGCGAAGCGCCACGCCCGTCTCCTGCGCCCGGGGCAGAAGCGGCGCGATCGCGCGGCAGGCCGCGTCGTACAGATCGACCTTCTCCGCGGTCGCATTCGAAAGGCGCGCGTTTTCAAGATCGCTGATCGTCGTCGTGTCGGACACGATCCGCGCGATCTGCTGCGTTCCTTCGACGATCTTGTCGGCGAACGCCTTCGTCCGATCGTCCGACGCGCCGTTTTGCAGAAGCTGCGCATAGCCCTGCACGGCGGTGACGGGCGTCATCAGTTCGTGCGAGACGTTGTCGGTAAACTCCCGGCGAAGCGTCTCCCGCGCCGCGCGCTCGGTGCGATCCTCGATCAAAAGCACGCCGCCGACGCGTTTTTCTTCGCGGAAAACGGGCGTCGCCGTGATGCGGCAGGTCTTTTTTCCGATCGCAAGATCGATCTTGCCGCGCCCGCCTTTTTCCAGTTCGTCCGCCAGCGCACAGAATTCGCGGCTGCGGTTTAACGTCAAGACGTGTTCGCCCGCCGTCGCCGGTTCGCCGAAGAGCTTTTCCGCGGCCTCGTTTGCGTTGACGATTCGATTCTGCGCGTCGAGCATGACGAGACCCTCCGTCATGTTCGACAGGATCAGCGTCTCGTCCTGTTTCTGCCGCTGCAATTCGGCGATCTGCCGGTCGATGCGCCGTTTCTGTTTTTCCAGCCGATGCACCAGCGGCGACAGCTCCGCGTAAACGCCGTCGTACGCGCCGCGGTCGGGATCGATCGCATTGATCGGCGCCACGATCTTCTTCGCCGCGTGAGACGCCGCGAACGCCGCGACGATCAGCGTTACCGCCGCCGCGGCCAAAACGGGCTGCAGGACGGAAAG
>CAKTSO010000091.1 GCA_934613185.1 uncultured Clostridia bacterium | reverse complement strand
GCGGCGCGTTCGTTTTTGACGCAGACGAATGGCAAAAGGCGCTTTCTTCGTATCGAAAAGCGGGCGCGCACGCGGTGCATCACAGCGATTTTTATCGGGATTACGAATCCCCCGCTTATCGCGTGCTGTCGTCCCGCGCCGCAAGGCTCGTCCCCGTCCTGCGGGCGCTGCCGCCGCTTCCGCAAAAGGACAAACCGATCGTCATCGCGCTTGACGGACGCGCAGCGTCCGGAAAATCGACGGCGGCGGCAATCTTGTCCGAAGCGCTCGGCGCGGGCGTCGTCGCCATGGACGACTTCTTTCTGCCGCCCGAACTGCGCACGCCGGAGCGCCTGGCGCAGCCCGGCGGAAACGTGGATTACGACCGCTACGCACGCGAAGTCCTGCCGCATCTTTGCAAAACCGATGCGTTCGCCTATCGTGCGTTCGACTGCGGCGAAATGAAATTGGGCGGCGAAGTCGCCGTCCCCGCAGGGAACCTCCGCATCGTCGAAGGGTCTTACAGTCACCACCCGCGCTTTGGAGCTTATGCCGCGCTGCGCGTATTTTTCGACCTTTCGCCCGAAGAACAGGCGGCGCGAATCTTGAAGCGCAACGGCGAAGAAATGGCGCAGGCATTTCAAACGCGCTGGATCCCGATGGAGGAAGCGTATTTCGACGCCTTCGCCGTTCGGGAACACGCCGATCTCATTGTCCGCTGAAATTCTTCGAATAACATCTTGACAAGTAAACTCTCGTTCACTATTATCGTAGGTGAACGAGCGTTTACCATTTGCAACTATGTAAAAAAGGAGCACTGCATGTCCGACACGAAAGAAAGGATCTTGAAAACGGCGCTGCGGCTGTTCGCCGCAAACGGATACGAAGCCGTCTCCGTCAGCGACATCGCGTCCGCGCTTTCGATCACCAAAGGCGCGCTGTACAAGCATTACGCAAACAAGCGCGGCATTTTCGACGCGATCCTGTCCCGAATGGCGGAACGGGACGCGCAGGGCGCGGCGGAATCGGAACTGCCGACCGAGAGCGCCGAAGCCGCTCCCGAAGCGTATTGCAACATCCCGCCCGCGCAGATCATCGCGTATGCAAAAGCCCAATTTCGCTACTGGACGCAGGACGAATTTGCGGCGGATTTTCGGCGGATGCTGACGCTGGAGCAGTTCCGAAGCCTTGAAATGATGAACATTTATCAGCAATACCTTGCCGCAGGGCCGCTTGCCTACACGACGGATCTTCTTCGCGCGAACGGTTTCGCCGACGCCGAAGAAAAAGCCGCCGCGATCTACGGCCCCATGTTCCTTTTTTACAGCATTTACGACGCTTGCGAAGACAAATCCGACGCTTTGGCGCAGCTTGACGCGTGTCTTGACCGCGTTTTTCCCGTGCCGAAGCAGGAAAAGCGAGGAAACCGATCATGAACCATACCGCAAACCATGCCATAAACCGAAATTCTCTCGTCATCCGCCGCGAACGTCCCGACGAACAACGCGCCGTGGAGGAACTCGTGCGCGAATCGTTCTGGAACGTCTATCGCCCCGGATGCCTTGAGCATTACGTTCTGCACTGCCTGCGGAACGATCCCGATTTTGTGCCGGAGCTCGACTTCGTCATGGAAAAAGACGGAGCGTTGATCGGACAGAACATCTTCGTTCGCACGCATATCGCATCCGACGACGGGCGACAAATTCGGATCATGACGATGGGGCCGATCTGCATCGCGCCGAAGTATCAACGGCAGGGATACGGCAAAATCCTGCTCGACCATTCTCTCGAACAGGCCGCGAAAATGGGCGCGGGCGCGCTCTGTTTCGAAGGCGACATCGACTTCTACGGCAAAAGCGGCTTCACCCATGCGCGGGAATTCGGCATTCGCTATCACGGACTTCCCGAGGGCGCGGACGATTCGTTCTTCCTGTGCCGGGAGCTCGAAAAGGGCTATCTCGACGGCGTCCGCGGCGAATACGCCGCGCCGCAGGGCTATCTGGTCGACGAATCCGACGCGGAGGCCTTCGATCAAACCTTTCCCGCAAAGGAAAAATTGAAGCTTCCGGGACAGTTGTTCTGATTTCAGCCAAAATTCAACAAGAAAAAGGATTGTCAACCAATGCCAAACGGTTGACAATCCTTTTTTGTTCTTTCTTCCGGCAAATATCAGGCGAAAAGCCGATATAAAATGCCGACCAGCGTCGAAGCGAGCATCGCCGCGATCAGAATGAGAACGATCACGCGCGACGCAATCTTATGATTCCGCATATCGCGCCTCGATCAATAGCTGCGGGCAAACAGCATGTTGATCTTCGCGGGCTTGCCGCAGCAGACACACTTGTCGCCCATGATGTGCTGTTCAAACGGCATGACGCGGCTCGTCGCGCCGGTGACTTCCTTGATGCGATCCTCGCACTCGCGGCTGCCGCACCACATGGTCGTGGCGAAGCCGTGCTTGTTTTCGACCGCGTCGCGCAGTTCGTCCATATTTTCCGCGGGGAAGATCTTGCTGTCGCGCATGGCGCGGGCCTTTTCGAGGAGGTCGCGCTGGATCTGATCGAGAAGCTGCTTGATGCTCTCGGCGATGCCGTCGATGGGCAGCGTGGATTTTTCGAGCGTGTCGCGGCGGACGATCGTGACCTGACCGGCCTCAAGATCGCGCGGGCCGACTTCCAGACGGACGGGAACGCCCTTCATCTCCCATTCGTTGAACTTCCACCCGGCGCTCTGGTCGCGCGTATCGAACTCGGTGCGGATGCCCGCGGCCTTCAGTTCGTCGACAATCTTCTGTGCGCCCTCGACCACGCCCTCTTTGTGCATGGCAATGGGCAGAACGACCGCCTCGATGGGCGCGACGCGGGGCGGCAGAACGAGGCCGCGATCGTCGCTGTGGACCATGATGAGGCCGCCGATCAGACGCGTGGAGACACCCCAGCTGGTCTGATGCACATATTTCTGCACGCCGTCTTTATCGAGGAACTTTATGTCGAAGACCTTGGCAAAATGCTGACCCAGATTATGCGACGTGCCGGCCTGGAGCGCCTGACCGTCCTGCATCATGGCCTCCATCGAATACGTCGCCACCGCGCCGGCAAAGCGTTCCTTGTCGCTCTTCTGGCCGACGATGACGGGCATGGCAAGCACGTTCTCGGCAAAGTCGCGATAGATGTTGATCATGCGCATGGTCTCTTCCTGCGCCTCTTCTTCGGTGGCGTGGATGGTGTGGCCCTCCTGCCAGAGGAATTCGCTCGTGCGCAGGAAGGGGCGGGTGCTCTTTTCCCAGCGCATGACGTTGCACCACTGATTTAATTTCAGCGGCAGGTCGCGCCACGACTGCACCCACTGGGAGTACATCTGGCAGATGATCGTCTCGCTCGTGGGGCGCACGACGAGCGGCTCGGCAAGCGTCTCGTTGCCGCCCTTGGTGACCCACGCGACCTCGGGCGCGAAGCCCTCGACATGCTCCGCCTCTTTTTCAAGAAGCGCCTTGGGGATCAGCATCGGGAAATAGGCGTTCTGATGGCCCGTCTCCTTGAAGCGCGCGTCGAGCTGCTCCTGGATCAGCTCCCAAATGCGAAAGCCGTAGGGTCGAATGACCATCGTGCCCTTGACGGGGCCGTAGTCCACCATCTGCGTCTTCAAAATGACGTCCGTATACCACTTGGAAAAGTTCTCTTCGCGCGAGGTGATCTCGCGGACGAATTCCTGCTTCTTTGCCATGTTCGCTCTCCTTTTAAAAATTACAAAAACGGCGCGCCCTTCCCTGTTTCAAAGGACGGGGCGCGCCCGCGGTACCACCTTTTTTGACGGCCGAACGGCCGCCCACTCAATCAGTTCCCTTAACGCGGGAAGACGGCGGGGTTTGCCCGCGGCTGACGACTCGGGAACGCAAAAGCCGCGCGACGCGCCCCCGTTTTCAGCCCGGACGGGAGCTCTCTTTTTCAAAGTCGGCGTCTTTTCTTTTGCGCATAGCCGCTCACTGCCTTTATGCGGCGTTATTATAGCACACTGCGGGCGTTTTCCGCAACCCGTGCCGCCATCCGCAAAATATTATTTAACGCGCCGCGCCTTCTTTTCCCATGCCGCTGCCGTGACCGCTCCCATGCCGCCGAAGATCGCAAGCGTGATCCACAGCGCGAAATCCGCCGTGTCGCCCGCCTTCGGGTTGTCGATTTTGGGCTCCTGCGCAGGCGTTTCGGGTTTCAGCTTCCAATGCGCCGTCAGCGTCAGATTTTCGTTCACGGGCGATTCGAAGTCATACGCCGTATCGTCAAGATACCAGCCGTCAAAATCATAGCCGTCCTTTTCGGGCGCTTTCGGCGCAGCCGTTTTATGTCCGCCCGGCACGACCGAGAATGCGTAATCCGCGCCGTCCGTCTGATAGGTCACGCGAAGCCCCGCGATCCGACTTTCACCCAAAATCAGTTCGTCATAGAACGTTCCGCCCGTGACATTGTTGCCGCCACGCGTGACGGAAAGATCCACCGGCCCGAAAAACGAACCGCCCTCTATCGCGCCGGTATACGTGCCGCCCGTCACTTTGCCGTAGAACTCGCCGTCCAAAATATTGCTGGCGCCGTAGCCAAACGACACGTCGCCGCGGAAAACGCCGCCCCGAATATTGCCTTCGGCGTCGCGCAGATGCAAGGGGCAATCGAACGTCGCGCCGTCGATCCACGTGGCGCCGCCCGACTCGACGCGCTGCGCATTCGTGACCGTCAGTATCGCGCCGTTTTTCGGCATAAAGTTTCCTGTGATCTCCAACGTGCGGCCGCCCATGTCGAGCGTGTAGTCCTCGTCGATCGTCAGATTGTCCAAATACAAGCTGCCGCCGAGCGGCGCGACCTTCTTCAGATTCTCCATGCTGCCGACTCGGAACGTTCCGTTTTCAATGTTCAGCGTGCCGTCCGCCGAAAATGCGGAGTCAAGTTCCAAACACAACGAGCCGCGAAGCGTCAGCGTTCCGCCGGACGCGAGCGAAAACGACGCCGCATCGGAACCGGGAGCAATGTCCAGCGCCGCGTCCTGTTCCACCGTCAGCGCGCCGCCCGCTTCGACCGCACACGCGCTGTCGATCACGCTCATAAAAAAGTAACCGTCGAGGATAAGCGCGCCGCCGTTTTTCACCGTCACTTCTTTCCGGCAGACAATCTGGTTGCCCCCCTTGCCCCGAAGCGTCAGTTCCCGTTCAATCGAAATCGGTTCGCTGATCCACAAATCCGTATCGATATGGATCACGGACACGCTCTCGTCCGCAATCGCCGCAAGCAGCGCCTCCGTCGTGCTGACATGCCGCTCGTTCTCGCCCTCGGCCAGCGCCGCGGCGGGCAGAAGGCACAACGCCATCGTCAAGATGAGCAAAAGCCCGAGCCAACGTTTTTTCATGTTCTGTCCCCTCCGACACAAATTTTGTTTTTCGCGAATCGTTTGTGGTCTATATACCATATTGACATTATGACGCATTCCACCCGCAAAAACAAGCCGTTTTTTTGCGCATTGTTCATCAAAAAACGCCGCCCGCGGCTCGTTTTGCGCGGACGGCGTCGTTTTTTGTTTGATCGGAATGATTTGATGGAATTATTTGATGGGAAGATACTGTTTGATGAGCTTTTCGGCCTCCGTGTTCCAGAAGCGCCATTCGTGGCCCGTGGCGAGCTGTTCATAGAACGTCAGATCGTATCCCAGCGCGCGCGCCTTGTCGCGGAAGGCCACGTTTCCTTCGTACAGGTCGTCGTCCAGGCCGCAGGAAGCGTAGAGCTTCGGCGCTTTTGCGGGATCGCAGGTCTCCAGAAGCGCCATGACGTCGTTTTTGCTGCCGCGTCGCCCCTCTTCCGGCCCGAAGATCCAGTTGAGCTCGTCCTTCATGGCAAGGCGCATGGCAAGCATCTTGGGATCCTGAATTTCGGACAGATCCTTCTGGTTAAAGCAGTCGACCGCGCCGGAGAGGCTCGCGGCATAGCCGTAGCGTTCGGGGTAAGTCAGCGCAAGCTTCATCGCGCCGTAGCCGCCCATGGAGAATCCTGCCACGAAGGTGTCCTCGCGGCGATCGGAGGCGTTAAAATACGTCTGAATGACGCGCGGCAGTTCGTCGGCAACGAAATCGAAATAGCGCTTGCCGTGCACCATGTTGGTGTAGAAGAAGTTGTTCATGCCCGGCGTGACGATGATCATGTGCTTTTGAGCCTCGTGCATGAACTGCTCGATGCTCGTTTTGCGCTGCCAGTCGCTCGCGCCGCCGTGATAGCCGTGCAGAAGATAGAGCACGGGCAGTTTTTCCCGCAAGGGCGCATCGGCTTCATTGATCCCCAGAACGCGCGGCTCGGGGAGGATGACGTTCAAAAAGACCTCTTCTTCGAGTATCTCGGACAGATAATTCATTCGTACCAGCATAAAAATTCCTCCCTTGCGATCAAAGCGGCTTGGCGGGAATGCGCGCGATCAGCTTTTCGATCTCGCGATTCCAGAAGCGCCACTCATGGCCGACGCCCTCTTCCTCATAATAATCAAGGTCGTACCCGAGGGCGCGCGCCTTGTCGCGGAAGGCCACGTTCATGTCGTACAGATAGTCCGCCGTGCCGATCGACTGGCAGAGCTTGGGCAGCGGCTTGCCGGAGGCGACCGTCTTCTCGAGAATCTCCATCAGGTCGTCCGCGGAATGTTTGCGCGCCTCGACGTCTTCGCCGTAGATGTTATTGAACAGTTCCGTAAGCTCGGGGCGCTCCTGCACCGCCTGCACCGAGCGCAAAACCGGGTCGGTCACGCCGGAAATACTGCATGCCATGGCGTAGCGTTCGGGATACGTCAGCGCAAGCTTCAGCGCGCCGAGGCCGCCCATCGACGTACCGCCGACGAACGTGTTCTCGCGTTTGGGGCTGATGTGAAGATAGGACTGCACGATGCGCGGCACTTCCTCCGCCACATAGGTGAAATACTTCCAGCCGCGCTTCATATCCGCATAATAATACGTCAGCCCCGCGGGCATGACGACGGCGAGCTTCTTTCTCGACTCCTTCAAAAAGCGCGGGAGCATGGTGTTGCGGACAAAGTCCAGATGGTTGCCCTGATACCCGTTCAAAAGATAAAGAACGCTCAGATCCTCCGGGTCGGCGCAGCCTTTTTTGTCCAGTTCGTACACGCGCGGGTCGGGCAGAAGCACGCACAGCTCCTGTTCAAAGCCCAGGATATCGGATTGATACGAAAATTCAAGCAAAGCCATTTGCCTGTGTTCCTCCTTGGCGGCAATTTTTCGTTTGAAAAGCGGCAAATCGATCCGCCGCCTTTTTCCTCGTTGCCGCTATTATAACACGCGCATTCCCGCTTGCAAAGACGTGTCGTTCTGCGAATCCCGCCGTGCGATTCTTGCATTTCCCGTGATTTTCTTCTATAATGTAATGTACCGTTTTATGCGGTTCCGATTTTGATCCGATAAAAGGAGGGAGACCATGGCTCGTCAGGGATCCGTTTCCTTCGGCGCATCGCGCCGACCGCTGTATGACGCCATCGTGGGCGCGCTGTTCGTCCTGATCTGTGCGGCAAGCGTCTACCTTCCGATCCTGCTTCTGCCCGGCGCGATCGTCCTGTGCGCGCTGCTGCGCGGCGGGCGCACGACGTATCCGGCGCTGCTTTTTGCGCTCGGGTTCGCCGCGATCGTCCTCGTCTGCGGCAGTTTTCTTTTCGCGATTCT
>CAKTSO010000090.1 GCA_934613185.1 uncultured Clostridia bacterium | reverse complement strand
TGAAACAGGAAACGGCGTGACCGAAGCCACGCCGTTCCTGAGAAAATACGATATTACTTTCTTATGACCCCCGACCCTCCCGAACGGCTCTTTTTGTTTTGCAAAAAACCGGGTTAACCTTCATTTTACAAAACCGCGATTGCCGAATTAACGTCGCGATTTTAGGATGAAACGGTACAAAAAGAAAAGAAAGGGGAAAGAAAAATGGACGCGACGTACAAAGCGGTCGTCGTCGATTACGCGCCAAAGGCCAAAAAGATGGCCGCCGCAATCGAGGACAAGGCGAACGAAATGGCGCGCGAGGGATGGGAGCCGGTGACATTCTCCGTGACGAATTCCGCCAAGGCGATTCTGGTGTTCCGTGTACCGGACGCTGTCAAAGAGGGGAAAGGCAATGAAAACGGGTAAGAGCGTTCGTAACGAGACCGCACGAGAAACTGTTGCGCAGCATGGCGAAGAAGGAAGCGGCCTCGCCGTCGGCCTGAGTCTCGGAACGCTTTTTGGAATCCTGATGAATGAAATTGCTCTCGGGATGATGTTCGGCGTAGTCTTCGGGCTGTGCGCAGGGCCTGTCTTGCGTGTGCTGAAGGAAAAGAAAAAAACGGAAGATCGATAACGGTCGGTGCGGACATGCACGGTTGGTTCGGCTGCAACTTTTATGCCGTTATCCTTCGGGGACGGAAGATATGGCAAAATCGGTTTTCGTTCTCGGAAGAAGAGAAAAAAGACGCATTGTGTGGCGAACAAACGCGCAGTGCGGCGGGAAAAGCATAAAGAGGAGAGAAGAATGAAACGAATCGCGGGATTTTTGGCGGCGCTTTTGGTTTTGACTGCCGTGATTGCTCCGACGGCGCTCGCGGCCGGCAGCGATCATGTGGTCATCAATCAGGTGTATGGAGGATCGGATGACGGCTATGCGGATCACAGCTTTATCGAATTGTATAATCCGACGGATGAAGCGGTGGATCTGAACGGCTGGTCCGTTCAGTATCGTTCCTCTGCGGACGGCAGCCACGCCGATTCGTGGCAGGTTTTGACGCTGACGGGCTCGATTGCCGCGAATGGCTATTATCTGATCCGCTGCGGCGCGGTGACGTCGCCTTCGGGGTCCTTTGCGGTGCCGCAGGGCGATGCGGAATGGGACGCGGTGCTGCACAACAAAGGCCTCTCGGTCGCGCTTTTGAAAAACTCCGTGCCGTTGACCGATGCGTTTTCGGGCGATATCACGGCCGAAGGGTTCGCGCTGCCGGTCGGTTTTGTCGATCTTGCGGCGGTGCAGGGCAACGACAACACGCCGGATCAGGCGCCGCCCGCTTACGAAGGTGCGTACGCGGGGATCCAGTCCAAGAAGAAGGCCGTCCGCCGCGTGAATTTTGCGGACACGGATAACAATGCTGCGGATTTTGAAGAGGTAAATTACAGCAAATCCGTTCCTGCGGAAAAGCAGCCGCATGTTGGCGCGACGGTTTCTGCGCCGCCGCAGCCGACGTTTACGCCGGTCGAGACGGGAGATCGTCAGTACACGGGGTTCTTTGACGAGACTTCTTCGATGAAGGCAAAGCTGATCGCGCGGTATAACGCGGGTGCGTACAGTGCGGACGGCGGTTCTGCGGAGATCACGATGTACAATGCCGCCAACGGCTTCGCCTATTCGGTCAACGGCGTCAAAGGGACACTGGATTGCATCGACATGCGCGCGCTTGCGAACGGCGCTTCGGTCGAGAAGCTCTCCGCTTCGGAATTGAAAGCCTCCGACCTCGCGACGGGACTGGACGAAACGTTCGCCTACGGAGACATGACGTCGGTTGCGATTTCGCCGGACGGGACGAAGCTCGCCGTTTCGATGCAGGACGAGGACTACACTAAGTCCGGCCGCGTGCTGCTTTTCAACTGCAATGCGGACGGTACGCTTCGCTGCATCGGCATCGCCGCGACGGGCGTGCAGCCGGATATGGTAACCTTCAGCGCGGACGGCTCGAAGATCCTGACGGCGGACGAGGGCGAGCCGCGGCAGGGCTACAGCGCGGTGGATCCCAAGGGCAGCGTGACGGTGATCGACGTATCGACGCTGCGCTCGCGCGTCGTGGACTTCGCGGAATTTGACGCAAGGCGCGCGGAACTCGTCGAAAGCGGCGTCGTGTTGAAAAAAGGAACCGCGCCGTCCGTCGATCTTGAACCGGAGTACATTGCCGTCAGCGGGCAGAAAGCCTATGTGGCGCTTCAGGAGGCCAACGCGGTTGCGGTGCTGGATCTTGCGACGCTGAAAATCGAGCGCATTTTAAGCCTTGGATTTGAAGATTACAGTAAGGTGGCGGTCGATCTCAACAAGAGCGACGGCGCATATGCGCCGCAGACGTATGAAAATATCTACGGCATCCGCATGCCGGACGGGATCGCCTGCGCCGAGATCAATGGGAAGACGTATCTTTTGACGGCGAACGAGGGCGACAGCCGCGCGTGGCCCGTGGGTGACGAGACGGACACCAACGAAGTCAAAAGCAAAAAATCGCCCGTTAACGCGATTGCAACGGGCGGCAAAGTCACCTGGTTCGACGCCGCACAGTACGACGGCCTGAAAAACGGCGCGGACTACGTCTTCGGCGGACGTTCCTTCACGATCTTTGAAGTGACGCAGGACGGCATGAATCAAGTTTACGACAGCGGCAGCGACTTCGAGCGCATCACGAACGACGTGCTGCCCGCGTACTTCAACTGCTCCAACGACACGATCGAGGTCGAGGATCGCTCCGGCAAAAAGGGCCCCGAGCCGGAGAACGTCACGGTCGGCGTGGCGGACGGCCGCTTCTATGCGTTCGTCGGGCTGGAGCGTGTCGGCGGCGTCATGATTTATGACATTACCGATCCTGCGAACGCGGCGTTCTGCAATTACATCAACAGCCGCGATTTTTCCGCGGATATCCGCGACGACGTTTCGCCCGAAGGCGTGGTCTTCATTCCGGCGGAGAAAAACAGCGCGAACCTGCCGCTCCTCGTCGCGTCCAACGAGGTGTCGGGAACGGTGAGCGTGATGGCGCTCGAGATCGATGCGCCCAAGACGCCGGAGGTTACGCCGACGCCAGCGGATCCGACGGTGCCGCCGAAGACGGGCGATGGATGGAATACATATCTTGCGGCGCTCGGTATCGCATTTGCGGGCGGCTGCGCACTGGGTCTTTTGATGCGGAAAAAGCGTGTGAACGGCTGAACTTCTGAAATTCATAACGAAAAAAGGCGTTCCGATTGGCAGGATCGAAACGCCTTTTCGCTATGACAGGTTTTTGTTAATCTTCAAACAGCGCCGTGGAGAAGTAGCGGTCGCCGCTGTCGGGCAGAAGCACGACGATGGTCTTGCCCCTGTTTTCCTCGCGGCGGGCGACTTCGATCGCCGCGTGCAGCGCCGCGCCCGAAGAGATGCCGACGAGCACGCCTTCGCGGCGGCTGATCGCGCGCGCGGTCTGGATGGCGTCGTCGTCAGAGACGGGGATGATCTCGTCGATCACTTCGCGGTCGAGCACGTCCGGCACGAAGCCCGCACCGATGCCCTGAATCTTGTGCGGGCCGGGCGCGCGTCCCGAAAGCACGGCGCTGGCTGCGGGTTCGGCCGCTACGACGCGGACGTTCGGATTCTGCGATTTCAGATATTCGCCCGTGCCGGTGATCGTACCGCCGGTGCCGACGCCGGCGACGAAGATGTCGACTTTGCCGTCCGTGTCTTCAAAGATCTCGGGGCCGGTGGACGCGCGGTGCGCGGCGGGATTGGCGGGATTGACAAACTGTCCGGCAAGGAAGCTGCCGGGGGTCTCGCGCGCCAGTTCTTCGGCTTTTGCGATCGCGCCTTTCATGCCGAGCTTGCCGTCGCTCAAGACGATCTGCGCGCCGTAAGCGCGCATGAGACGGCGACGTTCGACGGACATGGTGTCGGGCATGACGAGGATCATCCGATATCCGCGTGCTGCGGCGACGGCGGCGAGACCGATGCCGGTGTTGCCGCTTGTGGGTTCGATGACCGTGCCGCCGCTCTGCAAAGCGCCGCGCGCTTCGGCGTCGTCGAGCATGGATTTCGCGATGCGGTCCTTGACGGAGCCGGTGGGATTAAAATACTCGAGTTTCGCCAGAATTTTTGCAAAAAGGCCTTCGTCCTGCTCGATATGATGGAGTCGAAGAAGCGGCGTTTTGCCGATCAGTTGATCCGCGCTATCGTAAATATGTGCCATGGAAAGAAGCTTCCTTTCGATTAGAAATGATTCGGAAATTATTTTATGGCATCGAATCCCTGAGAAAGGTCGGCGATGATGTCGTCGATGTGTTCGGTGCCGATGGAAAGACGCACGCTGCCGGGGCGGATGCCGCAGGCGGCAAGCTGCGCCTCGTCCAGCTGGGAATGCGTCGTCGACGCGGGATGGATGACGAGGGATTTGACGTCCGCGACGTTGGCAAGAAGCGAGAACAGCTTCAGGCTTTCGCAGAAGCGGCGCGCGTTTTCGCTGCCGCCTTTGACGTCGAAGGTGAAGATGGAGCCGGCGCCGTTCGGGAAATACTCGCGATAGAGTTCCGCTTCGCGTCCCTCGGCAAGGCTCGGATGGTTGACGCGTTCGACCAGAGGATGGTTTTTCAGGAAATCGACGACGGCGAGCGCGTTTTGGACGTGACGCTCCACGCGAAGGGACAGCGTCTCAAGTCCCTGCAAAAGCAGGAACGAGTTGAACGGAGAGATCGTCGCGCCCTGGTCGCGCAGAAGCGTCGTGCGGGCCTTCATGATATAGGCAAGGTTGCCGCAGGCCTCGGTGAAGACGACGCCGTGATACGACGGGTTGGGTTTCGACAGGCCGGGGAACTTGTCGTTCTGCGCCCAGTCGAAGCGCCCCGCGTCGACGATCACGCCGCCCATGACCGTGCCGTGGCCGCCGATGAACTTCGTGGCGGAATGCACGACGACATCCGCGCCGTATTCGATCGGGCGCAGAAGATAAGGCGTGGCGAACGTGTTGTCCACGACGAGCGGAATGCCGTGATCGTGCGCGACCTTGGCGATCGCGGCAAGATCGATCACGTCGGAATTCGGGTTGCCGAGCGTTTCGGCGTAGAGGAGCTTGGTGTTCGGCTCGATCGCACGCGCGAAGTTTTCGGGGTCGGACGGATCGACGAACGTGACGGAAAGCCCCTGTTCTTTCAGTGTATTTTCAAAGAGGTTATGTGTGCCGCCGTAGAGATTCGCGGCGGAGACGATGTGGTCGCCCGCCGTGGCGATGTTCTGGACCGCGCAGGTGATCGCTGCCGAGCCGGTCGCCAGCGCCAGCGCCGCCGCGCCGCCTTCCAGCACCGCGATGCGCTGCTCAAACACGTCGGTCGTCGGATTCATCAGGCGGGTGTAGATGTTGCCGCCCTCGGTCAGACCGAAGCGGCCCGCCGCCTGCGCACAGTCGTCGAAGACGTAAGAGGTCGTGGCGTAGATTGGGACGGCACGCGCCCCGGTCGTGGGATCGGGGGTCTCCTGACCGGCGTGAAGCTGCTGCGTTTCAAAGCGATAGTTGGCACACATGACGTAGGTTCTCCTTTCAAATGAAAAACAATGATTTTTGGGGAATTGCGGACGGACTTTACGCCGCGGCGCAAACGGTATAAAAAAGGGGCGTCCCTCCAAAAAACTTTTGGAAGAAAGCCCCGAACCGTTTTTGTCGACCGGCGCGCCGCGGCGCGTTCTTTTTTAGATCGCCGCGACAAAAAGCCCGCCCTGAAAACAGCTCGGGAACGGGTACATTCGACAGGACGTGCTTGCGTTCAAACGGTTCGTTTTCATGAGGCGTGCTCCTTTCTGCGATCTGCGGTATGGATAGAGTATAACGGGATAAACCTATAAAGTCAATAGGGAATTTGAAAATAAATCGATTTCTTTTCGGATCATTCCATCGGAATGTCGCCGCTTAAAAGATCCGCCAGCGTGACTTCTTCAAGCGTTTTTTGAATGCGGCGGTCGAGAAGCTGCCAAAGCGGCAGCGTGATGCAGCCGTCTTTGCGCGGGCATTCCGCCGCGTTCTGTCCGAGGCAGGCTACGGGGGCAAGATCGTCGCCAAGTGAGACGATCTGCGCGGCGGTGTATTCCTCCGGCGCGCGCGACAGGCGATACCCGCCGCCCTTTCCGCGCACGGCGATGACGAAACCGGCGCGGCTCAAAAGCGAAAAGATGCTCTCAAGATATTTCTGCGAAATTCCCTGCCGTTCGGCGACGTCGCGAAGCGGCACGAACGAGCCGTCGGCGGGATCGTTTGCGGCAAGATCGGCCATGACGCGCAGTGCATAACGCCCTTTGGTGGAAATCAGCATGAGAAAATACGCCTCCGAGAAACAACATAGTGAAATTATAGGTTTATCGACGCGAATTTGTCAATAGAAAAACGCCGCGGATGAGAACGAAACATCCGCGGCGTTTGATAAAAACTCATGCACTGCGCTGCTTTTGCGCCTTTTTGCGAAGAAGGAAGAACGCGCAAAGCGCGGCGCAGGACAAAAGAATGCTGATCCACTGCGACGTGGAGAACCATAAAAAGCTGCCGCGCACCGTATCCGCACGAAAATACTCCAGAACAAAGCGCTCGATGCCGTAGCTGCAAAGATAAAGCGTCGTTACGCAAAGCGGCGGTCGTTTTTTTCTTGCATAGCAAAAAAGAAGGATGAATAATGCAAGATTCAGCGCGGCTTCCAGAAGCTGCACGGGAAACAGCGTCACGTCGTGCGGCGCGACGGGGGAAGCGTTGAACAACAGCCCCCACGGCGGCGCGGCGGGACGCCCCCAGCAGCAGCCCGCGCAGAAGCATCCCACGCGGCCGATCGCATGGATCAGCGGCACGCTGACAATCAGAAGGTCGAGCATGCCGACAAAATCCAATCGATAGCGGCGCGTGTAGAAATACACCCCGGCGATTGCACCGATCAGCCCGCCGTAGAAGACGTACCCCTGCCGAAGAAGCGAAAGCATCGCCTGCGGGTCATGCACGATCGAGTCGAAGTTTTCCGAAAGATAACCCGCGACGGTGAAAAGATACAGAAGCTTCGCGCCGACGAACGTACCGACTCCGCCGAAGACCGCGGCATTGATGACGTCAATGCAGGCGATGCCGCGCGTTTTTGCGCGCATTGCGGCAACCAGAACTCCCAATCCCGTGCCGAGCGTGATCAAAAGACCGTACATGGGAATGCGGAGTGTGCCGAACATAATATAAGGAAGCAATTTAAACTCCTGTATATGCGGAATAAGGGGAATGGGAATAGAAAGAAAAAGAACGACCGGCACAAGCCGGCCGCTCTTTGGCGTGCGATTCGATCAATACATGGAACCGAGAGCGCTGTTGACGGCCCCGACGCAGGCAAGGCATGCGATAAACGTGATGGCGCACAGAATAACGGCGATCAGACTCAGTACGAAGCCGGCGGTCGCCATGCCGCAGGGATTCTCTTTGCGAGCCATGGAACCGAGCACGAGACCGACGATGCCGCAAATGATGCCGATCCAGGCGAAAGTGCCGAAGAAGAGAGTGACGACGGCGACGATGCCGAGAACCAACGACGCAACAGCTTTGCCGTTCGACTTCTGAGGAGCGTTATTTTCCATGACAAGTTCTCCTTTAATAAAAATAAAATGATATCGGACATCCGATGGTTAAAGCGTAACAGTTTCCCGCCGATTTGTCAAGAAAATTCGACTTTGAACGACGCCGCAGATGCAAAATGATCGTCGATTCGATCGCATTGACGGATGATT
>CAKTSO010000089.1 GCA_934613185.1 uncultured Clostridia bacterium | reverse complement strand
CCCCCGATATATATATATATATATATATATATATACTAAAATGAATACTATTAACATCTATACCTTACACGATTGCGAATTAGCTGTCAATCATCATTTTTCGCGTTTTGTACGATATTCTTCAAAACTCCCCGTATTTCCGAGCTTTTCGTCCGATCGTCCGCATCTTTTCGAGCGGCGATGCCGTCCCGCGCAAGCGCCGCCGTTCTTTATAAAAAATTATAATTCCCGCAAAATTTCTTCATGCGGATTTCAAAACGGTTCGGATGAATATTCGTTATCCTTGCAAACTAACGGCGTTTTCACGCATCCTTTGGGCGAAAAAACGCCGCCGCCCCCCTTCGACTTTTTTCGAATCGCTGCACTTCGTTTTGAAAACAGCCCGTCCCCTGCCTGCGCACCTTCAATCCCTCTTTTTTCAATCTTTCCTTTTTCAATCTTTCCCTTTTCAATCCTTCCTTTGAAAAGGCGCAACAGGGACGTGTGAAGGGCGCGCGGCGTCCGCTGTGTCGGCGGCTTCGGATGCGCACGACCGCCCCTTCGACTTTTTTTCGAATCGACGCGCACAAAAAAACGCGGCTTCCGCAATTCACGGAAGCCGCGTCGGGTTCTTCTTTACGATCGAAAGGGCTCAGTTTTCGGCGTTCGGATCGCTCTGCGTCGGTTGAACGGGACGCTGCGCGGGGCGCTGGCCGTTGTTGGGCACGGGCTGCGCGGGGCGCTGACCGTTGGATGCGGGCTGCGCGGGGCGCTGCATCGGGCGCTGACCGTTGGGCACGGGCTGCGTGGGACGCTGTACGGGGCGCTGACCGTTGGGCGCGGGCTGCGCGGGACGCTGCATCGGGCGCTGACCGTTGTTGGGTGCGGGCTGCGCGGGGCGCTGCGGCTGACGGATCGGCGGGGCGGCGGGACGCTGCACGGGACGCTGACCGTTGGGCGCGGGGCGCTGCGGCTGACGGATCGGCTGCTGCGCGGCGGGACGGCGCACGCCGGGCTGCGCGCTCTGCACGGGGCGGGACGGGCGCTGCGGCGCCGCGGGACGCGCCATATTGGCCGCGCCGGTGCGGTTGACCGGGCGCGCGGCGTTCGGGTTGGCGTTCCCGGGCGCGACGGTGCGGCGGATGCGGAGCGTGTCGCCGAACTGCGTGACCTGATGCACGGGCGCTTCCCCCGCCGCGGCGGCATTCGGAACGACGCTGCGCGCGGGGCGGCGGGACATCTGCGCATTCTGGCGCGACAGGCGCGTCGTCTGCGTGACCATGATATAAATCGTCATTGCGACGACGGCGACGATCAAAATGCCGAGCACGATGGCAAGGCGCGACACGATCTTCCCGAAGACGCTCAGCCACTGGCGGTCGGCGCTGAGGAGCGAATCCATGATGTTGCCATCTTCGTCGTCGCTGTCGCCCGACACGACGATGCCGGGCCGATCGGCGCTCTGCGCCGCGGTGTCCTCGCTCGTGGCGGGCTCTTCTTCCGTCACGGCCTCTTCGGTCGCCGCGGGATCGCTCCCGTCGGCAGGTTCGGCAAAAACGCTCTTTGCGCCAAGCGCGAATACGCCGACGAACAGCAGGCATGCCGCCAGAAAAATCGCCAAAAATCGATTCGTCTTCCAGTGATTTATCATGAATATACAATCCTTCCTGCGGCGCGGGACGCCGCAAGCGCGTTTTTTCGACACATCTTATCAAGGCATGACAATGCCTCTGTTTGAGTATAGCGCCCGCGGCGGCATTTTGTCAATGACGGGTGTTTTACGATTGCGTTGCACCTTTGTTTTTCGCCGAAACGGCACGCAAAAAGCCCGGCGGACCGGGCTTTCGTTTCGTGCGATCTTATGTTTCGTTTTTATTGCATATGATCCTGCAAAAACGCCATGATCTGGTCGGCGCGGGGCGGACAGCCGCCCAGGTGGAACTGACAGTTTTTGGTGCAGTTCCCGACGCCGATGCGGCCGCCCTCGGCATTTTTGAAGCCCTGGCCGATGCAGACCTTGTCGTCGAGCCAACCGAGGCGCCCCATTTCGTCGAGCCGATACAGCGCGTGGATGAGCGAGCCGTAGCAGGCGGAGCAGGCGTCGCGCGCGTCGGTGTAGCGGCCGAGCGCCTGCGCGCGGCGGCTGACGATCGGCATCTTTCCGGCGCAGCTTGCGTCGTTGAGCTCGAGTAAGGTATCGTCTCTAAAGTCCGCGCTGCCCGCGCCGTAGTGTTCCGCCAGGCCGATGTAGGGCACCTCCTCCAATTCCACGCCCATCATGCGGCAGACGCACGCGTCGATCAGGACGCTGTCGTAGCCGAGCATCACGCGGTTCATCGGCACGGGGTTGCCGCCCTCTTCAAAGTCAAGGTCGCCGCAGATGCCGTCGACGATCGTCACGGAGGGCTTTAAAATCGTGCCGAGCTTGGCGATCGGCTGATGCAGCCCCTGCGTGTGGAAGCGGCGCTTTTCCGAATCCGGCAGGCAGCCCTTCATGTTTTTCAGCGCGCAGGTCACGGTCGTCTGGCAATGTCCCTTCAAAACGGGCATATTGATGAGGTAATCCACGTTCATCGGGGCGTCGCAGACGCGGATGCCGCCGTGGGTATGGAACGTGTCGTGCTTTAAGTCAAGGAGCTTGACGCCCTTTTTCTCCGCCAGGCGGTCGTAGCCGCAGACGCGGAAGGCGCGCTGCGTCGAGTCGCCGACCCAGGAGCCCTCCATGATGGTGATGTCGAACTTGCCGTGCGCTTGCAGATAATCGATCACGCCCTCGAGAAGCTCGGTGTGCGTCGTGGCACCGGAGTCGGGGCGCTTGGCGACGACGAGGTTCGGCTTGATGCCGATCTTCATGCCGTCGCGAAGCTGAGAGGCGATGTCCGCGTATTCCATGAGCTGCTGCACCATGGCGTGCATATCCTGCCCGTAGACGACGGCGATCTTGTTTTTTTCCATATCGCTATGTCCGCCCCCTTATTTGTTCAGAAGTTCGCGATTGACGAGATATTTCGGGACGCCGCCGTCGATGGCGGGCAGCAGGTTCAGCGCGGTGTGATGCGCGATGATCATGCGCGCCTCGGCGCTGTCCACACCGACGTGCGGGGTGATGACGACGTTGTCGAGCGTTTTGAACTCGGGGTTGATGTTCGGCTCGTTGCAGAACACGTCGAGCGCCGCGCCCGCGATGTCGTGATTTTTGAGCGCCGCGATCAGCGCCGCCTCGTCCACGACGGGGCCGCGCGCCATGTTGACAAGGTGCGCCGTCTTCTTCATCATCGAAAGCTCGCGCGCACCGATCAGGCCTTCCGTCTCGGGCGTCAGCGGCGTGTGGAGGCTGACGACGTCCGCCGTCTTCAAAAGCTCGTCCAGGGGAAGATACGTCGCCTCGTAGCGCGCCTCGTCCTCCGCGCCCATCTTGTGGCGGTTGTAATAGACGATCTTCATCCCCAGCGCCAGCGCGCGGCGGGCGACGGCCTTGCCGATGCGGCCCATGCCGACGATGCCGAGCGTCTTGCCCATGGCGATCCAGCTGGGATATTTGGCAAGACCCCAGTCGTAATCGGGGTTCGTGCGAAGCTGGCGGTCGCGCCAGGTGATCGTGCGAAGGGTGTCGAGGATCATGCCGATCGTAAACTCCGCTGTCGGCTCGCAGACGGCCTCGGGCGTGTTGCAGACGTAAATGCCGCGGCGGGTGCAGTCCTCGACGTTGATGCTGTCGTAGCCCGCGCCGAAGCTCGTGACGGCCTTTAAGTTTTTGCAATGCTTCAGGACGTTTTCGTCAAGATAGGTGAACAAAATGACCGCGCCGTCGACGTCCTCGATCAGCGGGATCAGCTCTTCCTGCGTCAAAAAGCCCATTTTGTCGGGGAAGACCAGTTCGCAGTCTTTATAATCCGGGAACCATTCGCGGGGCATTTTGCAGGTCACAAGAATTTTGGGCTTTCTTTCCATCGGCTCATACCTTCCTTTTGCATGGATTTGCATGGATTTGCATGGATTTTGATGTTCCGTCTTTCAAAATGCGGGCGCTCGCGTCCGCGGGCTCGTCACGCTTCCTCGGGGCGCTTTTTCCCGAGCAGCGCGTCACGCTTTTTCCACCACAGCCGATAAAACAGGCTGCCGCGCGGCGCGGCCTTTGGCCGATGCCGACCCATCACGCTTTCCAAAAGCGCGATCTCGTCACAGACGGCGCGGCGGGCAACGTCCGTCACGACGCTCGGCACGGCGCGGGAGGCGTGGAGCTGTTCGCTCTGCGCGAAAAACCGCGCCTCGAGCGAATCGCGTCTTGCAAGATAGTCTCCGAGCGCGTCCTCGTCGATGCGCCCGGCGCGCACGTCGCGCGGCAGATTCTCGCGCCAAAGCCAGCTTTCGCGCGAAGCGCGCGCGGCATAGAGCGGGAAGACGAGCTGCGTCGTGTCGGCCGAAAGCCAGTAGGGCTTGAAGACGGCGAGGCAGGGCGAGGACATCCCCGTGACAAATTCCGTGGCGTAGCCCTGCGAGATTTTGCCGATCAAAGAGCCGGTCGTCTGGCTTGCGCCGGCGTTCGCGCCCGCGTGCATGCAGATATCCGCGCACGACCCGCGGGAAAACGGCTTCGCGTTTTCGTTATGGCTTCGAAGCAGCGTCATCATGTCGCGCGTGGTCAGTCCGCCTTTTTCCAGCGCAAGAAGCCCCTGCGCGCGGCGCTGCTGTGCGCAGGCGGCGCGGGTTTTGACGGGGTCGGAAAAACAGCGCGCGAAGCCGAAGTCCGCGCGATCTCGGCAGCGGCGCTTTGCGATGGCGTAATCGATCGCCCCGGCGTGAATTTCGTCGAAGTCGTTCTCGATGCTCAGCGCGTTGGACAGCGCGTAATACCCGCTCACGCGCTTGAGCGCCCAGAACTCACCCGCCGTCTCCAGCACATAGGCGCTGCGGGCGTCGGCGATCAGAAAGCTGTTGTGATAATAAAACGGCTTGTCGTAGCCGCAGTCGCCGCCCTGGCCGTAGCGCATGAGCATGGCGATGATCAGATCCGCCGCCTCGCGCGCGTACATGCACCGCTCCAGCGCCAGCCGCACCAGATCCATGCCCGTCAGCCCGCCTTCTTTTTGAACGGGTTCGCGCGTGAAGACCGCCTCGTTTCCGATGTGGAGGCCGTATTCGTTCGCGCCCATTTCACAGCCCCACATCCACGAGGGCTTGCAAAGCAGGCAGGCGTTCGTGTGCCGCGCCTGCGCGATGGTGATGTAAGTGCATTCCAGCCGCGCGTCCTCGGGGTAGTCCACGGGGAACGTGCGCAGCACCTGCTGCGGTTCGTTGGGGCAGCGGTCGCTGTTTTTGGCGAAAAGAACGCTTGCGTCCGCCGTGTGCGTGGGCAGCGCCACGAACGTGTCGCACACGGGCCATCCCTCCTTTTTTGCGGTGCGCCGCGTTTTTGTCTTTCGCGCGGCGCGTCTTGATAGTATTATTTTACATGATTGTACCCGTTCGGTACAGTCAAAAAGCCGATCTTTTTGCGCGCCGAAACACACAGCGGCGCTTCCCTTCCCGATTTTAAAAGGAGGCCGAACCCATGCTTCTCGTCGTCCACGGCACGAACGACCTCGGGCTTTCCCGCCCCGCGCCGCAGTATTCCGCTGCGCTTTCGCGCGCGGGGATCGCGCACGGATTTTGCGATGCCGAAACGCCGCTTTGCGCATTTTCGCTCGCCGAATCGTACGACGGCCTGTTTTTAACGGGCGGCGGGGACAGCGACCCGCTTTTGTACGGTCAAAGCCGCGGGGCGAGGCTGTCGCCCGTGTCAAGCATGCGCGACGAAAACGAGCTTTCGCTCGTCCTTTCGTTTTTCGCGCGGAAAAAGCCCGTCTTCGGCGTCTGCCGCGGGATGCAGTGCGTCAACGTCGCGCTGGGCGGGACGCTGCATCAGGACATCGCGAGCCACGCGGGAACGCGGCATATCGTGCGCTTTTGTGAAAATTCGCCGTTTGCCCCGCTTCGGGAAGCCGTCGTCAACAGCTTTCACCATCAGTCCGCCGCGCGCCTTGCGCCGCCGCTTTTCCCCGCCGCCGTCGCCCGCGACGGCACGATCGAGGCGGTTTCGTCGAACGTCTCCCCCGTTTTGGCGGTGCAGTGGCATCCCGAACGCCCCGACGGCGGCGTGACGGACGAATTTTTCCGCATCGTGCGGCAAATGCTCGAAGCTTCCGATTGACGAATACGCTTAAAGATACGTCACGTCGGCGGGCTTTCGGGCGGGCTTGTTCGGCAGAGTTTCGGGGTAGCCGACGGCCGCCGTCGCGCAGACGCGAAATCCGTCCGGCACGCCGATTTTTTGCAGCACTTCGCGCACGCGCGGATCGTCCTGCGTCCACGGGACCTGATTGACCCAGCACGTCCCGAGCCCCTCCGCCGTCGCCGCGTGCATCAGATTGCCCATCGCAAGCGCCGCGTCGGCCATGGCGTTGGGATACGTCTCGTCCAGCGCGATCAAAATCCACACGGGCGCGTGAAAATAACAGCAGTAGTCGTCCTTCTGCGCCGCGCGCTTGGCGTTCGCCATGGATTTGTAAGGATTTTCGCCGAGCGGGAAGTCGCGCATGGCGAGCCGCACCGCCGCGGAAAGCTCCTCGCGGACGGGTTCGCTTTGAAGGCAAAAGAACTTCCACTGCTGCGTGTTGCCGCCGCAGGGTGCCTGCACCGCGGCGTCGAACAGCGCGAAAAGCTTCTCCCGCTCCACGGGGCGGGGCAAAAAGCGGCGCACGCTTTTTCGGTCGTAAAAGACGCGGATCGCGTCGTTCATAAAATCACCTCTTATATTGGTGGGAATCGGAAGCCGTGCGGCAAACGCCCCCCTTTGGAAGAGAACGTTTCACCTCGCAATAAACCACAGCCCGGCGAAAACGCATTTCGCCGGGCATGTCGTTTAATTGTCCGCGGGAACCTGAGAAAGATTCGTCGCCTCGGGCTCTTCGCTCGCCGCGACTGTCGACTCCTCCGTATTGTCCGATTCGTCCGTTTTTTCGATCTTGTCGGCCTTCTCCGTCTCGCTCGGCGCGGGCTTTTCGCTCGTCGCGGGCGTCTGACCGGGTTCGGCGGCGGTGTCGTCGATGCGGGAAATGGTCGAGATCTTACCAAGCGGCCACGTCACGGCGACGGCGCGGCCGACGATCGCATCGCGGCCGATCGCGCCGATGGAGCGGCTGTCCATGGAATCGACGCGGTTGTCGCCGAAGACCATGTAGGAATCCTCCGCCACGGTCACCTCCGCCATGCTCGAGGTGTCGTGATTGACGACGTATTCCTCGCTCAGGGCCTCGTCGTTGACATAGACCGTCCCCTTGTCGATGCGGACGGTGTCGCCGGGCAGGGCGATGACACGCTTGACATAATACTCGTCGCCGCCGGGATAATGGCACACGACGACGTCAAAGCGCTCGATGTCGCCCACGCGATAGCCGATCTTATTGACAAACAGCAATTCGCCCGTGTACAGCGTCGGCTGCATGGACGGGCCCTGCACGCGATAGAAGCTGAAGATATACGTCCGCAAAAGGAACGCCACGGCGACCGCGGCGGCCAGCATCGCCACCCATTCGACGATGCCGCGCAGCACGCGCTTTTTCTTTTTCTCGGGCGGAACGCTCGCGTCGTAGCCGGGGCGCGAGTGCGTCCCCTTGACCTGCGGCGGCTGTTCCAGCGGCGCGTCCAGCTGCGCCTGACGGATGACCGCCATGCGCGCCGTCTGCTGTGCCGACAGCACGGGATCGACGCCGTCTTCGTTCAGGCCGCCGAGCACCGCGTCCAGATTGATCATGCCCGTGTTCATAAACGCGTTGGCATCCTCTTCCTGATAGCCCTGCGCGCGAAGCGCGGCCTCTCCCGCACGGCGCATC
>CAKTSO010000088.1 GCA_934613185.1 uncultured Clostridia bacterium | reverse complement strand
AGATTGTACATGCGCGTCGCGCCGCTCATGCCCTCGAAGGAGAACTGGTCGCGGCTGTAGGCGAAGTGGCCGTAGGTTTTGGAAAGACTCTCCATCGCGTCGAAGAGCGTGCGGCCGCCCGTTGCCTCGCGGCGGGCAAGCTCGCACAGCGCGGCGGCGGTGGAAAGCGCGTCCTTGTCGCGGGTGACGGTGTTCAAAAGCACGCTGCCGTTGTCCTCGAAGCCGACGACGAAATCCTCCTCGCGGCCGCTTTGGGCAAGGGACTCGATCACGCGGACGATGTGGCGGAAGCCGATGAGCGTGTCGGTGACCTGAATGCCGTAGCGTTCGGCCACGCGGTGCAGCATGGGGCTGACGATCAGCGACACGGCGGCCACGGGATGCTCGGGCAGCTTATGCTCCGCCAGGAGACGGCGGCAGCGGCCGTCCAGAAGCAGGATGCCGATCTCGCTCCCCGTGAAGGGGAAGATCTCCCCGTCGTGCTTGACGGCGGCGGAAATGTTGTTGAGCGACGAATCCGTGCAGATCAGAATCTGCGCGGCGCTTTGCTCGAACGCCTCGCGCGCGGCGGGCGAAACGGCGCCGTCGCGGTGATAGGGCATGTCGAGCGTCTCGCCCGTGCCGGGGACGACCTCCACATTGGAAAAGCCGAACGCGGCAAGCATCTTTTTGAGCGTCTCGCCCTCGTCTGCGACATGCGATACGCACAAAACGCCGATCGCGCAGTCGCTCGTTTCCGCGCCCATCTGTTCCGTCACGCGGCGGGCGAATTCCGAAAAATAGTCGGTTTTATCGACGCTCACCGCTCCGCAGGACAGCGCGGTTTCCAGCGCGTCGGACGTGTCGCTTTGCAGCGGATCGAGATTCTGCAGATGCTCGTCGAGCTTTTTCATCTGATCGGGCAGCAGCAGGCAGCCGTGCGCGTCGTAGGCGAGAAGTCCGTTGTAGAGGCGGCCGTGGTGCGTCGCCGAGACGTAGAAGCCGAAGTCGTAGTGCCCCTGCCGCACGGCGAAGGAGAACACCGGCGCGGCGATCTCCTCTTCGATCAGCGCGCAGGGGATTTTTTCCGCGGCGAACGCGCGGCAAAGCTGACGGGAAAACGCGGGCGACGTGTCGCGCCCGTCGCGCCCGATCAGAACGCGCGCGGCGCCGGTTTCCTTGGCGTGCAGCGCGCAGGCGCGCGCGACCGCGCCGAAGGTGTAGGCATTTAAATAGGAAGTCCCCGCGCCGAGCCGTGCGGTCAGCCCGCCCATGCCGACGAAAAGGCTGCGCGCGAAATGATCCGCGACGGCCTCCGGGTCCTGCATCAGTTCGAGTTCGCGCCGCATCGCCGCGTCGAGATCGGGATCGGCGAGCCAGTAGGAATACCGGCTGTTGGCTGAAAACTGCATCGTATCCACTCCTTGTCATTTGGTGCGAAGAGGCGTTGTTTTTATTAAAAAACAAAAACGGCCGCATCGCACGGCGAACGGATCCCGGCTTTGGCGCGCGTTTTGCGCCGCGGAATCGATCCGGATACCGAACGGTATAATCGAACAATAAAATATATCGCCCGCTTCGTCAAGATATCCCGAAGAATTTTCGCTTTTCTTTACGGTTTTGTCGCCCGCTTTATAAATAATAGAAAAAATCAGGGAAAAATCCCTTGACAAATTGCATAAATCGGCGTAAAGTAATAACCTGCACTTTAGTGGTAGAAGTGTGTCTGTCATGCACTTTTTTCACTTGTGCCGACGGTTTTCCAACGTCGCTCGTCCGCCTTGGGCGAAGCGATTATACCATATGTTGCGCCGCAGTGCAAACGGCGGCGGGCGTCTTTTCGAAAACCGGGCGGAAACGTCCGGCGGCCGGGCAAATTTTCGGGGATAGGAGTGGTGCTTTCAAATGCACAATACAAAGGTGAGAATGACCGACGTTCACATGGGCAAGCGCGTTCGCAAGTCTTTTTCAAAGATCAACGAAGTGCTGGACATGCCCGATCTGATCGAGGTCCAGAAAAATTCGTACCGTCGATTGATCGAACAGGGCTTAAAAGAGGTCCTGGACGACATCTCCCCCATCACGGACTATAACAAGACGCTGGCGCTGGAATTCGTCGGCTATCGTTTTGACGAAAATCCGAAATATACGATCGAGGAATGCAAGGAGCGCGACGCCGACTACGCCACGCCGCTTCGCGTGCTCGTTCGACTGATCCGTCTTCAGACGGGCGAATTCACCGAATCGGAGATTTTCATCGGCGACTTCCCGCTGATGACCCCGACCGGCACGTTCATCATCAACGGCACCGAGCGCGTCATCGTCAGCCAGCTCGTCCGCTCGCCCGGCGTGTATTACGCCCGCACGGTCGACAAGCTCGGCAAGGAGCTGTTCTCCTCGACGGTCATCCCCAACCGCGGCGCATGGCTGGAGTATGAGACGGACTCCAACGACATCATGTACGTCCGCATCGACCGCAACCGAAAGCTCCCCGTCACGGTGCTTCTTCGCGCCTTCGGCTTCGGGACCGACGCGCAGATCGTCGACCTTCTCGGCGAAGACGAGCGCATTTTGGCCACGATCGAAAAGGACACGACCAAGACCATGGAAGAGGGACTTCTCGAAGTGTACCGCCGCCAGCGTCCCGGCGAACCGCCGACGCTCGACAGCGCCCGCACGCTTTTGGAATCCACCTTCTCCGACCCCAAGCGCTACGATCTTGCGCGCGTGGGCCGCTATAAATTCAATAAAAAACTGACGATCGCGCATCGCCTTGCGGGCCAGAAGCCCGTCGAGGACGTCGTCGATCCCGCCACGGGCGAGGTGCTTGCCGCCGCCGGCGAGGTCATGAACGCCGAGACCGCCTCCCGCGTGCAGAACGCGGGCGTGAACGTGGTCGACGTCGACTGCGACGGCACGCGCGTTCGCATCATCGGCAACGGCTTCGTCGACACGCACGCCTGGCTGCCCGATCTGGATCTGTCCGGCGAAGACATGCCCGAGCAGGTGCGCTTCGACGTCATCAGGGCCATCTTCGACGAGTTCGAGACGACGGAAGATCGCGAGCGCGCGTTCCACGAGCGCATCGGCGAGCTTGCGCCCAAGTGCATCCAGCTTTCGGACATCATCGCGTCGATCAGCTATAACCTTAACCTCTTCTACGGCATCGGCAAGGTCGACGACATCGATATGCTCGGCAACCGCCGCCTGCGCAGCGTCGGCGAGCTTCTGCAAAACCAGATCCGCATCGGCCTTCTGCGCCTGGAGCGCGGCGTGCGCGAGCGCATGGGCATCAAGGATGCCGAGACGATCACGCCGCTTGAACTGATCAACCCCCGCCCCGTCCATTCGGCGATCAAGGAGTTCTTCGGTTCCTCTCAGCTGTCGCAGTTCATGGATCAGACGAACCCGCTTGCGGAGCTGACGCACAAGCGCCGCATGAGCGCGCTGGGCCCGGGCGGCCTCAACCGCGAACGCGCTTCGTTCGAAGTCCGCGACGTTCACTATTCGCATTACGGCCGCATGTGCCCCATCGAGACGCCCGAAGGTCCGAACATCGGCCTGATCGGCTCTCTGCCGACGTATGCGCGCATCAATAAATACGGCTTTATCGAGACGCCCTACCGCGTCGTCGACAAGGAAAAGGGCGTCGTCACCGACCGTGTGATCTACGTCACCGCGGACGAAGAAGAGGGCTATATCGTCGCGCAGGCGAACGAGCAGCTCGACGAAGAGGGCCGTTTCGTCCACGACCGCATCCCCGTTCGCCGCAAGGCGGACATCACCGAAGTGCCGGCCGAACAGGTCGACCTGATGGACGTTTCGCCCCGCCAGGTCGTCTCCGTCGCCACGGCGATGATCCCCTTCCTCGAAAACGACGATGCGTCGCGCGCCCTGATGGGCTCGAACATGCAGCGTCAGGCGGTTCCGCTTCTCATGCCCAAGGCGCCCATCGTCGGCACCGGCATGGAGTACAAGGCCGCCCGCGACTCCGGCGTGGTCGTGCTTTGCCCCGAGGACGGCATCGTCAAGTCCGTCAGCGCCCGCTACATCACCATTTTGGGCGACAGCGGCAAGGAACATACGTTCAAGCTTCTGAAATTCCTTCGCTCCAACCAGTCCAGCTGCATCAACCAGCGCCCGATCGTCAAGCGCGGCGAGCGCGTGACCAAAGGCCAGGTCATCGCCGACGGTCCTTCGACCGACCAGGGCGAGATCGCGCTCGGCCGGAACGTGTTGATCGGCTTCATGACGTGGGAGGGCTATAACTACGAAGACGCCGTTTTGATCAGCGAAAAGCTCGTCAAGGAGGACGCCTTCACCTCGATCCACATCGAGAAATACGAATCCGAGGCGCGCGACACCAAGCTCGGGCCCGAGGAGATCACCTGCGAGATCCCGAACGTCGGCGAGGACGCGCTTCGCAACCTCGACGCCAACGGCATCATCCGCATCGGCGCGGAGGTTCACGCGGGCGACATTCTGGTCGGCAAGGTCACGCCCAAGGGCGAGACGGAGCTGACGGCGGAAGAACGTCTTCTTCGCGCCATCTTCGGCGAGAAGGCGCGCGAGGTGCGCGACACCTCCCTTCGCGTCCCGCACGGCGAGGAGGGCATCGTCGTCGACGTCAAGATCTTCACGCGCGAAAATCGCGACGAGCTTGCAAGCGGCGTCAACACGATGGTTCGCGTCTACATCGCGCAGAAGCGCAAAATCCAGGTCGGCGACAAAATGGCCGGCCGCCACGGCAACAAGGGCGTCGTGTCCCGCGTGCTTCCCGAGGAGGATATGCCCTTCCTCGAAGACGGCACGCCGCTTGAGATCGTGCTGAACCCGCTGGGCGTTCCCTCCCGAATGAACATCGGGCAGGTGCTGGAAGTCCACCTCGGCCTTGCCGCCGCCAAGAACGGCTGGCACATCGCCACGCCCGTCTTCGACGGCGCGACGCAGGAGGACATCACGCAGCTTCTGCAGGAAGCGGGCTACCCCGCCGACGGCAAGATGACGCTCTACGACGGCCGCACCGGCGAGCCGTTCGAAAACCGCGTCACCGTCGGTTACATGTATTATCTGAAACTGTCGCACATGGTCGACGACAAGATCCATGCGCGTTCCACCGGCCCCTACTCGCTCGTCACGCAGCAGCCTCTGGGCGGCAAGGCGCAGTTCGGCGGCCAGCGCTTCGGCGAAATGGAGGTCTGGGCGCTGGAAGCCTACGGCGCGGCAAACACCCTGCAGGAAATTCTGACGGTCAAGAGCGACGACGTCGTCGGCCGCGTCAAGACCTACGAATCCATCGTCAAGGGCGAGAACATTTCAGAGCCCGGCATCCCCGAGAGCTTCAAGGTTCTGATCAAGGAGCTGCAGTCCCTCGCGCTGGACATCAAGGTCTTCTCCGACACGCACGAGGAAGTCAACCTCAGCGAGGACGAGGACGATGTGCGTCCCGCCTCCGAGGGCGGCGAATCCGAGGCCGACGACGGCTTCGACACGCAGTCTATCATGAGCGCGGCGCCCGGCAGCGACGAAGCGACCGAAAGCGACGACTTCGGCGACTTCGATCTGACGAGCTTCCCCGAGCTGGACGATCTTGACATCTCCGACGGCAGCGGCGACGCAGGGACGTCTCTGGACGACCTTGACATCGACATCTGATCCGCTGACGGTCATCCGATCGGACTTGACGCGCCCTGCGGCAAACGCCGCGGCGCAACCTAAGGAAGGGAGCGAAACAACAGTTGCCCGTACTCAATAACTTCGATTCCATGCTCATCGGTCTTGCCTCCCCCGAGAAGATCCGCGAATGGTCTTACGGCGAGGTCAAGAAGCCCGAAACCATCAACTACCGCACCCTCAAGCCCGAACGCGACGGCCTGTTCTGCGAACGCATCTTCGGGCCGACGAAGGACTGGGAGTGCCACTGCGGCAAATATAAGCGCATCCGCTATAAGGGCATCGTCTGCGACAAATGCGGCGTGGAAGTCACGCGCAGCAAGGTTCGCCGCGAGCGCATGGGCCACATCGAGCTGGCCGCGCCCGTGTCCCACATCTGGTATTTCAAAGGCACCCCGTCGCGCATGGGACTTCTTCTGGACATGTCCCCGCGCCTTCTTGACCGCGTGCTTTACTTCGCCTCCTACGTCGTCATCGACGGCGGCGACACGGATCTGATCCGCGGCCAGCTTTTGAACGAGCGCGAGTATCACGAGGCGATCGACAAATTCGGCCGCGACGCGTTCCGCGCCGGCATGGGCGCCGAGGCCGTCAAGGAGCTTTTGAAGCAGATCGACCTTGACAAGCTCGGCGATCAGCTCAAAGAAGAGGCCGCCACGCTCACGGGTCAGAAGCGCCTGCGCGTCGTCAAGCGCCTCGAGGCCGTCGAGGCCTTCCGCCAGAGCGGCAACGATCCGACCTGGATGATCCTCGACGTCGTCCCGGTCATTCCGCCGGAGCTTCGCCCGATGGTTCAGCTGGACGGCGACCGCTTCGCCACCAGCGACTTGAACGACCTTTACCGCCGCGTCATCAACCGCAACAACCGCCTGAAGCGGCTGCTCGAGCTCGGCGCGCCGGATATCATCGTGCGCAACGAAAAGCGCATGCTGCAGGAGGCCGTCGACGCTCTGATCGACAACGGCCGCCGCGGCAAGCCCGTCACCGGCCCCGGCAACCGTCCTTTGAAGAGCCTGTCCGACATGCTTCGAGGCAAGCAGGGCCGCTTCCGCCAGAACCTTCTGGGCAAGCGCGTCGACTACTCCGGCCGAAGCGTTATCGTCGTCGGACCCGACCTTAAAATGTACCAGTGCGGCCTTCCCAAGGAGATGGCGCTGGAGCTGTTCAAGCCCTTTGTCATGAAGCGCCTCGTCGCCGACGAGCTCGCGCAGAACATCAAGGGCGCCAAGCGCATGGTCGAGCGCGCGCATCCGAAGGTCTGGGACGTTCTGGAAGAGGTCATCAGCGAGCATCCCGTCCTTTTGAACCGCGCACCCACGCTGCACCGCCTCGGCATTCAGGCCTTCGAGCCGGTTCTTGTCGAGGGCAAGGCCATCCGCCTGCATCCGCTTGTGTGTAAAGCGTTCAACGCCGACTTCGACGGCGACCAGATGGCGGTTCACGTTCCGCTGTCCGTCGAGGCGCAGGCCGAAGCGCGCTTCCTCATGCTGTCCGCGCATAACATTTTGAAGCCGCAGGACGGCAAGCCCGTCACCGTCCCCACGCAGGACATGATCCTCGGGTCTTACTACCTGACGGTCGTGCGTCCCGGCGCCAAGGGCGAGGGTAGCATCTTTGCGGACGTCAACGAGGCCATCCGCGCCTACGAGACCGGCGTCGTCGATCTTCAGGCGCAGGTCAAGGTTCGCTTCTTCCGCGAGTACAACGGTGAAACCGTCTCCAAGATGGTCGACACCACCGTCGGCTTCATCCTCTTCAACGAGGCCGTCCCGCAGGATATGGGCTTCGTCGACCGCAGCGATCCGGCGAACCTGTTCAAACTCGAGATCAACGAAGTGGTCGACTCCGATCGCCTGGGTCAGATCGTCGACATGTGCTATCACGCGCACGGCCCGACGAAGACCTGCGAAGTGCTCGACCGCGTCAAGCATTTGGGCTATATGTACTCCACGCGCGGCGCGCTGACCGTCAGCGCCATGGACATCCGCGTTCCCGAGGAGAAAAAGGAGATCATCGCCGAAGCGGAGGAGGCCGTCGCCCGGACGACTCGCCAGTACCGCCGCGGCATGATCAGCGAAGAGAGCCGCTACAACGACGTCGTCGAGATCTGGACGAACGCCACCGACCGCGTCACCAAGGCGCTGAAAAACGCGATGGATCCGTTCAACCCCATTTTCATGATGGCGAACTCCGGCGCTCGAGGCAACATGAA
>CAKTSO010000087.1 GCA_934613185.1 uncultured Clostridia bacterium | reverse complement strand
TCCGGCTCGCACATTCTGCCCGTTCCGGCCACACCGCAGGCAAGATCGCCGTCCGCGGGGCCGATCATCGCCGCGCCGCGCGCCATAAGCGTTTTAACGTTCTGCTGCGTCGCGGGGTTGTTCCACATGACCTCGTTCATCGCGGGTGCATACGCGACGGGCACGGCGGCGGCAAGAAGCACGCTCGACAAAAGATCGTCCGCGATGCCGCAGGCGGCCTTTGCCATGATGTTCCCCGTCGCGGGTGCGACGACGATGGCGTCGAATTCCTGCGCCAGAGCGATATGCAGCGGGCGCTCGACGACCGAAAACAGCGCCGCGTCATCGTAGACGGGATGTTTGCTCAGCGTGCCGAGCGTCATCGGCGTCACAAAATTTTTGGCATGTTCCGTCACCACGCATGTCACATCGACATCCGCTTTTACGAACAGGCGCACGAGCGCGGCGCATTTATACGCGGCGATTCCGCCGGAAATTCCAAGAACAATGCGTTTTCGAGCCACGGGGCATTCCTCCTTCATTGTCAACCGTTTACAAAAAGCCGCGCCGCACCGAGCTTTTTTCACGAAAGCAAATTCGATGCGCGCGGCCTTTTTATGCCAAAAACGTCATTCCTCGTCGCGGCGATAATGCACCTTGTCCTCGTCGATTTCCTCGACGGCGGCGGCGACGGGATACTCGCTGTCGGCTTTATCGGACAGCACGCGGCTTCCGTCCACGATCTGGCGGGCGCGCTTCGCGGTCTCGACCGTCAGGGTATAGCGGCAGTCGACCTTTTCCATCAGTTCATCAAGTGGCGGATAAATCATAGCTTTTTTCCCTCCATCAAAAGTTGGTACGCTTTTTCGTTGCGCGACACGCGGCGCGTTTCCGCCGTCAGGATCGCATCGACCTGGCAGGCGGCGGTCTTCAAGTCGTCGTTGACGACGAAGTAATCATACTGCATCATCGTCGAAAGCTCGTCCCGCGCAGCGGCGCAGCGGCGTTCGAGCGCCTCGGGCGTCTCGGTCCCGCGGTCGGACAGGCGCTGCTTCAAAATCTCCAAAGACGGCGGAACGACGAACACCATCGCTGCCTCGGGAAAGATCTTTTTGACGTTCAGCGCGCCCTGCACGTCGATCTCAAGGAGCATATCCTCGCCGCGTTCCAGCGCGTCGCGGACGTATTTCACCGGCGTACCGTAGAAGTTGCCGTAAACCTCCGCCCATTCGAGGAACTCGCCGCGCTCGCGCATGGCAAGGAACTCCTCCTTCGTGCGGAAAAAGTAATGGACGCCTTCGATCTCGCCGGGACGCGGCGCACGCGTCGTGGCGGAAACGGAGATCTTAAGCTGCGGCCGCATGGCGCGCAGTTCCTTGCAGATCGTGCCTTTGCCCGCCCCGGAAGGGCCGGAGACGACGAAAAGCACGCCGCGGCGATTGTTCTCACTCATCTTCCAAACCTGCACTTTCCCGTGCGCCCACGCGGTTGGCGACCGTTTCGGGCTGCACGGCGGATAAAATCACATGCCCGCTGTCGGTGAAAACGACGGCGCGCGTTCTTCTGCCGTAGGTTGCGTCGATCAGCACGCAGCGATCCCGCGCTTCCTGAATGGCGCGCTTGATCGGCGCGGATTCGGGGCTGACGATCGCCACGATCCGCTCGGCGCTGACGATATTGCCAAAACCGATGTTGACGAGCCGAACCGCCATTGGTGCATCGCTCCTTTCCAGCGTCTTTTATTCGATGTTCTGCACCTGTTCGCGGATCTTTTCGATCTCGCTTTTCGCCTGCACGACCATGTTCGCCACGGCAAGATCCGCCGATTTGGAACCGATCGTGTTGATCTCCCGGTTCATTTCCTGAACGAGGAAGTCGAGCTTGCGGCCGACGGACTGATCCGTCACAGCCAGGATCTGTTTCATCTGCGTCATATGGCTTGCAAGACGGACGAGTTCCTCCGTGATGCTGCCGCGCTCGACGATCAGAACGACTTCCTGTTCCAATCGTTCGGGATCGAAGCGGACGTTCTCCAGGATCTCGGTCATGCGCTGCGTCAGACGCTGGCGCGCCTCGATCTGGATCTTCGGGACGCGGGCGGTGATCTCATCGACGATGCCGTGCACCGTGTCGCACCGCGCACAAAGATCGGCGGCGAGCCGTTCGCCCTCCGTGCGGCGCATCGCGCACAGCTCTTCCAGCGCCTGCGCCATCGCGTCATGGCAAAGCGCCTCCAGCGCGTCGCGGTCTTCCTCCGCCTCTTCCTCGCGCGTCACGTCGGGAAGCCGCAAAAGCGTCACGGCCGTCAAATCGTTTTTCACGCCGAAGCATTCGGCCAGCTTCTGCGCCGCATCGACGTAGCTTTTGGCAAGCGCCGTGTCGCAGACGATCTGCCGCGCGTCCTCGCGCGTGTTTTTATAGGTAACGAACACGTCGACATGGCCGCGGCTCAGGGTCTGCTGCATCTGTTTTCGAAGCGCGTCCTCCGCAAAGGCCAGCGCCTTTGGAAGGCGAAACGCCGGGTCCAGATACCGATGGTTGACCGCGCGAAGCTCGATGGCGACCTCGCGGCCGTCCGCGTTCGCCTTGCCGCTGCCGTATCCGGTCATGCTCACAGCCATAACATACCTCCGTGCGGCATGCCGATTTTCATGACATACCGTAAATTAAATTTTATCACACGCGCCCGCTTCTTGCAAGAATTGCGCCGTATCCGCCTCGCCGTCTTTTTTTAAATCGCTCCAAGTTTTCGCCGTATGCAATCTAAAAAATGCTTCATATTTATAAGCTGCAATCCGAAAGTCCCGATATCGCTTCATAAAAAAGCGTTGGCCCCGTCTGCGGATGGCGTCACAGACGGGGCCCTGACAACAGCATTGCCTTGGAAGGAGTTTGAGCTTGAAGAAGGATAAGTTTTTTTCGGCAACGCTGATTGTGATAAACGAAATGATATTGTTATCGTTCTCGTTTCGCTGATTGTATTATAGCACGCAGAATTTTATTTTACCAGTGGTTCGTGCAAAAAAGTTCAAATAATTTTACGACAATTTTAATTTCATGCACGCGATCACTTCTTCAAAAACATCATCACCAGCCGAAACAGCAGGCAGACCGCGGCGATGAAGCCGCAGATGAACGCGATGTTTTTGAGATTGTCGAATTTTCCCGCCGACGCGGGCGCTTCTTCCTCGTTCGGCACGGCGAATTCGTCTTCCCTGTCCTCCGGCAAATCGAGGATCGACGACAAAAGCTCGCGGATCGCACCGGAGTTCTCGCCGATGAACTGCGCGCCGTCGATCTTCTTTGCAAGCGCGTCGCTCTTGGAATAGACGACGATGCGGCCCTGCGGCTTGGTTTGAAACGCCGAAAGCGCCTCCCGAACCGTCTCGTCGGCAAGCGCCGCCGGATCGCTGTCCGTCAAAACGAGAATATCCGCGCTTTGCAGCGCCGCCGCATGCTGATGTTTGTTCTTTTCCGTCGCCAGAAAGACGGGATGCAGCATGTTCTCCACGCTATAGCGCACATGTTCGGCGGTGCTCTGCGCGTGGGTGCGCTTTTCGCCGCGCGCACAGGCGACATAAACATAGGACGGGGTTTGGTTTTCCATCGTCATCCCCTCTTTTCCGCCATGCGCGCAAGGTCGAACGGCGTCTCCTGATAGACGTAATAGTTGAGCCAGTTGGAATACATCAAATTGGCGCAGCTTCTCCACGAGACGATCGGGTCGCGCGAGGGATCGTCGTCGGGGAAATAATGGCGCGGCACGTCAATGGGAAGTCCCGCGGCACGGTCGCGCTCGTATTCACGGCGAAGCGTGTCGGCGTCGTATTCCGAATGCCCCGTGATAAAGACCTGACGACCCATGTCGGTCTTAATGGCATAGACGCCCGCCTCGTCGCTGGAGGCGAGAATGGTCAGTTCCGAGTGCTTTTCAACGTCCTCGCGCAGCACCGTCGTATGGCGGGAATGCGGCACCATGAACACGTCGTCGAACCCGCGAAGAAGCATGGAATTTTTATGCTCCACACGATGCGCGAACACGCCGAACATCTTCTCGGGAAGCGGCACTTTGGGAACGCCGTAATGATAATACAGCGCCGCCTGCGCGCCCCAGCAGATATGAAGCGTGCTTTGCACATGCGTGCGCGTCCATTCCATCACGCGGCAAAGCTCGTCCCAATAGTCGACCTGTTCAAACGGAAGCTGCTCCACCGGTGCGCCGGTGATGATGAACCCGTCATAGTTTTTATCGGCAACTTCCGAGAACGGACGATAGAACGAAAGCATGTGTTCCATCGGCGTGTTTTTGGAAATATGGCTCTCGACCGTCACCAGATCGAGCTCGACCTGAAGCGGCGTGTTGCCCAGAAGCCGCGCAAGCTGCGTTTCGGTCGCAATCTTCGTCGGCATAAGGTTCAAAAGCCCGATTTGCAGCGGGCGGATGTCCTGCGTCTGCGCGCGCGTCTGCGTCATGACGAAGATATTCTCTGAAAGCAGCGTCTCTCGCGCGGGAAGCGCATTGGGAATTTTGATCGGCAATGCAGCGTTCCTCCTTACTCATTTGGCTTTGACAAAAAGAGCGATGCGCCGTGGGCGCACCGCTCCTTCGACTTTTCTATTGTAAGTCTTTGTAAATCTTTTTTCAAATCTTTTCAAACGCCTGCGCAAGGTCGGCAATGATGTCGTCGATATTCTCGATGCCGACGGAAAAGCGCACCATGCCGGGATCGATCCCCGCCGCGGCAAGCTGCGCGTCGGAAAGCTGGCGGTGTGTCGTGCTGGCCGGGTGCAGGATGCTGCTTCTTGCGTCGGCGACGTGAACGACGATGTCGATCAGATCAAGGGCGTTCATAAAGCGCATCGCCGCCTCGCGGCCGCCCTTGACGATGAACGAAACGACGCCGCAGCAGCCTTTTTTGAGGTATTTTTTCGCAAGTTCGTACTGATCGGAGGATTCCAGAAGCGGGAAGTTGACGCTTTCAACCTTCGGATGCGCGGCAAGGTATTTCGCCGCGGCGAGCGCGTTTTCGCTGTGCCGTTCGACACGCACGGCGAGCGAGTCGATCCCGAGATAAAACATAAATGCAGAATTGGGCGACAGCACCGGCCCCATGTCACGCATAAGCTGCACGCGCGCCTTGGTGATATACGCCGTCCTGCCGAAATCGCGCGTGTAGACGACGCCGTGATACGATTCGTCGGGTTCGCTCAGCTCGGGGAATTTTCCCTGCGCCGCCCAGTCGAAATTGCCGCTGTCAACGATCGCACCGCCGAGGGTCGAAGCGTGGCCGTCCATATATTTCGTCAAAGAATGCGTAACGATGTCCGCGCCGTATTCGATCGGGCGAAGCAGCACGGGCGTGGCGAACGTGTTGTCTACGATCAGCGGCACGCCGTGGCGATGCGCGATCTTGGCGTAGCGTTCGACGTCGAACACGTTCAGCGCGGGGTTGGCGATCGTCTCGCCGAAGACGCAGCGGGTGCGTTCGTCGAAAAGCTTCTCCAATTCGTCGTCCGTCATGTCGGGCGTGGCGAAGCGCACTTCAATGCCCATGCGGCGGAACGTCACGGCGAACAGGTTGACCGATCCGCCGTAAATCGACGTAAACGCAATAAAGTTGTCGCCGCAGGAGGCGATATTGAACACGGCAAAGAAATTCGCGCTCTGACCCGAGGCGGTGCAAAGCGCGGCCGCGCCGCCTTCGAGCGCCGCGATCTTTTCCTCCAGGCCCGCGACCGTCGGATTCGACAGACGCGAATACGTATGCCCGTCTTCTTTCAAATCGAAGATCGTGCCAAGCTGCGCGGCCGAATCGTATTTATACGTCGTGCTCTGATAGATCGGCAGGATGCGCGGCTCGCCGTTTTTCGGCTCCCATCCCGCCTGAACACAGTCGGTCTCGATTTTGTAGCTCATGATTCCGGTTTCCTTTCGTGTAACAAATAATGCGTCCGTACGACAATTATTCTTATTATATCGATTCAACAGACGATTGGCAAGCGCGCGTCATTGTTTTCAAAATCCTTATTTTTTTCATTTTAATCTTGAATATCGACATTTTTATGTGTATAATATCTTCAATCGTTCTTTTAAAGCGAGGTGTTTTCAATATGTCAGAGTATATCGGTTTTAAAGAAATATTATCGACCATAAAATTAAAAGATTATAACTGGCGCAAAGAAATTCAAGGGATCGAAGCTACTCGCGAAAAACGAAAGAACGGCGTTGTGTTTCCGCTCACCGAACACGTTCGTGGAATGGTGTACGCCATGTTGTCTAACTATCGCCCGTGGAAGGGGATCGAAGAGAATATCAAAAAAATCGACGCCATTTTTCATGATTTTGACGTCGATTATCTTCTGACGGCTTCCCCCGAAGAATTGACACGGCAGTTAACCGCAATTCGCTGCGGTAATCTTCAAATCAAACGGCAAATGGAGAGCTTAAGCGGAAATATTCAAACGCTTCAGCGGATCGCTGCGGATCACGGATCGATCGATCACTACTATAACTCTACGGATATTGACGTTGTCATCAAGAGTTTGGCCTACTCCGGGAAAAAATACAAATTAAACTACATGGGACTGGCACTGGTTTGTGAATATTTGAAAGGGGCTGGATTAGATATCATCAAACCGGACATCCATGTTTGTAGAATCATCGGGCGGCTCGGCTATTCAAAACACAATCCCGCAACAGATTGGGAAGCAATCGACGTCAGCCGCAGCATTGCCGCCGAATATAATCTGTCGATGGCCGCCGTCGACACGATCCTGTGGCAGTACGGTGTCGAGAATAAGCTCGGAATCTGCGGCGCCGAACCGAAATGCTCCGACTGCCTGGCAGAACACTGCTCCGCTCGAAATCAATAAATGTTTCCAAACGGCGGCGCCGATTCGGCGCCGCTTTTTCATGCGTTTCCGATAAAACAGATTCTTGCAAAAAGAAAATCGCCTGCCGCTCTTAATTTACGGGCGGCAGGCGCTTTTCATTGTTGGAGTTGTTTTTCCAAAAGCAACGTTAAGTTTTCAGAATAGATTTCAAAATTTCGAGCATAGAATTGCGAAACCCACGCGCATACTTCCAAAGCGACAGAAAACAAATCAAGTGCCGTCCTTCGTCCTCTATCACGAACTTCGGTGCGCCAATGGAAAGCAGCCGATAAAGCCGTCTGGCACGCAAGCGTACTCCATAGGAAAAACGATTGCCGCCCAAACGCTTTGCACTTTCTTCCGCCCGCCTTGCATTGAACCGCTCCAACAGGCGCGCTTCCTCCGGCGTTTTTTCTTCATGATGATCGAGGTCTTTCAAAGACGCGGAGTTTATAATTTCATACTCGTCTTCGCTAAATTCACAATGCCACGGTTCCGCAACATAGGTACGCCAAACGTCAAACAAAGCCGAATCGTCAAGCGCATCGCGGACATACGTTTCGTCATCAATCATGCCCTCCCTTTCGTCATCCTGCAATTCTTGACTGATTTCATAAAGCGCGGCGTACAGCGCCTGATATTCCGAAATGAGCCGTTCAAGATCGTCGCGATTCCACGTCATTTGAAACGTATAAAAAACGTCATCTTCCGTTTCGTCATCTTCTTCATCGCCATAGTCATATAAAAATTTCTCAGGCACGCAAAGATTACCGTCGCGATCGGTGGCATCATACAAGGCTCTTGCAAAATCAGCGGGAGTGAATTTCGCGGCATAATCGTCGTCAAAAAGTCTCAAATCCAAAGAATTCATGATTGTTGCAGCTCCTTTTATCATTTTCCATCACTATAACACACTTTGTCAAAAAAGTTCAGTTATTTTTTTAAATCCGCGCCATGCCGCAATCGCGCACAAAAACGGCGCCCGCCAGACCGGCGGACACCGTTTTGAAAAGCGTTTCCAAACGGCGCCGATTCGTCGCCGCTTT
>CAKTSO010000086.1 GCA_934613185.1 uncultured Clostridia bacterium | reverse complement strand
GTGCCAGGCCGGGACCGATGTTGGACATACAGGAAAGCACGGCGGTGAAATTCGTCTCAAATCCGTAGCCGTCGAGGCTGACAAGCAGTACGCTGACGCACATGAGGATGATATAGGCGATAAAGAAGATACTCACACCCGTGACGACGCGTTCGTCGAGCGAATGGCCGCTCATACGGATGACGCGGACGTTTCTCGGATGCAGGATCTTATTGGCCTCGCGCTTGAGCGTTTTCAGGCCGATCAGAAGGCGGGAGACTTTCAGGCCGCCGCCCGTCGAACCGGCCGAGGCGCCGATGAACATCAGCAAGATCAAAATCGCCTTGGAAAACGACGGCCAAACGTCAAAATCGACGGTATTGAAGCCGGTGGTCGTCATGATGGAACTGACCTGGAACGCCGCGTGATGGAAGGCGGCAATGCCGCTTTTCATCATCGGCATAATGTTCAGCGTGATCAGGATGGTCGATCCCAAAAACAGCCCGAGATACGTCCAAAGCTCCTCGTCGCGCGCGACGACGCGGAACTGACGGCACAAAATCAGATAATACAGACTGAAATTGACGCCGAACAGCAGCATAAAAACGGTGCAGACGCTTTGGCAATAGGGTGAATAGGCCGCAAGACCGTTGTTCGTGATGCTGAATCCGCCGGTGCCTGCCGTACCGAATGCGATGCACAGGCTGTCAAACAGGGACATTCCGCCGCAAAGAAGGAACACGACCTGGATGACCGTCAGCACGAGATAGATCACATAAAGCGTCATGGCGCTTTGACGAAGGCGCGGCGTCATTTTGCCGACGTCGTAGCCGGGGCTTTCCGCGCGCATGAGGTAAAAAAGGTTACCCTCGCCGCTTCCCGCGGTGACGATCGCCAAAAGGAACACGAGCACGCCCATGCCGCCGAGCCAGTGGGTGAAGCTTCGCCAATAGATCAGGCTGCGCGGCACGGCCTCGACGTCGTGCAGGATCGTCGCGCCCGTCGTCGTGAAGCCGGAGACTGTCTCGAACAGCGCACTGAAGAAATTGGGGATCTCGCCGGAGAAGATGAACGGCAGCGCGCCGAAGACCGAGATGATGATCCAGGAAAGCGCGGTGATGACGTAGCCCTCCGTCGCGTAGAGCGATTTGCGCCGCGGCGGAAAAATGAGCGTCAGGCCGGCAAGCACGAGGCACAGCGCGATCGTGATCGCGAACGCGTGACGCGCCGCAATCTCCACAAATCCGATGGAAAGCGCCAGCGGCGGCAGCATGGCCACGGCTTCGACCAGCAGAACCCAGCTGATAATTCGTATGACCATTCTTCTGTTCATACTGACACCTCGTTAACGGACAAACAGATCTTTGAAATTGGAGATGTGATGCTGCGCGGTGGTGAACACGACGATCACGTCTGCCGCTTTAAAGGAATCGCTGCCGCCGGGGAAGATGATGTTCCTGCCGCGGCGAATGCACGCGACGAGAACGCCGGGGCGAAGCGGCAGTTCCGCCAGCGTCTTTCCCAGATAGGGCGAACCCGCGGGGACGGCAAGCTCGAGCGCTTCGGCTTTGTTGTTGACAAGGCGGAACACGGCGAGAATGTCGTCCATGCTCATGGCGTTGCTCATGGCACGCACATAGCGCAAAATGGCGTTGCACGAATGCAACTTGGGGCTGATGATCGTTTCGTCGTGGACAATGTCGCAGATGGAATCGTAATCAACGCGGTCGACCTTGGAGACGACCTTTTTGACGCCGAGCTTGGAGGCGTGCAAAGACATGATGATGTTCGCCTCGTCGATCCCCAGAAGGAAAACGGCGGCGTCCGCTTTGCCTCGGATTTCTTCGGCCATGACGCCGGGATCGGTGATGTCCGCGTTGATGATATTGACGCGCGGCAGGATCGTCGCAAGTTCTTCACAGCGATGCGGATCGATCTCGATGATCGTCACACCGACGCCGGCGTTGACGAGCATTTTGGAAAGGTGCAGCGCGATCTTGCTGCCGCCGACGAGCGCGACGTCGCGAAGACGCGAGGTCTCGACGCCGAGATATTTGATCAGCGACGCAAGCGTTTCCGGCTGCGCGGTGACGTGGATCTTGTCACCCTCTTCGATGACAAAATCGCCCGAGGGAATGAACAGTTCCTCGCGGCGCTCCACGGCGCAGATCAGAACTTTTAATTTGGAATCGTTCGGCAGCTCATACAGCTTTTTGCCGATGAGCGGATTGCCGCTTCGCACGGCGAGGCTGACGATCTCCACACGTCCGCGCGGAAACGTTTCACGACTGATGAACGAAGGGAACTGGAGAATATTGAAGATCTCGCGCGCGGCGGAAAGCTCGGGATTGATCGTCATGGAAAGCCCGAGCGTTTCTTTCAGCAAAACGAGCTGATCGGAATATTCCGTATTGCGCACGCGGGCGATCGTGTGCGGGCAGCCGAGGGCGCGTGCCGTCATGCAGCAGAGAATGTTCGTTTCGTCTGACGACGTCACGGCGATGACCAGGTCGGCCTCGTCCACGCCGGCGTCGCTTAGCACTTCCAGGCTTGCGCCGTTGCCGCTGACGCAGAGCACGTCGTAGAGTTCCTGCGCATGGCGCAGCACGTCGATGTTCTGATCGACGACAATGATTTCGTGTCCTTCACTTGCCAGCAGTTCCGTCAGCGTAAGGCCGACTTTGCCGTCACCGACAATGATGATCTTCAATGTTCACACCTCATTATGCATTTTGCTGTACTGTAACAGCGATCGTTAAATGAAAACGTAACCTATCTTAACAAACTGTGCGCATAAAAGGAAGAGCAAAGCACGATTCTTGACAAATGTTAATGGCTTTGCTTCGATTTCGATTAAAAAAACGCACATGAGCGCCGTGACACGGAGGATCAGCGGCATCCGCGCGAGCACATGTTCATGCACATGCAAATCGAGCAGAGCGTGCAAAAATCGCACCCGTCCGCGTTTTCGACCGGGGCGGAAGCATACGGCGTGCCCGATTGGACGAGCGATTCATAGGCGCGACGGTATTCCGCATTCATCGGTTCCGAAGACACGGCCGATGCGTAACATTGCTTGGCATGATCGTAATAACCGCTTTTTTGATAGATCACGCCGCGAAGATAATACCACTGTGCGCTTCGCGTGTTCATCGCATCGAGGAGATGTGCGGCGGCGGTCAGCTGCCCGCTTCGGATCAGATCGCGGACGCGCGAGAATACGGCTGCGTCGCTCGGCGCGCCTGACCCGGCGTTTGTAGCGGAATAAGAGGAAGCGGACGACGCACCTTTTTTGTCGGAAAGCATGTCGTAGGCGGCGTTGATCTGCTTGATCTTCTCCGTGGCAAAATCTTTCTGCGGCCCGTCGGGATAGCGATCCGGATGGTATTTTTTGACGAGGCGAAGATACGACGCGTGGATTTCCTCCGGCGTCGCGCTGGGGCTGACTTCAAGAATCTTGTAAGGATCCATCGGGTTCCTCCGATTTGAGCAGACATTCGGTTCTGTCGGAACAGCCGAGCGTCAGAATGTTGTCGATCAATTCACGGCAATGGGAAAATTCGATCGTTTGGGCGGCTCGCTGCGCGGCCGAAAGCTGCGCGTGCAGCAAAAACGCCGCATCGCCGCGAGCGATATGCGAAAGGTTCATCGGATTATAGCTGCCGCTTTTGCTGTCTTTTTCGCGGTCGTCCCACGCGTCCGCAAGATAGATCCAGCGGCCGAGCGCATTCCCGAGTTCGCCGAGCGATTCACGCTGCAAGGAAGACGTGCCGGGGCAAAGGCGAAACAGATCGCCGAGCATCGCGCCGAAAACCGAACAGACCGCGTCCGGATCCGCGCAGTTTTCTTGTTCCAGCGCGTGCAGGCGGGAAAGTCCGTCTTCCAAAAGCACCGAAACGAGCGGATAAGCGGTGTGCGCTTTTTTTGCGGCGGGACGCAATGCGGTCATCGCGGCGCGAGCGGAAACGGAATGCTCGTCGCGCACATCGTCGTCCAGTTTCGCGGATGTTAAAAGCACGTTGACGGCGGCGGCATAGCGAAGCGCTTCGCAGCCGGGAACGAATCCGCGCCTGCCGCGAAACGGCTCGAAGACGCAGAATCGGGACTTCGGGGAGGGAAAGCCGGCGAGTCCGGCGCAGACGACGGCCAGAAACGTACAGTCGTAAGAGAGCGCGGCGCGTGCGGCGGGACCGTATTCGCGCGCAAGCGTGCGGCAAAGCCCGCAGTAAAATGCGCGGTACAGATCATAGTGCTTCACTTTCAATTCGCATGAAAGCGGCGTGACGTATCCGAACAAAGCACAACCCTCCCTTTTCACGACACGCCAATATTTTACCATAGGAGGCGGCGCATTGCTACTTATTAAAATAGTGCACACAAAAGAACCCTTGACGCGTGTGGTATAATATGGAATGCAAATCGACATCATGTATGCGGAATTTATCGCATGTGCAAGATAATGTGGAAAAAGCGTTTGGGAGGATGGCAATGGCAGGCAGCTATAACGCCGCGGATATTGAAGTTTTAAAGGGCCTGGAGGCGGTGCGACGCCGCCCGGGCATGTATATCGGCTCGACGGATTCGCGCGGGCTTCATCATCTTTTGTGGGAGATCGTCGACAACGCCGTCGACGAAACGGCGAACGGCTACGCCGATCACGTCAAGATCACACTTCTTGCCGACGGCGGCGCGTCCGTCGAGGACAACGGCCGCGGCATTCCCGTGGGTATCCATCCGGAACTCGGCGTCTCCGGCGTCGAGGTCGTATTCACGCAGCTTCACGCCGGCGGCAAGTTCAGTGACGCCAATTACGAATATTCCGGCGGCCTTCACGGCGTGGGCGCGTCCGTCGTCAACGCGCTTTGCAGCGAATTGACCTGCGAAGTCGCCATCGACGGGCGGTTGTATCGCCAGCATTTTCGCAGTTACACCGACGAAAAGGGCGCCTGCCATGCGGGCGAGCCGGACGGGCCGCTGGAAATGGTCGGCCCCGTGCGAAAGCGCGGCACGAAGGTCACGTTCCATCCCGATCCCGAGATGTTCGAGACGACGAAGTTTGACGCGCAGCAGATCGCACGCCGCCTGCGCGAACTTGCGTATTTGAACCCGACGGGGACGTTCATACTCATCGACGAACGCGCCAAGGAAAACGGCAAGCCAAAAAAGCGCGAGTATCACTTCGAAGGCGGATTGATCGATTTCGTGCGCTATGCCGTCAACGGAAAGACGCCCGTCAACGAGACGCCGATCTATCTGGAGGGCATTTCCGGCGGCATCCGCGTCGCCGTCGCCATGCAGTACACCGACGCCTACGGCGAAAATATCATTTCTTATGTCAATAACATCCCGACCAGCCAGGGCGGCACGCATGAGACCGGCCTTCGCGGCGGGCTGACGCGCGTGTTCAACGAGTTCGCGCGAAGCAATAATATGTTGAAAGACAAGGAAGCCGCGCTCATCGGCGAAGACTTCCGCGACGGGCTGACGGCCGTATTGTCGATCCATATGAAAAACGTCCAGTTCGAGGGCCAGACGAAAACGCGCCTCGGCAACACGGAAGCGCGCACGGCGGTGGAAGCCGTCGTGGTCGAAAAGCTGACGCTCTGGCTCGACGACATTCGAAACGCGGAGCTTGCCTCGATGCTGATCGAAAAGGCGCGCGCCGCGGCGCGCGTGCGCGTGGCTTCCAAAAAGGCGAAGGAGATCGCCCGAAAGAAAAACTCGCTCGACGTCGTGCAGCTCGTCGGCAAGCTCGCCGCATGCACGGGACGCAACGCGTCGCAGAACGAACTGTTTCTGGTCGAGGGCGATTCGGCGGGCGGCAGCGCCAAACAGGGCCGCGACCGCCGCACGCAGGCGATCCTGCCGCTTCGAGGGAAACCGCTCAACGCGGAGAAAAAGCGCCTGGACGAGGTGCTTGCCAACGACGAGTTCCGCTCGATCATCACGGCGCTCGGCACGGGGATCGACGAGGATTTCTCGCTGAAAAACCTCCGCTATGATAAAGTCATCATCCTTTCGGATGCCGATCAGGACGGCGGGCATATCCGCGCGATCCTTTTGACGTTCTTTTTCCGCTATATGCGCCCGCTCATCACCGAGGGGCATGTCTATATGGGCGTTCCGCCGCTTTACCGCCTGACCGTCGGCGGGAAGTCTTCCTATTATTATGACGATAAAAGCCTGGAACAGGCGACGGCGCGTCTGAAGCGAAACTATTCGATTCAGCGCTACAAAGGCCTGGGCGAAATGAACCCCGAGCAGCTTTGGGAGACGACGCTCGATCCGCAGAACCGCACGCTTGTGCGCGTGTGCATCGAGGATGCCGCCGAGGCCGACCGCATGGTCACCGTCCTCATGGGCGACAAAGTCGAGCCGCGGCGCGAATACATCGGGGAATACGCGGACTTCAACCGCGAAGACGCGTTTCAGCGCATGGAGGGGTAATCGATGCCGAGAAAAAATCAAACGCAGCCGCCGCAAGGGGAGAAGATCCTGACCCGTCCGATGGAAGAGGTCATGCATTCTTCCATGATCCCGTATGCGGAATACGTCATCCTCGACCGCGCATTGCCGCGCGTGGAGGACGGCTTAAAACCCGTGCAGCGGCGTATTTTATACACGATGAACGAACTGGCGCTTTGGCCGGACAAGCCCCATCGCAAGTGCGCGCGTATTGTGGGCGACTGCCTGGGTAAATATCATCCGCATGGGGACACTTCCGTGTACGATGCGCTCGTGCGTCTGGCACAGGATTTTTCCATGCGCATGATGCTCGTCGACGGGCACGGCAATTTCGGCTCGATCGACGGCGATTCCGCCGCCGCAATGCGATATACCGAAGCGCGCCTGCGTCCGCTCGCGCTTGAAATGCTGCGCGATATCGACAAAGACACCGTGCCGTTCGCGCTGAACTTCGACGACACGCTGAAAGAACCCGTCCTTTTGCCGGCGAGTTTCCCGAACCTTCTGGTCAACGGCGCGTCGGGCATCGCCGTCGGCATTGCGACGAACATCCCGCCGCACAATTTGGGCGAAGTGATCGATGGCGTGCTTGCGCAGATCAAAAATCCAGACATCACCGTCCCGGAGTTGATGCAGTATGTCAAAGGCCCGGATTTCCCGACCGGCGGCGTGATCATCGAGACCGACGAGATCGCCCGCGCCTACGAGACCGGCCGTGGCAAGATCCAGCTTCGCGCGCGCTGCACGATCGAAAAGGCGGCGGCGGGAAAACAGCTTATCGTTATCTCCGAGGTTCCCTATCAGGTCTCCAAATCCGCGCTTTTGGAGAAGATCGCCAAGCTTGCGCAGGATAAAAAAGAGATCCTTTCGGGGATTGCCGCCGTGCGCGACGAGTCCGACCGAACGGGTATCCGCGGCGTGATCGAACTGAAAAAAGATGCCGACGCGGAAAAGATCCTGACCTATCTTTATAAATATACCCCGCTTCAGACGACCTTCGGCGTCAACATGATGGCCATCGCGGGCGGAAAGCCACGCCAGCTCGGTCTGCGGCAGATCAACGAGTATTACATTCAGCATCGAAAGAACGTCGTCACGCGCCGCACGAAGTACGAACTGGAGCGCGCGAAGGCGAGGGAGCATATCCTGGCCGGTCTCATGATCGCCGTGGAAAACATCGACGAGGTCATCCGCATCATCCGCGGCAGCGAAAACCCCGCAAAGGCGCGCGACGCACTGATGGCGCGCTTTGATCTGTCGCAGATTCAGGCACAGGCGATTTTGGACATGCGTCTGCAGCGTCTAACGCAGCTTCAGATCGAGGAACTGAAAAAAGAATACGCGGAGATCTTAAAGCTGATTGCGGAACTGGAAGCGATCCTGAAGAGCGAGAAAAAGCTCATGTCCGTGATCGAAAAAGAGCTGATCCGCGTGAAAAAAGAGTATGCGGACGACCGACGCACGGGCTTTATC
>CAKTSO010000085.1 GCA_934613185.1 uncultured Clostridia bacterium | reverse complement strand
TCGCTTGCAAACCGGTCATAGACGCCGATCTGCATTTGATTGATCGTGTCGAATGTATTCTCGTCCGCGACGACGAGCGTCGCGCCCTTTGCCACGCTCGAGACTTCAAGGCTGCTGACAAATCCGTCGTCATAGTGCGCCGCGACGTCGAATTCCAACGTTTTGCCGCCGCCCGTCAGCGTTATTGTTTCGGGATTCCATTTCAGTTCGTTTCCCGCAAGAAACGCCTCGCCTTCGGACAATTCCGGCACATCCTGCCCCGTCGCGGCGGCGTATTCGTCCCGCGTCATGACGCAAAGATCGATCGGCGCGCTGCCCTGGGTATCGATCGTCAGCGTGTCGCCGTCGCGCACGACGACAAATCGCACATACGTCGCCGCGCGGGCGTCCGTCACGGGGATGTCGTTTTCCTCCATCCGGTCGGAAAGCCACGCGAGCGCCGTGGGCGCGGATTCCGCATTCCAGTCGCCCTGCGTCGTCACGTCGACGACGACGTCGGCGGGCAAAAGACGGTCGACCGCCGCCTTGCCGCCGAAGTACAGCGACAGCGTGCCGGAGACCATGACGAGCACCATCGTCGCCAGAATGCAGATGTTCGCAAGCCCGACCGCGTTCTGCTTCATGCGGTAGATCATGCCGGAGACGTTGATGAAATGCGACGGTTTATAATAGTAGTTTTTCCTGCGGCGAAGAAGCTTCAACACCGCGATGCTGACCGCCGTAAACAGGCAGTACGTCCCGATGATGACCAGAATGACGGCGACGAAATACAGCCCGAGCGCCGAAAACGCATCGTCCACGACGAGCGCGATGGCGTAGCCGCCCGCGAGGGACACGATCCCGAGGATCGTCAAAAGCCAGCGCGTTTTTGGCTCCCGCTCGCCCGCGTTTTGCGAGTGCAGAAGGTCGATCGGCTTCGCGCGCCCGACGCGCACGAGGTTCGACAAAAGGATCAGAAACAAAATCCCCAAAAACAGCCCCGCCGTCAGCACAATCGCGGGAATCGAGACGGAAAACCCAAACGGCACGTCAAAATCGATCAGCCGAAACAGCGCGAGCGTCGCCAGTTTGGAAAACAGAATGCCGCACAAAAGCCCCGCGGCAAGACCGATGCTCCAGACGATAAGCGTCTCCGTCGTCATGATCGCGGCGATGTGCCGTTTTTCCATGCCGAGAATGTTGTAAAGGCCGATCTCCCGCGTTCGCCGCTTCATCAAAAAGCTGTTTGTATAAAACAGGAAGATCGCGCAGAAAAACGCCATGACCCATACGCCGACCTTCGCCATCATCACGGCGTATTCCGCGCCGCGCAAATTCTGCATCCCCTCATCCGTGCCGACGGCGCAGATGATGTAAAACGCAGCGACCGTCCCGATGACCGTTAAAAGATAAGGATAGAAAAACCGGCGCTGGCGCACGATGTTCTGCCCCGCCATGCGCGGATACAGACGCATTTTCACGCGCGGTCACCTCCCGTTAAGAGCATGGTCAGCGTGTCGGAGATCTTCTGATACATGGCGTCGTCCCCGAGGCTGCCGCGATAAATCTGATGGAACACCTCGCCGTCTTTGATGAACAGCACGCGTCCCGCGCGGCTTGCGGCGCGGATGGAGTGCGTGACCATCAAAATCGTCTGCCCCCGCTCGTTGATCTCGGAAAACAGAGACAAAAGAGAGTCTGCGCTTCGGGAGTCGAGCGCGCCCGTGGGTTCGTCCGCCAGAACGATCTTCGGGCTCGTGATGAGCGCCCGCGCAATCGCCGCGCGCTGCTTCTGTCCGCCCGACACTTCATAGGGGAATTTGTTCAAAATCCCCGCCACGCCGAGCGTCTTTGAAAGCGGCAGGAGCTTTTGCTCCATCGCGCTCGGCTTTTCGCCCGACAAAACGAGCGGCAGGAGGATATTGTCCTTCAAATTGAACGTGTCAAGCAGATTAAAGTCCTGAAAGACGAACCCCAGATTCTTTCGGCGGAACGCCGCCGCGTCGCGGTCGGGAATGCGCGTCATGTCCTGTCCGTCCAAAAGGACGCTGCCCTCCGTCGGGCGGTCGAGCGCCGCGAGAATGTTCAAAAGCGTCGTCTTGCCGGAGCCGGATTCACCCATGATGGCGACGTATTCGCCCGCTTCCACCGTGAAACTGACGCGGGAAAGCGCCTGCACTTGGCTGCCGCCCAGGCGGGTCGTATAGATTTTTTTCAGATTGCTGACTTCAAGCAGCGGCATGGTTTTCTTCTTCCTTTCGCAATTTCTTTCGCAATTTCTTTCGCAATTTACGCCGCGTTTTTCGTTTGCGCGTCATGATCCTATTTTGCCGCAGGGGAGCCCCGTTTGCCATCGAATCGGCTTACAAAACGCCGCGCAGTCTTACAATGCCGTAAGATTGCGCGGCGTGCGCCTGTTCTTTTCGTTGTCAATCGCCCGCGATCGGTTCGCTTTTCAAATCGATCGTGACCTTCGTGCCGACACCCGGTTCGGATTCGATCGACACCCGATGCCCGAGACGGCGCGCCGTGCGGGAAACCAGATACAGCCCGACGCCCGTGGCACGCTTGTCCAGCCGCCCGTTTTCGCCGGTGAACCCGCGATCGAACACGCGCGGCAGATCCTGCGGCGCGATGCCGACGCCGTTGTCGGCGATCGAAACGGATTCGCGATTCATCGCGATCGTCACGCAGCCGCCGGGGTTCGTGTATTTTATCGCGTTGGAGAGAATCTGCTCGATCATAAAGCAGAGCCATTTTTCGTCCGACAGGACGAGCGCGGTTTCGCCCTCGACACGCACGGCGACACGGCTTCGAATAAACAGCGGCGCGTATTTTTTCACGCTCGCACGGACGCAGGATTCAAGATCGACGCGGCGGATGACAAAATCCGTGCTGTGAGAATCGGTGCGAAGATAGGCCATCGCCATTTCGACGTACTGTTCGATGCGAAACGTCTGCGCCGCGATCGCGCGCGTCTTTTCGTCGTCTCCCGTCAGCATCAGCGACAGCGCGGCAAGCGGCGATTTGATCTGATGCGTCCAAAGCGCGTAATACGCGGAAAGGTCGTCGTACTCGGCGTCCCGTTTTCGGGAAATTGCCGCATTTTCGTCGGCGAGGCTCCGAATCAGCGCCTGATATGCCTCCTCGAGCGCGTCGCGCGGCGGCGGCAGCTCGTGCAAGCGAAGCGCCGCGTTTTTTTGAAGGTCTCGAATCGTCAAAAGTCTTCGCCGCCACGAAAAATATCCGCAAAGCGCGAAGACGCCCAGCACAAACAGGCACAGCGCCGACGCGTAAAGCGTCGCCTCCGCCGCGCCTTTTATATCATATAAATAAAACACGGCCGCAAAGATCGCGGCGAAGATCACGAACGCAAGCGCATAGGCGCATTTTCGCCGAAGATAGGAAAAAAACCGCTTCATCGCACAAGATATCCTTCGCCTTTTTTCGTCTCGATCAAGTCCGCCGCGCCGACGTCGGCAAGCTTCTTTCGAAGGCGCGCCACGTTGACCGAAAGCGTGTTTTCGTCGACGAACGCCTCCGACTCCCAAAGCCGGGTCATCAGCGTCTCGCGCGAGACGATCCTGCCTCTGTTTTCAAACAGAACCCGCAAAATGCGCTGTTCGTTTCTTGAAAGCTGCACGTGCCCGCCCGGCGCGTCCGCCGTGCCGTCGTCGGGATGAAGGCTCACGCCGCCGGCAAAAAGCACGTCGCCCGGCGTGCCGAAATCGTACGCCCGGCGTAGCAGCGCCTGCACCTTGGCGGCGAGAACGCTTAAATCAAAGGGCTTGACGACAAAATCGTCCGCGCCCATGTTGACCGCCATGACGATGTTCATATTGTCCGCCGCGGCGGAGACGAACAGGATCGGCACCTTGGAAAGCTCCCGAATGCGGCGGCACCAGTAAAACCCGTCGAAATACGGCAGCGATACGTCCATGATGACAAGGTGCGCGCGGCTTTTGGCGAACTCGCCCACGACGTCTTTGAAATCGCGCACGGCGACGCTTTGAAAGCCCCACGAATCAAGCCTGTGCATCATCGCCTGCGCGATCGCCGCGTCGTCCTCCACGATCAGTATCGTCGCCGTTTCCATGCGCCGCTCATCCCCTTTTTCAATCATTCCGCCTCATTTTAGCATATCCCGGACAAGCGTGCAAAACGCCGGATTTTGTGCAACAAAAATACGGGCTGCCAAACAATGGGACAGACCGTATTTTCCTTGTGTTGTGCGTCAATCGATTCTTTACTTGCGCAGCTTCATCGGAGCGAATGTCCTTCTTCCTCGCCGTTCATCGTTCGAATCAGCCGCACGATGGCGTCCTGCTGTTCGCGCGGCAGCTTTCGCCAGCCCGACACGAGCGCCTCCGTGCGCGGATCCATGGTCACCTGCGGATATTCGGCAAAGAATTCACTGAGCGTGACGCCGCATGCGTCGCAGACAGCTTTCAGCGTTGCAATGGACGGAACGGTATTACGCCGCAGCAGGTTCCCGATCGTGGATTCGGAAAGCCCGCTTTTCTTGGAAAGACGATATTCGCTCCAGCCGCGCGCAGCGATCAGCCGCCGCAGCCGTTCGTTGGTATCCATTTTTCCACATCCTTCCATGAATTATTTTACCGTTTGTGATGCATCGTTGATACATTTAACTTGTAACGTATTTACATTCATGGTATGATGTATCGGCTGAAAATTCGTAAGAAACAGGAGCCGAAAATGACGTCGACCGCTTATCGGAAGGAAGAAAGTTGTTGTTTTACGGGGTATCGTCCCGAAAAACTTTGGATGAAACCCGAAGTGCTTCGCCGCGCGCTGGAAGACGCTTCGCGCGCCGCGGTGCGCGACGGCTTCCGTGTTTTTTACAGCGGTATGGCGCGCGGAACGGATATTTATGCGGCGCAGGCCGTTCTCGCGCTGCGGCGCGAAGGGCTCGACGCGCATCTTGTGTGTGCCTGCCCGTTCCCCGGTTTCGAAAAAAACTTCGGCGCGTTCTGGCGGCGGCGATGCGAGCAGATCCTCCCCGAGGCGGACGAAGTCCTGTATCTTTCAAGCGCCTATCACCCCGCCTGTTATCAAACGCGCAACCGCTACATGGTCGATCACAGCGCGCGCGTGATCTGCGTCTTCGACGGCAAAAGCGGCGGCACCAAAAACACGCTGGATTACGCCGTCACGCGCGGCGTCGCGGTCGTGAACGCCGCGGATTTTCTTCCCGCCGAGGCGTAACTCCCGCCCGGATCGCGTCCGGTTCGACATAACAAAGACAACAAAAAAGCTCCTTTCTTTATCGTAATAAGAAAGGAGCTTTTTGATCCGGCGTTACGCTTTCTTTGCCGATCTGTCCGTCTTCGCCGCTTCATTTTGTTCTTTCGGGTCTTTTTGTTCTTTCTGCTCCGCGGCGCAAAGCCTTTTTTCCAGCTTCCGCTGATTTTCCAAAATGAGATCCAGTTTTTTATGCACGTCGTCCAGGATCAGTTCGTTTTTTAAGTTGACCTTGTAGTCGCTCTGCGCGCGGGCGCGGTCCTTCGCCTCCTGCCGGTTCTGGCTCATCATGATAAGCGGCGCCTGCACGGCGGCGATGCACGACAAGACGAGGTTCAGCAGAATGAACGGATAGGCGTCGAAGGCGCGTGCGGCAAGAAGCACGTTGACGATCATCCAGACGACCATGACGCCGATGAAGCTGAAGATAAACGCCCAGCTTCCCGCAAACGACGCCACCGCGTCGCTCGCGCGCTGGCCGAGCGAAAGCTTCTCGGGCGCTTCTTCGTCCTGCGTCACGCGCATCATGACGAGCTGACGGATCAATTCTTCGTCGGAAAACTCCTCGTCCGTCACGTCGAGCAGTTCCCGAATGACGCGCCGCCGCTCTTTTTCGGTTTCTTTTTTCATTGTTTCATTCCTCCGCGTTTTCTGAAGTTAAGTTTTCCGACGTTAAGTTTTCCGATGTTAAGTAATTTACGAGAAACGCCCGTCCGCGCGCAAGCGCCGCGTCGCCCGCCTCGAAAGACAGCGCCCGCACCACACGTCCCAAAAGGGAGCGCGCGTAATTTTCCGCGCCGACCGTGATATTTTTTCGCACCGCATGCGCCTCTATGCCGTATTTTTGGCAATAATACAGTTCCTGCCGAAGCGCGCGGCGGCAGTCCCGATCCGTCCTGACGCGCTCGTTGACGACAAGCCCCGTCACGCACTGGCGCTGCGCGTTCGTTCGCACGCGCGTCTTTTTCCGATTCAGCGTCATGCCGCGCGCGCCGAGAAGATCGGCGGCGAATTTCACAAGCTCTCCCGCGTCGAAATCGCCCGAAAACGTCATGTCGTCGCAATAGCGGCTGTAGGCGATCCCGCGCGCCGCGCAGTAAGACAGCATCGTCTCGTCAAACTCCCGCATGACGAGATTGCTGATCGCGGGCGACGTGGGCGCGCCCTGCGGCAGCGACTCGAACGGGCAGCAAAGCCGCGCAAGAAGAACGCGCAGCGCCTCGGAATATCGTTCCTTCGGGAACGCGCAGTTTTTTACGTCGGGATAGCGGATGTGATCGAAAAAGCCGCGCACGTCGAGCGTCAAGACCTTTTTCGCGCCGACGTGGAGCTGCGCGCCGCGCTCGGGGCCGAAGGCCGGGCGATACGCCGCCGCGGCGGGCGAGACGGGCTCGCGTGACAAAAGGTTCGAAAGGATCGCGCGCTGCACGATCTTCGTCGGCTCGTCCGGGACGAGAAGCGTCCGCATGCCGCCGTCCTTTTTTCGAAGAACCGCCTTATGATAATGGCGCTGCGGCGCGTTGGACAGCGCGTAAAGCGTCCGCGCGCAGACGCCGAGGTCGCGCGCCAACGTTTCGATTTGGGTATAGACGATCAACTTTCGCCGCCTCCCGTTTTTGCAAAATCAAAACAGCGAAGCGCCGCCGGTCCGCATGGCGAAAAGCGCAGCAGTGGGACCCTGTCGGCCGTCCGACAGGGCGAAGGTACACCATCGTGTACTTGCCACTGTGAGCATTTTCGCCCGCGCGCTCGCGCGCGGCCTTCGTTTTCCAAAATACCGGCGGCGACTCGCCGCCGGCGCGCCGAATCCGTTTTCGGGGTTTCCAAACGCAAATTTCCGGCGCTTCGCTGCGATGCGAGTATAGCACACCGCGCCGCCGTGCGTCCATCACGCGTTTGTCACAAAACGCCTTTCCTTTATGTTTCTTTTACAAAAAATCCCGTATTTTCAATGCAAAAGCGATTGTAAACGGCGTATGTTTTTGCTAATATAGTTAACAATCTTATTGATCAGGAGGCGATCTCGTTTGGTTCAAGATGACAACTCGTCCAACGCTCCCAAAAAACCGATGATATATTACTATGCGATCGTCCTTTTGGTGATGATGCTGCTCAATTCCCTGCTGTTCCCGGCACTGATGCAGCGTCGCGTCACCGAGGTTTCCTACGACACGTTCCTTTCCATGGTCGACGAAGGGTCCGTCACGGAGGTCGCCTACGAACAGGACGAACAGCTCATCGTCTTCGCCGCAAAAAACAGCAGCGGGAAAGAAGATCTCTACAAAACCGGCGTGTTCCCCGACGACGGGCTGCGCCAGAGGCTGGAAGAGGCGGGCGTGACGTTCACCGCCGAGATCCCGACGCAGAACTCCCCGCTTTTGAACTTTCTTTTAACCTGGATCTTCCCGCTCATTATTTTCGCCGTCGTGGGGCAGATCCTCATGCGCTCGCTTTCCAAGCGCATGGGCGGCGGCAACGCCATGAGCTTCGGTAAATCCAACGCCAAGATCTACGCCGAGACGGAGACGGGCAAGACGTTCGCCGACGTCGCCGGGCAGGACGAGGCGAAGGACGCCCTGCGTGAGATCGTCGATTTCCTGCACAATCCGCAAAAATACGCCGCCATCGGCGCGAAGCTCCCCAAGGGCGCGCTTTTAGTCGGCCCTCCGGGAACCGGCAAGAC
>CAKTSO010000084.1 GCA_934613185.1 uncultured Clostridia bacterium | reverse complement strand
GAACAGCGGCCAGAACTTGGGCAGCTCCGCGCGGGAGAGTCCCTTTAAGCCCAGGCGCTTTGCTTCCAGATGCACCATAATGAAGATTCCGGTGAAGTACAAGCAGGCCGGCAAAATGGCGCTCGTGGCGATCTTGGCGTAGGACACGCCCGCCATTTCGACCATCAGGAACGCCGCGGCGCCCATGATCGGCGGCATGATCTGCCCGCCGGTGGAAGCAGCCGCCTCGACCGCGCCCGCAAATTCGGGCTCGTAGCCCGTCTCCTTCATCAGCGGGATCGTCACGCTGCCGGTGGTCACGGTGTTGCCGACCGAGGAACCCGAAACCATGCCGCAAAGCGCGGAGGAAATGACCGCAACCTTCGCAGGACCGCCCGCGGAAGCACCCGCGACGGAATTGGCGAGCTTGATGAAGAAATTGGAAATACCCGTCTGCTCCAAAAACGCGCCGAAGATGATGAACAGCACGATGAACGTGGAGCACACGCCGATGGGCGTGCCGATGACGCCCTCGGGCGTGTAGAACAGGTTATAGACCAGATACTTGAGCTTCGCGCCATAGCCGAAGAAGGCATAGAGCACGAAGAACGTCGCCACGAACAGAATCGGCAGGCCGACCGAGCGGCGGCACGCCTCCATCAGCGCAAGGATGCCGACAATGCCGATGACGATCTCCAGCGGCGTGATGCGGCTCGCGCGCGCGATGATGTCCTGCACGTTATAGACAAAGTAGAAGAATGCGCCGGAACCCACAATGCCGAAGACCAGATCATACCACGGCACATAGTTCACGCGGCGCGGAGCGCCCGCCTTATGCTTGCGCGCCGGAAAGATCAGGAACGTGAACAGCACGATGCACCCCAAAAACAGGGAGCGGCGCACGCGCGCATCCCACGTCGCAAAGAAGTTCATGTAAATGCAAAACAGCGCAAACGCGATCAGCATCACGCGCACGACCATGCGCGGCACGCCCGTATAGGAGCGGACGTTCGACTCGCGATCGTATTTTTCCATGACTTCCTGGACGACTTCCTCCGTCGTCTTTTCGTGCCCTTCAGCCGTTTCGGCCTGCACAACGTTCTTTTCCGGCTCTTCGTTTTTCTTTTTGCCGAAAATGGACAAACCCTTACCTCCTTTTCGCGCGACCCGATCCCTTTGACGGGAAACCCAAAAGAACCCCGCGCGCTTTATTCTCCCGCGTTCGTCGCAGCCAGGCTGTGCCTGACGGAAAAACGCACTTTCGCATTGCGCCCGCAAAGATCGCGCAGGCTGATTTCCCGTCCGCCGATCGAAAGCACATGGTCGGACACCGTCCCGACGAAATAGACCAAATCGTCGATCTTCGTGTCGATCCCCGACAAAACCCATCTGCCCTGCGCGTCGCGCTCGACATGCTGCCCCTCTTCGACCGTCGTGGCAACGCCCGCGCCGAGCGTGGAATAGATGCACGTCGTCACATAAATGTCACGGTCGCGGCGGACATACACTTCCGTGACCGGGCTTTTGTTGACCGAGTGCACGAACGTGATCGAGAACTCGCCGCCGTCGGCGAGGTCGAACGCGGCATATGTTCTGCCGGTATCCGCGTCGGTCAAAACGAGCCGAAGCGGCGCAATGCCGATACCTATTATAGCAACTGCCGCAGCGACCACAAGAGTCGCTGCGGCGATTGCCACAATCCTTGATGAAACCTTAACGGTTTTCAATGTTGTATTCCCGAGAAATTCCGGGGCTTATTCGTAATCGGAAATGTCGAGGCCCATCTCTTCGAAGTAACGGGCCGCGCCCGCATGCAGGGGCGTGGAAACGCCGTCGAGGATGGTGTCCATGCTCAAAAGTGCGCCCTTGGCGTGCGCCGCGGCAAGAGAATCCTTGCAGTCGAACAGGCCCTTGACCAGCTCGTAGACGGTGTCGTCGGAAAGAGAAGCGTCGGCCACGACAACGGCCTTGACCGCGAGGGTCTGCACGTCGTCCTTCACGCAGGAGTAGGTGCCGCCGGGAATCGTCTCGGGGACGTAGAAGCCGTACTCTTCTTTCAGAGCGTCGGCATGCTCGTCGTCGATCTCGAGAAGGTTGAAGTCGTTCGTCGCCGCAAGGTCGGTGATGTACGTCGCGGGAGAACCGGAGACGCCGAAGAACGCATCGACCTGGCCGTTTTTCAGGGCGTCGGCGGAATCGCTGAAGCCGAGGTTGACGACGTCGATGTCGTCAAAGCTGATGCCGTAGGCCGCGAGAACCTGCTTGGCGTTGAACTCGGTGCCCGAGCCGGCATCGCCGACGGAGACCGTCTTGCCCTTCAGGTCTTCGATGGAAGTGATGCTGCTTTTGGCAACGATATGCACAAGCTCGGAATACAGCGCGCCGATCGTGCGAAGGTTCTCGTAAGCCGTCTCGCCGTCGAACAGGTCGGTGCCGGTATAGGCGTAGTAGGCGACGTCGTTCTGGACGACCGCGATGTCCGCGTCGCCGTCCTCGATGAGCTGAATGTTCGCCTTGGAAGCGCCGGTGGAGGTGACGTTGATCTTCAGATCCGTCTCGTCGGACAGAACCGTCGCGATGGAGCTGCCGTAAGAATAATAGGTGCCGGTGGTACCGCCGGTGGCAAACGTGAGTTTCGAGCCGCCGCAGCCGGCCAGCATGCAGACCGCCATGACGACGGCCAGCATCAGTGCGATGCATTTCTTCATTGCTTTTCTCCTTTACTGTTTTGCAAGTTTTGCAACATACGATTCATTATAGCGGCCTTCCGCGAAAAAATCAACGCTGTTTCGGGGGATACATGCATGAATCGCAAAAAAACAATCCAAAATTCACCGTTTTGCCGCATTCGGCATGCGTCCCGACTTTCTTCCTAATCATAAAGGGCGGGGTGGAAATCCACCGCGCGGAATGCTATAATAAAAATCGGTTCGGTTTTCGCGCGTCCGACGCGCGGCATCAAAATTCACGGAGGTATTCATCAATGGGCAGAAAATTTGTCATCGCGGCGCAGTACGTTGCGAATGATCTGAAATGCGCCGTGCAGGAGCATCTTGAGGGTCTGGGCCACGAAGTCGTCGATCTGGTGAACGACGACGAGCGCCTGGGGATCGGCTTCACCGAGTGCGCGCAGCGCATGGCCAAAGCCATCACGTCCGGCGAATACGAGCTTGGTTTCCTGTTCTGCGGCACCGGCATGGGCGTCTCCCAGGTCGTCAATAAGTACAAGGGCGTGCGCGGCGCGCTGGTCGAGAGCAAGTTCACCGCCAAGTACAGCCGCATGATCAACAATTCCAACGTCATGTGCATGGGCGGCTGGGTCCTCACCCCCCGCATCGCCTGCGAGATGGTCGACGAATTCATCGGCCACGAATTCCTCGAGGACGAACCCGATCCCACGACCGTTCGCCATCAGCGTCTGGTCGCCGGCGCCGCGCTCAACAGCGAAATCGGCCAGGAGTTCTGATTTTAAAAGTTTCGCATCAAAAAAACCGTGCATTGCACGGTTTTTTGTTTTTCATCCGTCCGCTTGCGCCGCTTTCGCAAATTCCGCGGAGCGCTTCGGGCAGCTCGCGGCGGTTTATGTCCGTACAGCAGCGCCCGGGAAAACGGACGTTGTTTTTGTGCCGCCTTGCGGCGACAACCGCGTTAAAACCTCGCCCGCATCCGCGTCGATCAGGATTGATCGCGCTTCGATCGCGCGGGGACATTCGCCCTGCCCGCGGTTGACGCAGGCGTAGACCGCGTTCGGATTCGCCGCCGTCATCTGCCAAAAAGGCACTTTGATAATGCCGGGTGTGTTGTAGCCGACTCCCAGCTCCCAAAACAGCAGTTTCTGTCCGCGCCGCGTGCGAAGGAAGTTTTCATAACGCGCCGCCGCGCGCTCCCAGCCTTCGTCCTGCACGAAGGTTTCGTCGCAGCGGAGGTTCATCGTCATTTCGCGCCCGCATTTGGGGCAGTGCGGAATGAGTTCCGTCGGGATGCGCATATCCCGCTGGCGCTCGACCATCGCGCGGACGGCGCTTTCATTGTCGAACGTCTCGCGGCAGCACGGCTCACCGCACTGAAACAGCCCGTAGTCGCCCTGCGTGTAGAACAGGCGCTTTTTGTCAAAGCCCGCTTTCTGAAAACAGTGGTCGACGTTCGTGGTAATCACGAAATAATCGCGGCCGTCGACCAACGACAACAGCGTTTCGTATGTGTCGTTCGGCGCGTCGCAATAGCGGTTGAGGAAGATGTAGCGGCTCCAGTAGGCCCAAAATTCCTCGCGCGTGGGGAACGGATAAAACCCGCCCGAGTACATGTCGCGAATGCCGTATTTTTCTTTGAAATCGGCAAACTGTTCGTCGAACCGCGCGCCCGAATAATCGAATCCCGCCGCGACGGAAAGCCCCGCGCCCGCGCCGATCACGACAGCGTCGGCGTCATCGAGCGCCGCGCGAAGGCGCCTGATCGCCGAGGAGACGCTCGTAGATCGCGCCGTCTTCGTCTTTAAAAACATTGAAGATCACCCGCTTTACGCTTGTTTCGTCTTTCAAAAATTCCCGCACCGTCCGCACGGCGATTTCCGCCGCCTCCCGATTCGGAAAATGAAATTCCCCGGTCGAAATGCAGCAGAACGCCACGCTCGAAAGCCCGTTTTCCGCCGCCAGGATAAGGCACGAGCGGTAGCATGCGGCCAGCTCGCTTCGATCGCGCGCCGTCACGCGGCCGCGCACGATCGGCCCTACGGTGTGCAGCACAAAGCGGCACGGCAGGTTGAACGCGGGCGTGATCTTCGCCCGCCCCGCCGGCTCGGGGAAGCCCTGCTTTTTCATCAATTCGGCGCAGGCAAGGCGCAGCTGCGCGCCCGCGAAGGTGTGGATGGCGTTGTCGATGCAGCCGTGGTTCGGGCAGTAACAGCCCGTGAGCCCCGAATTCGCCGCGTTGACGATCGCGTCGCATTTGAGCGTCGTGATGTCGCCCTGCCAAAGGCATATCCTGTTTTCGGCAAACGGAAGCGTTTCCGCGTCCGTGACGCCGCGCGCGGCAAGCTGCGTTTGCAGGTATTCGTCCTGCACGCGCAGCACGTCTTCTTCCATTGCCCGCGGCGGGCGGATGTTGAAAAGTCCGCGCAAAAGCAGCCGCTGCCCGCGTTCGTCCCGCGGAACGGGTCCGTCCCACGCGCCCGGGTTTTCACGCGTCAGCGCGTCGATCAAAAACCGCCGCCGTTCGGATTGATTCATGGCTTCCGCCTCCGATTGAAATAATCTAAAATGCGTGAACTTACTTGCTCACGACGCTGATGCGCCGGCCGACGTGCGCGCCCGCGACCGCTTCGTCGACCATGGCGATCGCAAAGTCCGCATAGCTGACGACGCTCTGTCCCGCCGCGTTCAGCGTCAGCTCCTCGCCGCCGAGCGTGTATTCGCCCGTGCGCGCGCCGTCCGCCCGAAAGTCCGCCGCGGGGCTGACGTACGTCCAGCGAACGTCGTTTTGCGTGCGAAGAAAGTCCAGCGCTTCGCCGTGCGCGGCAGAGACGGGCTTGAAGATATCGGGGAAGTCCGGCCCCTGATCGAGCGTCGCCGTATGCTCGGGGTCAACGTACAGGCTGCCCGCGCCGCCGACGACCAGAAGTCGTGCGTCCGTCCCGCGAAGAACGCCGCACAGGTGCTTCACCGCCGCGGGGATCTGCCCGACCGTTTCCGCCGTCCACGCGCCGAACGCGTCGATCACGACGTCGAAGCCGCGAAGATCCTCCGCCGTCAGTTCAAACAGGTCGCGCACAAGCGCCTTCTTCGCGTTCGAGCGATTTTCCCCGCGCACGACGGCCGTCACGTCCAGCCCGCGCCCGAGCGCCTCGTCCACGATTTTCTGTCCCTCTTTGCCGTTTGCGCAAACCACTGCGATTTTCATAGGTTTCATCCTCCGATGTTTCTTTTTTGCCGGCTTGCTTTTTCCTGCCGACGGGATTATCATAGCTGCGTCGGGATCATTTTGAAAGTAAGCACAATATTGTGCTGTAGTTACCGAAAGGATACCGTTGGGATTTGTCCGCCGTCGGACGCGCCGCGCGAACGAAACGGCAGTTTCCCATCGGAAAATGAAACGGTTGCTATCGGAGGAACGCATATGGAAAAACAACAGACGCTTCCCGCCTGCCCGGTGGAGACGACGCTGATGCTCATCGGCGACAAATGGAAGGTGCTGATTCTGCGCGACCTTCTGCCCGGAACAAAGCGGTTCGGGGAACTCAAAAAATCGATCGGCAGCGTCAGCCAGAAGGTTCTGACCGCGCAGCTTCGCCAGATGGAAGAAAGCGGGCTTTTGACGCGCACCGTCTACGCCGAAGTGCCGCCGCGCGTGGAATACGCGCTGACGCCGCTGGGGCACAGCTTAAAGCCCGTCCTCGACGCCATGCAAAGCTGGGGCGAGGCGTACAAAGCGCGCGCGCAAAGCGGCGAAACCGCCTGACGCCCGCCATAGTTGTCATAAAAAAACGGCGATGGGATCAAAGTCCCGCCGCCGTTTTTTTGTTTGAAGCGTTATTGTGCTTGAAAGACGATCTTCACGATCCGCATTTTCATTTTACGATCGCCGATGCGCGCCAAAAAGCGGAAGAATCCGCCGACCGACGGGTCGTCGAGGCTCTGATAGCCGAGCATGTACCCGCGCGCGGACACTTCGAGCTTTTTGCTCCACGCCGAAAGTTCGGCTTTGGCGTCCGAGGTGGAGAAATACGCGCCGACGTCCTGAATTTCGGCCGTCCTGATCCACGTTTTGAGCATAAGCTTCACCGCACTTTTGTTCGCCGCGTCGAACGCAAGCGCCGCGCCGGGGAAGCGATCGGCCATTTTGCACACAAGCGATCTGACCTGCTCCTTCAAAAAATAATAGAACACGCCCGCGGCGAAGAAAATTGCGCCGCCGGAAGAATCGATCTCGTCGAACCACGCCGTGTCGTTCAGATCGCAGGCGATATTCTTTTCACGGTCGCCCGCGGGAAGAAGCTCGTTTCGAAGCGCGATGACGTCGGGAAAGTCGATGTTGTAAAGTTTGCACGTCCCGTTGTCGCACTTTCGGCCCGTGTCGTCCAGCCCACACCCGAGGTTTACGACCGCCGCGTTCGGGTGCGCGGAAAGATAGTCCCGCACTTCGAAGGCAAGGTCACTCTGCCGCATGGCGACTTCGAGGAAGCCGAAGCGCTGCATGAGGCTCTCCGAGCCCTTTTCCAGCGCGGAAAAGTCGTAGTCCACGCGCGCCATCAATGTTTCGGCGGTCTCGTCGCGATACAGATTCGGATAAAGTTCCGTGCATTTTTTACGCCCGTAAAGCGGAATGACGAGCGTCTCCTTCACCGTGTTTTTGGCGATGGGGATCTTTTTCATACGGCTTTGTCTCCTTATTTTATATCGGCAAAATCAGGTTTGTCTCGAAGAAAGGGGACCTCGGGCAGCGCGCCGCGGACGTCGATTTCGCGCAGCATTTCGGCGAAGCCCTTCGGGTCGCGGATCTGGAACTGCATATGGTTCATCCCGTCAAAAATCGGGAAGTTTCCGTGCGGATAGGCGCGCATGACCGCGGGGCGGTATTTCAAATGTTCCTCGGCGCTTCCGAATTCGAAGAAGCAGCGCCGCTGCAATTCGGTCGAAAGACGAGGGAAGGGCTTGTCCTCGAGGGAATCGGCCATCTGCGCACGAAGGTTATGATACGTCAGCGCGCGCCCCGCGTCGACAAAATACGGACGGATCGCCGCGTCGTCGCACCACATGATATGCCGCAGCGTCTTCCCCTTCGACCGGAAAAGGCTTTTGACGGCAAGATACAAAAGCGGCGTCATGAAGCGCCGCGTTCCGCGGCCGATCTGTGCGAACTGCCCGCCGTCGAAGAAGACGTGCCCGATCGGACGCGCCGTGCGCGAGACGAACGAAATCGCAAGATCCGCGCCGATGGACGAGGCGACGACCAGTGCGATCCGCTCGACGTGCCTTTCGCGCAGAAATTCCTCGATCTGCCGCAGTTCGTCGTCTTTTCCGAGATATCGCTGCCCCTCGCAATAGACC
>CAKTSO010000083.1 GCA_934613185.1 uncultured Clostridia bacterium | reverse complement strand
GCGACCGTCTCTTCGGCACGAAGTAATTTCTCTTAAAACAAACAAACGACGGGCGCGATGCAATGCCGGCTTCTTTTTTGGAAGATGGCAGCGCGCCCGTTTTCTTCATTGGAGTGGATGGCTCATGAAAAAACGCATGAAAGTCCTGTTCCTTCTGCTGATGGCGGCGCTGATGGCGTTTTCGCCGCTGGCCGGATGCGGAAAGAGCGGGCGAAGTTATACCGAAAGCAAGATCTCGTTTCTTGACAATGTGAAAATGAGCGACGGAACCAATTATGTCGTGCTCTGGCAGGAGCGCGCCACGACGTATCGCCGCCTGTCCAGTGTCATCAACGTCCTTGCGCCGACGTGGCTTTACGTCTCCTCGAGCGAGGAATCCGGCACGGTGCTGCTCGACACGGCGCAGATGGGCGACGCGGTCGACTACGCTTCCTATGTCCAGCAGGCCAATAAGGACAACATCCAGGTCTGGGCGGGTGTCGTATGCAGCGACGCGTCCCTTGCCGAAGATGTTTTGACGGACAAGGACGTCCGTTCGGCGTTCGTGCAAAAAGTGGTCGATTTTGCCGAAACGAGCGCGGTCAACGGCGTGAACCTTTATTTCCCGTCGATCGAGGCACAGGATCGCGACGATTTCACGGAGCTTGTTCGGGAACTTGCCGACAGCCTCGGCGACCGCACGCTTTTGAACGCCTGTGTGACGTTTGTCTCGGGCGGCACGTCGGAGACCTCCGCGGAAAACAACTATGACTACAAGGAACTTGCGAGCGCCTGCGACTATCTTCTTTTGATGGCCTTTGAACAGTACGGCCTTGCTACGCAGACGGCGGGTCCGGTTTGCAGCTACGAATGGCTGTACAACAACGTTTTGAAGATGCTGTCGATGGTGCCGTCGTCGCAGATGGTGCTGATCCTGCCGTTCTACGGGCGCGATTTCCGCTTCAACGAAAGCGGCGAAGCGCTCTGGATCGAGGATCCCGCGCAGGCGCCCGTCGTCAGCTATGCGCAGGTGGAGGAGCTGTTCCAGCAGAGCCAGTATTACGATGCCAATCAGGAGCTGACCACGTCGAACGAATCGATGACGGGCAAGGAAGCCTGGGATAAGACGTATCATACGGCCTATACAAAATTCACCGACACCAACGGCACGATGCACGTCGTCTGGTACGACAATGAGCAGGCGATGCTCGACAAATCCGCCATTGCCGTGCAGTATGCGCTGGCGGGCATCGGTGCTTACGAAGACGGCTATTCGGACACGACGCTTTGGAAGGGCGTGCGCACGGCGATGGACGGCAGCTATTTCTCGCCTCGAATGATGCAGATGCTGCGGCTTTACGCGCGCGAACTGTCCGTCTACAATCCCGATGAAAAGTCGTGGACGACGGCCGACGCCGTCGCGCAGGAGCGTCTTTTGAATCTGCTGTCCGCGTCCAGAAGCGACGTGTCCTCCGGCGTGGATACGGGATATGTCCTTCGCGGAACGCTTCGCACGGACGATAAGGAGAAAGGCTACGAGATCCGCTGGATCGTGAAGGAGAAAAACGGACGCTATCTTCTCGTCCCCGACAACGAGTATACGTCCATCATCACAAGCGGCCAGTCCCTGTGGCTCGCCACGGGCATGACGCCCGAAATGCTGGAGGGGATTTGCCTCGTCAATCAGGAAAATAAGGGCGATGCGGCGGTGCAGACGCCGAGCGAGGCGCCCGCAGTCTCGCCGTCGGAAAAACCGATCGACGGAACCAGCGGCGACACGGAATCCCTGCCGCAGACGTCCGTGCTTCCCGACGCGGATGCAGTCGATTAAACCGAGTTATGAAAAAGGCCGAAGCATTTCGACCTTTTTTTATCGGAGAACAACGCCGAAAACGGCTTTTTTCGAAACAGTTGCATCTTTTCGAAATTCGGGGTATACTATCTTTGTTCCAAAAAGATAGATTTGCCGTGCCAGACGGGGAGCTAGCGGTGCCTTGTAACCCGCAATCCGCTACAGCGGGGTTTGATCCCTTTGCTGAGGTCTGCTTCCGTGGCGTCTTGGAACGATGACGTGAGGCGATGAAGATTGGGTCCTGTGCAACATCGCGCTGTGAACCGTGTCAGGTTCGGAAGAAAGCAGCACTAAGCAGATGTCGATGTGTGCCGCGGGGGTGCCTGGTCGGAGTCTTGCGCTTTGAATCCCGGCTGTGGGCGCTGTATCGATCAAAGGTGCACGGCATTTAAATTCATACGCGGAAAGCTTCGGTTTTCCGCGTATTTTTTATTATAAAAAACAAACGAAGCGCGGCGGTAAACACACGCGCTTCGTTTGTTTTGCAAAGCACTGCGGGTATCTTTAACGATACAGTTCCATCGGGAACGTCAGATACGAAACCGGCTCCAGCTGATCGGCGGTCACATAACCGGCCGGGGCGCGAAGAAGGCTCGGCAAGCGATTGACCACGGTCGCGCAGGTGTGTTCGACGGTAGCGGGCTTGACGACGTGAAATTCCGTGTCCGGCTCGCCGCTGATCTTCCAGTCACACAGGTCGCCGTCTTCGGGCCGATAGACTTTGCCGATGGTTTCTTCTTCAACGGTGATGCCTTGCATGGTCTCGATGGTCACGACGGCGGACATGCCGATGCAGCGGCCCGCTTTGATCGTTCGGCCGAGCGTTTCGGAGCAGATATCCTCGTCGATGATGCAGGGGACGTGTTTTTGATCGATGGACTTGATCGTCAGCCCGAGCTTATTGCAGAGCGCTTCGCTCGCGTTCCATGCGTAGGAGGGCTCAAAGACTTCGGGATGCGCAATGTTCCGCTCAAACTCTTCGGGCGAAAGATCGCAGCCGTGCGCGGCGGCGAGCGCCGGGCCGTATTCGTCGACGTTGTAGCTGTAAGCGCCCTTGATCTTTGTGATCTTGTGGCAGCCGCCCGCGGCGAGTGCGACCAGATTGATCCAGAAAATGTCCTGCATGCCGCTGCCGGTGACGGTGCAGCCGGTTTCTTTGGCAAGCGCGTCCAGGCGATTGATCTGCGCTGCGGCGGTCGTCCACGGGAAAATCGCCTCTTCGCAGGTGGTGATGACGTTGATCCCACGGGAAACGCATCGTTCCACATGCTCATAGATATCGTCAATGAAACTGAAGAGCGTGACAATGGCGACGTCCGCGTCGCATTCGTCCAAGACCTTGTCCGCGTCGCTTGAAATGATGACGCCGGTCTTTAAGCCGAGATCCGCGAAATCGCCGACGTCCTGCCCGACGACGGCGGGATCCACGTCGATCGCCCCGACGATCTGCGCGCCTTTTTCGTGAAGATAGCGCAGGATGTACTTGCTCATTTTGCCGCAGCCGTACTGTACGACTCTGATTTTTTCCATGGCAATGGCCTCCTTTTTTGAAAAGCCCGTTTTTTATTGCGCGGGTCTGACGGATTCAGTATCGACAGGATCGCGGAAGATGATACATCAAAGCCGCGCGATCGATCAAAAACAAGCCGGATTTTGAAAAACGGCGGGAACGTCTCGTTGTCAATCGGGCGCTGTTTCGGTTATAATAAGCGCGGAGAATATTTTTGGGCCGCTTTGCCGTGCGAGGCGGCTCGCCTTTGGAGGAAATGAATTGAAAACGAAAGGGAAAAAGAGCCGCGGCGCGTTTTTTGACGTGCTTCACGGGCAGACGAAATGGTTTGCCGCGTGCATGGCGGCTTCGATTCTGGCGGCGCTGTTTTCGCTTTTGATCCCGCTGGTGATCCGCGTCAGCGTCGACAGCGTTCTGGACACGCAGCCGTTCGCGCTGCCGCAGGGGATCTGCCGATGGATCGAATCCGTCGGCGGACGCGCGTATCTCGTGCAAAATCTGTGGGTCTGCGCACTGGTCGTCACGGTTTTGGCGGTCGGCAACGCATTTGCCGCGCTGTTTCGGACGTATTGTTCCCGCAGCGCGGCGGAAGGGCTTGCCAAAAATCTGCGCGATCGGTTGATGACGCATTTTCAGTCGCTCGATTTCGACGCGCTGCATCGCTTCGACACCGGCGACGTGATCCAGCGCTGCACGACGGACGTCGAGATGATCCGCTCGTTCGCCGCGGGGCGCGTGGTCGAGCTGGCGCGCGCGATCTCGATCGTCGTCATTGCACTTTTATTGATGACGACGGGCGACAAGCGAATGCTGCTTGCGACCATGTCCCTTCTGCCGATCGTCTTTGCGGGAAGCATCGTGTACTTCCTCTCGGTGCAGAAGCGCTTTTTGGAGGCGGACGAGGCCGAGGGCGAAATGACGAGCGTTTTGCAGGAGAACGTCGCGGGCGTGCGCGTGGTGCGCGCGTTCGGGCAGCAGGCGCGGGAAGTCGAGAAGTTCTCGGAGAAAAACGAGCTTGCGATGGAGAAAAACCTCGGCGTCAGTGACAACATGGCGCTTTTTTGGGGCATGACCGACGCAGCGGGCTATGTGCAGGGCGGCATCTGCCTTGCCGTTGGCACGATGTTGTGTTTAAAAGGGCAGATCAGCATCGGCGAACTCATCATGTTCACAACCTATGCCGGGATGCTCGTCTGGCCGGTGCGCCAGATGGGGCGGATTCTGGCGGATTTCGGCAAGGCGAAGGTCGCATGGAGCCGCCTTGCGGAGATTTTAAATCAGCCTGCGGAGGATGTGGGTGGAACGAAACCGTTCGAAAACGGAGATATTGTCTTTTCCCACGTCGATTTTTCCTATCCGAACGGGCATGAAATGCTTCGCGATATCAGTTTTACCGTGAAAAAGGGGCAGACGGCGGCGATCCTCGGGCACACGGGTTCGGGAAAATCCACGCTTGTGCAGCTCCTTGGGCGCTTTTACGATCCCACGCGCGGCAAGATCACGGTGAACGGCGTCGATCTGTCAACGATTGAGCGAAAAAGCGTGCGCGAAAACGTGGGCATGGTCTTGCAGGAGTCCTTCTTATATTCCCGCACGCTGCGCGAGAACATCGCGCTGGCGCATCCCGACGCGCCGCAGGAGGAGATCGACCGCGCGGCGCGCGATTCGTCGCTTTCCCGTGTTATCGAGAGCTTTCCCGACGGTTACGATACGCAGATCGGCGAACGCGGCGTGACGCTTTCCGGCGGGCAGAAGCAGCGCGTGGCGATTGCACGGACACTGCTTCGAAACACGCCCGTTTTGATTTTGGACGATTCGCTTTCGGCGGTCGATACGAAGACCGATGCGCAGATTCGAAACGCGCTGGAAACGCGTCGCGGCGGCCGCACGACGTTTTTGATCTCGCACCGCATTTCCACGCTCAGCCATGCGGATATCATTCTCGTATTGGAGGATGGCCGACTTGTTCAACAGGGCACGGCCGAAGAGCTTTTGAAAGTTCCGGGGCTGTATCGGGAGTTGTATGAGATCCAGTCTGCGCGAAAAAAACAGGAGGAACTGCTGTGAAACAGACGAAAAAAGTGCAGTGGAGCCTGTGGCGGGAACTTCTTCGCGCAATGCTTTCCTATAGAAAATACGTCGCGGGTCTTGTTGTGACGATGCTTTTGACGGCGCTGATCGACGTGTTTTTCCCGATTTTGTCCATGTATGCGATCGACACGATCATTCCCGGCGCGCGGACGGATGCGCTCGGCTGGTTTTTCACGGTGTATTTCATCGTCGCGCTGGCGCAGGGGCTGAACGTGCTTTTGTTCATCCGCTTCGGCTCGCGCATCGAGCTCGGCATGGCGCGCGATCTGCGCACGCAAATGTTCCAAAAGCTCCAGACGCTGTCGCTTTCCTATTACGACGAAATGCCGATCGGACAGATCACGTCGCGAATGCTTTCGGACGTCACGCGGCTGACCGAAATGCTCGCCTGGAGCATCGTGGACGGTTCATGGGCTGTCGCCTATATGGTCGGCGTAATTATCGCCATGTTCGTTTTAAAGCCGTTCCTTGCGCTTTTGGTGCTTTTGACGATGCCGCCGATCATTGCGCTGAGCATTTATTTTCAGCGCCATATCCTGGCGGCGCAGCGTGACGCACGTCATGTGCAGGCGACGATTCTGTCTGCCTTCAACGAAGGTGTGATGGGGGCGCAGACGACGAAGACGCTGCTTTTTGAAGATGAGAATGCGGCGCAGTTTGTGCGGAAAACGACGCGGATGAAACGGGCGGCGCTTCGCGCGGCGAAGTATTCGAGCATTTATCTGCCGCTTGTCACGCTCATCGGCAACGTCTGCGTGGCGGCGGTTTTATGGGGCGGCGGCGCGCGCGTGCTGACGGGCGGGCTGACGCTTGGCGTGCTGGCGACGTTCGTCAACTATGCTACAGGCTTTTTCGAGCCGGTCAACAATCTTGCGGGTATCTTTGCGGAATTGCAGGCGGCGCAGGCCGCGGCGGAGCGCGTGATCGAGCTTCTTCACGAACAGTCCGCGATTGCGGACGACGAAAAGACGATCGAACGTTTCGGCACCGTGTTTGCGCCGAGAGAGGAAAACTGGCCGAAGATGGCGGGGCATGTGACGTTTGAAAACGTAGATTTCGCCTATCGGGACGGCGTGCCCGTTTTACGGGACTTTTCCCTCGACGTGCCGCCGGGCACACAGGTGGCGCTGGTCGGCGAAACGGGCGCGGGAAAGACGACGATCGTGCAGCTGTTGGGACGCTTTTACGAGCCGACGAGCGGGCGCGTATGCATCGACGGCGTCGACACGCGAAAGCTCGGGCTTTTGTATCTGCATCGAAACATGGGCTATGTGCTCCAGACGCCGCATCTTTTTTCCGGGACGGTGCGCGACAACATCCGTTACGGCAGACCCGACGCGTCGGACGAAGACGTGGAAGCGGCGGCGCGCGTGACGTTTGCGCATGAATTCATCGAAAAATTGCCCGAAGGCTACGACACGCAGGTCGGCGAGGGCGGAAGCCTTTTATCCACGGGGCAAAAGCAGCTCATCGCCTTTGCGCGCGCCGTATTGATCGATCCCGCAATCTTCGTGCTCGACGAGGCGACGGCGTCGATCGACACGAAGACGGAACAGCTCATCCAGCGCGCGATCGATCGGGTCCTGAAAGGCCGCACGAGCTTCGTCGTGGCGCACCGCCTTTCGACGATCCGCCGCGCGGACGTGATCCTCGTGATCGGGGACGGGCGCGAGATTGAGCGCGGCACGCACGAAGAGTTGATGAAGAAGCGCGGCCGCTATTGGAGACTATACACAAATCAGTTTGAGGAACAGTCCCAGCGCGGCGCCGTCGGCAAAGCATTGATTGAAGAGTGACAGACGGATAAGGCATGCGGGCGCAAGCCTTAAGATCGAATTTAACAAATGCTCCGCGCGCTTCGGGCGAAAAAAGGCTGAAAGCGGCGGAGCATTTTGCCTGTATGAAGCGAAAAACGTCTTTTGACTTGACTTTGGGATGGTAAAGCAGTACACTATCTAAAGATGTGTTTCGGCAAATTACGAGAAAGAAAACGCGGCAAACCATGCGCTTTGCCGGCGTTGCGAGGAAAATGATGAAAGATCAAAAGAACACGAAAAGCTTTAAGAGCCGGTGGGGCTTTATTCTGGCGTCCGTCGGTTCAGCGGTCGGCATGGCGAATGTCTGGGGCTTTCCCAACAAGATGGGGAGCAACGGCGGCGGTGCGTTTTTGCTGATTTATCTTCTGTTTGTTTTGATCTTCAGCTTCGTCGGCCTTCCGGCGGAGTTTGCGATGGGCCGCCGCGCGGCGACGGGAACGCTCGGCGCATATGAAAACGCGTGGGAAACGCGCGGCAGGAAAATGGGGAAGACGGGCGGCGTGCTCGGCTGGCTGCCGCTGGCGGGCTCCATGTGCATCGCCATCGGCTACGCCGTCATTGTGACCTATGTTTTGAAGGCGCTGGTGGATTCCGTTGTGGGAACGCTGATGAGCGCCGATGCGGCGGCTTGGTTCGAATCGTTTTCTTTGAAACCGTATTCCGTCATTCCCTATCATGTGATCGTCGTCATCGGGACGCTGTTGACGCTGTTCCTCGGCGCGCACAGCATCGAAAAGACGAACAAGATCATGATGCCGATGTTTTTCCTGATCTTTATGGTGCTTGCGG
>CAKTSO010000082.1 GCA_934613185.1 uncultured Clostridia bacterium | reverse complement strand
CGTCATGCCGAGCGCCTGCGCGCGCTCGTTCATGCGAAGAACGAACGCCTCCACGCTCCCGGCAAGCGCCTCCGCAATCGCCACGCAGGAATCGTTCGCCGAGCCGACGATCACGCTGGAGATCAATCGATCGAGCGGGTACTGCGCGCCCGCGTCCAAAAACGCCTGAGAGCCGCCGATGTCCGCCGCGTTCCGGCTGATCGTGATCTCGTCCGTCAACTTGATCGTCCCCGCGTCGATCGATTCGAACAATATCAAAAGCGTCATCATTTTGGTCAGGCTCGCCATGGGCATGCAATCATCCGCACAGTGATCCGCCAGCGTCTGTCCCGTCTCGCTTTCCACGAGAATATAGGCGCGGCAATGATCTTCCACCGGCGCTTCCTTCGCCATGACGCGCACCGGACACAATACGATCAGCAAAAACGCAAGCGCCGCGGACGTTATCTTCCAAACCGCCTTGTTCATCCGTCTCTTCCTTTCCGCATCGCATTTTGATCTTCAAAAGAATATAAGCCGCCCGCGCCGTGTTTATGCCGCGAGCGCCGGCAAAAGCTTCATCAGTTTCAGCGTCAAAACCATATGCAGCATGCAAAGCGGCACGCAGAGGATCACGCAGCCGAACAAAAGCAGCGCATATTTTCCCCGCGCCGCGTTCTGCTGCCTTCTTCCGGGCACGTCCGCCGCGCGGCAGCAGCGCATCGTCAGCACGCCCATCACGATATACGCCGTCCACAAAAGAAGATTCTGCGGCAAAAACGTGCACGCGGCGAGCATCGCGCCGCGGAAGCCCTCCTGCACAACGAGGGCCGAGACCGTGAAGGCGAAACTGTACGCCTCGAAATACAGCGCGCCGCACCCCAGCGCCAGAAGCGTCCGCCCCGCGCAGGCACACAGCCACAAAAGCGCGATGCGCACGACCTGCCCGAGCGCCGCCCAGAACACGTCGCCCATGCGAATGCCGCCCGCACGCGCGACAATATGGATCTTGGCAAGCGTAAGCGCCGCACTCGTTTCGTCCTGCGCCGCAAATGCCGCCGCGCCCGACGCAAACCCCGTAACAAGCACAGGCAAAAGCAAAAGCGCCGCCGTCTTCGCCCGGCGCAGCCCGTCTTCCCGCATGGTTCCGCCTCCCGCCGCTTTTTTGAATTTCCATATTCATTCTCTATGCGCCGCCGCATGATTCTATGCGCAAAGCCGCGTCATCTGCGCCAAAAAAGCGCCGACACTCAGTTTCCCCTTCGCCGGATCGGCGCAAAATCCAAAGCACGCGTAAAGTTTTTCGATCGGTGCGGTCTCGAAAATGCGCTCCACGGCGTAGCGCATGTTTCGTTCCACGCACGACGGCGCGGCGCCGAATTCGCCCGCAAGCTTCGGATACAGCGCCGTCGTCAACGAGGACAAAAGCACGGGCGTCTGCACGCAAAGGCGCACTCCGCCGCAAAGCAGCGAAAAACCGGCCATCGTCATCGGCAGCCCGAGTTCCAGCAATATCTTTCCGCATCGCCGCGCCGCGCGATCCTGCGAACGATAAAAGACCGGCTCGTAGACCCGGTTTTTCACGATCGTTTCCGCCGCGCGCTTTTCGCAAGCCGCCGCACGCCGCACGATCTCGCTCGCCGGCGCCGGAAGCGCGATGTACTCTCCCGCGCCGCAGCGAACCGCCGCAGCGCAAATCGCCTCCGAACGTATATAAGAAAGCGCGACCGCACACGTCTTCTTCGGCCGCTCCGCGATCAGCGCCGCGCCGTCCCCGCCCGCAAGCACAAGATCCGTCAGTAACAGTTCCGGCGCGCTTTGAAGCATCCGCCGCGCCGTCGCCATATCCCCCGCGCGCAGCACACGCCGCCCCGTCAAACCGAATCGTTCGGCAATCTCGTCCCACGGCGCGCCGTTTCCCGCAAGAAGCACAGTTTGCATGATTTTTCCATCCTCCGCATTCGTCTTCTCCGACATTTCGCCGCGGAAAAACCGTCTCCTTCCCGCCCGACAAACAAGCTTTTTCCTCGACAAGCTTTGTGCGTTTGTGCTATGGGTCTGAAAAAGAAAATTAAAAAAACCGTGCGCACAATCGGTGCAAACACGGCTTCTTGCGATTCGGTTATGTCGATTTCAAGATCTGCCTTCGTGTTCTATTCTTCGTTTTTCAAGCCGAGCGCGTCGCTTTGTTCCAGCATCCATTCGATAAATACGCCGTAGCCGCGCTGCGGATCGTTGACGAACACATGCGTCACGGCGGCGACGAGACGTCCGTTCTGCACGATCGGGCTGCCGCTCATCCCCTGCACGATCCCGCCCGTAAGTTCCAGAAGCCGCGCGTCCGTCACGCGCACCACAAGGCTTTTCGCCTGTGCACTTCGCTGCGGCGTGATCTTCTCAATGACGCAGTCGTAGGCGCGAAGCTCGCCGTCCGCAGCGCTCAATATCTGCGCCGGCCCCGTTTCGACCTGGCTGCGATAGCCGATCGGGATCGTATTTTGCGTCGGATCGCTCCAAAGCGCGCCGTAAATCCCGAATTCGTTGTTGCGGCAGATATTCCCGAGCGCCGCTTCGTCGAGCGTGTAGCTTCCCATGATCTGCCCCGGCGCGCCGGACTGCCCGCGCGTGATCTGTGTCACACGCGCCGCGGCGATCCTGCCGTCCTGCACCGTCAGATACTGCTTTGTGTCGTTGTCGACGATCCCGTGGCCGAGCGCGCCGTAGGTTCCGCGTTCCGCGTCGGCATACGTCAGCGTCCCGACGCCCGCCGTCGAATCGCGCACCCAGACGCCGAGACGAAACGCGCCGCTTCCCGCCTCGCGCACGGGCTGCACGGCAAGTTCCAGCGTCTTTTCGTCGCGCACGAGGCGCAGCGTCACGCGCTCACCGTTTAAATTTGCAAGCCGCCGACTCACAAACGACGCGTCTTCGATCTTTTCCCCGTCGATATGCGTCAAAAGATCGCCCGCGGCAAGCCCCGCTTCGCCCGCCGGATCGCGCCACGTTCCGTCGTCCGCCAGCACGCGGCTCGTCCCCACGACAAGCGCGCCGTCGGTCAAAAGCGCGATGCCGACGATCTGCCCTCCCTGTCCGACACAGCGATCCTCCACGACGCTGACGCGCACCGGTTTCAATGTGATTCCGAAAAGGGAAAACGACGTCTGCGCGCTTCCCGTCGTTTCCGCGGCAAGACGCGCCGTCAACGCTTCCCCCTCGTCAACGCTGACAGGCAGCGCGTCGTCCGTTTTGTTTTGGAGCGCGACAAAGCGCGGCAGCGCGAATTCGACCGCCGTATCCTTTGGCAGAATGATCGTTTGCGGAAGCGCGTCGATGCTTCGGCAATAGCCGCTGTGCGAAAACAGGATCAGGAACAATGCGGCGGCGCCCGCGATCCGTCTTACCGTTTTTTTCAAAATGCATGCGCCTCCCACGACTTTCTTCTCGTCTTATTGTCCGCCCGCGCGCCGCGCCTTATGCGTGCTTTACAATCGCAGTGTGCGCGATTACAATAATAAAGTTCCGATTTTTTTGAATCAAAACCCAACGGGAGACACTCCATGATCATCGACTTTCACACGCACTGCTTCCCCGACCGCCTCGCGCCCCGCGCCATGGAAACGCTGCAACACGCAAGCGGCGGGATTTCGATCTATACCGACGGGACGGCCGTCGGGCTCCTTCGCCGCATGGACGAAGACGGCGTCGACCGCGCGGTCGTTTTGAATATCGCCACGAATGCGCATCAGCAAACGAGCGTCAATGATTTCGCCGCGTCGATCCACAGCGATCGATTGATCTCGTTCGGCTCCGTGCATCCCGACGCGCCAAACGCGCTCGAAGAACTGGACCGCATCGCGTCGCTCGGTCTTCGCGGGATCAAATTTCACCCCGAATATCAAAATTTCCGCGTCGACGACGAAAAAATGCGTCCGATCTATCAAAAAATCTCGCGCCTCGGTCTTCCCGTCGTCTTCCACGCGGGGTATGATCTCGGTTTCGCCGGGCCCGCAAACTGCTCTCCCGCGCGGCTTTCCCGCGCGCTTCGATGGCTTGATACAACCGTCGTCGCCGCCCACTGGGGCGCGCTGGCCGATTGGGAATCTGTCGCGTCGACGCTCTGCGGCCTGCCGCTTTTCTTTGACACGTCCTTCGGCAAGGGCACCATTCCGCTTCCCGCCGCAAAGAAGATCGTCGAGCGTCACGGCGCGGACAATATCCTCTTCGGCTCCGATTGCCCGTGGCACGCGCCGAAAATGGATCTTGACTTTCTCGATCTTTTAGAGCTTTCCGAATCGGAAAAAGAGGCGATCCTGCACAAAAACGCCGAAAAAATACTGAAACTGTCCTGACAGTAAAAAACGTGCGGCTCATGTTCCAATGAACCGCACGTTTTAGATATTTTGCACCGCTGTTATGCAAAAAGACTGCTTCCGGATAAGAAAACAAGCGTCGCTCAGGCATTTTCACAACGCCAAAACGAGAAATATCAAGGGGTACTGCGGCGGCGTTATTCAGCCGCAGTACCCCTGCAAAACCGATTGTTTTCTTGTCCGGAGGCAGTCAGATCAATTCTGACGCGCTTTTTTCGTTTTCCAAAGCACCGCCGCGCCCGCAAGCGCCATCGTCAGCACGCCGATCCACGGCACAAGATGCGCCGCGTCGCCCGTTTGGGGAACAATCACTTCCCACTGCGCGAAAAGCGTCACCGCGCCGTCGGGCATGACGAACGTGTCGCCCGCCGCATAGTTTGTTCCCTTGCCGTCTTTGCTCGTGTTCCAGCCGGCAAACCGATAGCCTTCGCGCATCGGCGCCGTGCGAAGCGTGACCTCTTCGCCGGGAAGACGGACTTCATCGGCGTCGGCGGTTCCCGCACCGCCGTTCAAATCATAATGCACGGGATATTTCGTCTCGACGACCCGTTCCGTATCGCCGCAGTAGTCGCACACTTTTTCGATCGTGCGCGTCCAGGAACCGTCCTCCTGCTTCGCCCAGTCTTCGATGACCGTAATCGTGAAGGCATCGTCGGCATAGCCGTCCGTGTAAATGTCGTTCTCCGTTTCGACAGCGTGGGACACCATGGCCCCGTCTTCCCAGACAACCGTGCCGTCGATGCTGACGACACTTCTGCCGGAATTGTTATCCGGCTTCTGCGTCCCGCCGAAACCGAACAGACGCGAGCAGGTCACGTCGTCCGGATTAAGACCGCTGACGGAATTGACGCCGGAGATATTGACGTAGTATTGATACTCGCCCATGTTCTGGTCGTTGATGTTCAGCGCGCTTTTGGCGGCTGCGGTCGAATCCACGGTGCAGTCAATGAAATTCACGGTAATGTCGTTCTTGCCCGCGCCGAAATCGGTATAGACGTTGATCACCTTGCCGGAAGCATGGAACGTACAGCCTTCGAATGTCATGACGGGAGAGCTGTACGTCCAGACCGCGTAGTCGCCGGTGGGTACAATGAACGTCGTGTTGTTAAAAACAGCGGACGAATAGCCCCAATAAAAGGTCTTGCCCTCGATCACGCAGTTCTCGACGACCGTATTGTCACATCCCGCAAAGCCGAGATAATCCACACTGCCGCTTTGAAGCGTCATATTTCGAAACGTGACGGTCTCTTTCATTTCGCTTCCGCGGCCGTCAAAGCTGTAATCGCTGTTGTATTCGGTGCCGAACTTTTCGGGATCCGGAACCTTCGGCCCAATCAGCCAGGTCGTCTTGTCCGCGCCCGCTCCGACAAACGTCAGATCTTTATCCTTCGTCACGGCGCCTTTGTTGTAAAGCGTATAAACGCCCTCGCCGAGCGTGATCGTATCGCCGCTTTGCGCCGCATTGACCGCCGCTTCCAGCGTCTCATAGCCCGTCTCGCCGATCCATGCGCAATACGCGGGTTCCGCCAGCGCCGACGGGACAAAGCTCAGCAGCAGAACGAGCGTCGCCGCCAAAGCGATCGCCCGGCGAACCCATCGAAACTTATTTGTTTTCATCGTCGAATTTCTCCTTTTTGTTTGAATTTTGATTGAAAAGCATGAAAACAGGCAATTATGCCTTTTCTCAGTTGCGTTTATTATAGGCGTTGTTTGGTTTTATTGCAATCGTTTTATCGATTATTCGTATGTTAATTTTCTTTTAACGCTTATTATATTATAATTTCATTGTTTATAATCGCATTTTATCGTTTCAATTATGACAAACACATTTTTGCAAAAAAAAGGCCGTGAAACACGATCTTTCACGGCTCTTTTGTATTTTTGTTTTTTCGTTTTAATCGATCAAACGTTCTAAAATGCCGATCGCTTTTGCCTGCGCATAGCCCTCCAGACCATCGCGCTCACTGACACAGATCGCGTCTGCGTCCACTGTCTCCATCACCGCCCGGGCGATCACCGCCGCGCAGGGCATGATGTCGGCGCGCTTTTTCTTGAGCCCCGGCAGCGCGAGGCGCTGTTCCATCGACATGCGGCAGAGTGTACGGCTGAACGATTCGATGTCGTCCGCGCGCAGCAAAAAATCCTGCACGCGCGCGGGATCGTAAACCGTCAGGCGCTGCTGCATCGCGGCAAGCGAGGTAAACGTTCCGCCCACGCCGATCAGCGCCGCGCCCTTCGGGATCTTTTCCGCGATCGGCAAGAGCGCCGACTTCACATGAGCGAGCAGCGCGTCATACACCGCGTCGTCCAAACTCCCGTCGTCTTTTGCGAACATCTCCCGCATGCGCACGGCGCCCACGCGCGCGCTTTGCCCGAATTCGAGCCGTCCTTCTCGTCCGAAGCTCAATTCCGTGCTGCCGCCGCCGATATCCGCCACGGCGCACACGCCCGCTTTCCCCTGCGCCGCGCCGTAATAGGCGACGGCGGACTCGGCGTGCCCCGAAAGCACCTCGACTTCCACGCCGCGCGCCCGACAAAGTGCAAGAAATTCGTCCTTATTCGGCGCTTCCCGCACGGCACTCGTCGCATACGCGCCCAAAAGCGCATACCCGGAATCCACTGCCTGCCGCGCAAAAAATGCGACGGCGTCCGCCGTGCGGCGCATCGGCTCGTCCGACAGGCGATCGGTCGTCGTCGTTCCCTCTCCGATGCGGGTCGTCTCCAGATCTTTTTGCTCCATGCAAAAACGCCCGTCGTTCATCACGCCGCGCGCGAGGCGAACGGAATTCGTTCCGATATCGATGGCGGCGACGCGCCGAATCGCTTTTGTCTGCATAAATCTCTCCTTAAACTTACAATCTCTATTACTAATTCCTATTTTTTATTCCCATTTTCGATCGAAAACAGCAAAACGCCGCTTGATTCAGCGACGTTTTTCATCTTCACGTTCTTTATTGTTCCTGCGCAGTCCCGTCGAAGCTTTCGGCGGTGTACAGAATCTCATTTTCCCTCACCCAGCCGAGCTGTTCTCTTGCGGTCTTTTCGATATTCTCCAGCGAATCGGCCTCGGCGATCTGCGTTTCGAGCGAATCGTTATACGCCTGCATCCGGGAAATCTGCGCGTCAAGTTCGGCAAGCTGCGCGTTCTGCTGCGCGAGCTTTTGATCCGCGCGAATGAACTGCACGACAAAAAACACGGCGATGAGACCGGCGATCAATACATAAAAGCGCTTTTTGACCCGAACGCGGCGTCTGCCGGACATGGCGATCCCCTCCCCGTTTTTTCAAGCACGGCGCACTTGCGCCTCCTGTTCGATTATCATAGCACAATCTACCCACACTTGAAAAGTACTAATCCGATTCCTTGCGGTGGATTTTTCCACACTTTTTGCGCAAACGAATCGAAAGCTTTCGCAGCACGCCGCGAAACACGCCGCCGACGCCCGCCGAATAAACGCCCGCGCCGAGTGCTGCGGCAAAAAAGACGTACCATCGAAGCGCCCCGCCGTTTCCGCGATATGTCAAATACAAAAGCAGTGCCGCGCAAAGCGCCGTCCAAAGTGCGTCCAACACCCCGGCGGCAAATCTTCCGCGCAGCAGCGCGCGCGGCAGGCGAAAAAGGTCGTAGGAAAACGCGCAGAAAACGCCGCCCCAAAAAAGGAGCGTCATCGTCGGCAGTTCGCGCGAAAGCGTCTCGTTCATCCGAA